>QHOX01000239.1 GCA_003219465.1 Verrucomicrobiota bacterium | reverse complement strand
GGCGACGCGATTTACGTGGGCAACGTGCAGAGTGGAACAGTCTCCATCATCGACTCTAGCACACTGACTGTGATCGACACAGTGCCGGTCGGAACCAAACCGTGGGAAGTAATCATTACGGAGGATGGAACGCTGGCATTCGTATCCAGTTCTGTGGCGGGGGATGTTTCAGTCATCGACACCGCGACGCGAGAGGTCATCAAAACGCTCGTGACTGGAGACGGTTCCTTCTTTTCAGCAATCAATTCAGACGGGACGAAATTTTACGTCTCCAATACCAACGACACGACCGTGTCAGTCATTGATATTCCGTCGCTGACTGTCCTGGATGTAATCCCCGATGTCGGGTCGTACCCCTTTGATATGGCATTTGGTCCGTAACCGTCCGCAAGAAACACGGATCAGTCCCAGTCCCTAAAGGCATTCACGTTCCAAGCGAACACGGCGGTCGCGGGAAACGCCGATCAACGGCGGCGCGTTCACCGTTCCCGACGCTTTGGGCAACAGAGAGTCATCCATCCTTTAGCGACTTCTTGTTGCAGATATCGGCACAGGAGACGGCAAATCGATTGAGCCCCCCACCCTGAGTTTGCGGGCATGCAGCGGCAGGAGGACAAGCCGCGACTGTGAGGGACGCGTTCAACGCATTGAATGACTTTCAGAAAGCTCGGATATTCGATTTTCTGAATTCTCTTTAAGCTAAAGTTGCTTTTTCGCACCGGCGCAGTGCGCGCGCCGCGTAACCATTACGCTCGGGCGCGCAGGGGCCTCATCGTCAATTCGTTTTCGTTCGCTCTCGAAGGGCACAATTTAGATCTTTAGACGTTCGCCTGAATTGCGAGCGTGCTCGCGCTCGCTGTCGTAACTCGAAGCAATGTTCAGCCCTCCATTGCGCTGATTACTCCTCGCCTGACACAGGCATGGATTCTAAAAACATTTGTTCTTTCCTGGCGGACTAGGACGATGCACCTGCGGTACTGTGAGCCGCAGGAGGATGGGGTACGCGGTATATGCCGCTTTTACCTAAGAAAAATTCCCTAAGAAAAGTCTTGACATCGTGGTTGCTAACCGCGCATAACGCGCGGATGCACTTAAAAGTTCCATCCCAGAAACCGAATCTCAAGCATTGCAAAGACAGAGATTTAAAGATCTCGCAATATTCAGCACTACCTCGCCGAAGGGCATTGATTCTCGCGGCGGTGTTGGTGTCTTGGTGCGCCATTTTCTTCGGAGCTGACACGGCTCAGGCGCAAGCGGTACCGCCATATCCAATTGGAGTGTGGGGCCAATTTGGAGTTGGTCACGACATCGACCCCGGCGTGGTTGCTAATCTGGGGATCGTCGGGATCGGTGTAAGCGTTGACTGGCAGGACGTTAATACAGCTCCCGGCGTTTATGACTTCTCCGGTCTCGACGCCAAGCTCGCCGAGGCCAAGGCGGCGGGGTTCCAATATTTATCGGTAGCGGTCACCGATAGTTCATCACAAACGCCACAGTGGCTGCTGGATTCCCTTCCGCCGGATCAAAAAATTGCGCTAATCGACCCTGCGTCGAGTCACACCACTTTTTGCCAGCCCATCATCACCGTGCTCCCCTGGAACCCCATTTTTCATCAGGCAAAACTCGATTTGATTGCCGCCATGGGAGCAAGATATACCTACGATCCGGCCATTGTTGCTGTCAACATGGCCTCTTTCGCCAATCACAACACGCAGGATTGGAATATCCAGGACGAGTTTGGCACAATCGTATGCCCAAGTTGCCCGCAACCGCCACCCACATCGTGCGGCACTATTACTGTGGACCAGCCTTCACAATGGCTGGCCGCCGGATGGAGCGAGCCAACGATGCTCGAGATTGGGAAAGAAATGTGCGACGCCGCCGCCGCGGCATTCCCCAATCAGAACATCAAACTGCCAATCGGCGGTTTGGACACAACGTACGTCGCTTTTAGCGGTGGCACTTACACGACGCTGTGCCGCGATATCGAGAATTATGTTTACGGAAACGCTTCGCTTGGAATACCGCCTCGGCCTTACGCCAACAGATTTTTCATGCAGCGCAATACGCTGGATGCCAGCTGGGCGGACGGGACGTATTACGACACACATACCCCCGGATTTGACTCACTGATCTACCACAGATACATGATTCGCGCGCACGCCGCTCCACTTCCGCCATGGACTAATCCCCGGCAGTCAGGGTTGCAGATGGTCAGCGCAGCGAACCTTGGCTCGACAAGTAATTGCCGGCAAGGCGGCGGGCCAACTGGCCCCTGCGGCCCCGCCTGCGACCCGGTATGCGTCATGCAAGCCTCACTCGATGTAGCCAGGACCTACGGTACCGAGTTCATTGAGATTTGGGCACAAGATGATGTCGACCCGCTTTTCTACGACATGGTTAGAGCGGCAACGATCGCAATGGGTGGAACGCCACGGGTTCCTCTTTCAGCCGACCTCAACATCACCGTCACTGATACGGGGGCCGTTGCGGGCGCAACGATCAACTACACAATTGTGGTTTCCAACCCCGGGCCAAATGACATCAGCGGAATAGGCGTCGCCGACACTTTCCCTACCCTCCTTACCGGCGAGACATACACCGCGACGCAGACTGGTGGGGCCTCAGGTTTCACGGCCTCTGGCAACGGCAGCATCCAGGATACAGTCGCGATGCCCGCCAACAGTACCATTACCTATACGGCAACTGCCCTGATTCCCTCATCGGGAACCGGGACGCTTTCAAACACAGCGACCGTGACCGGTCCGGTCGGATTGAACGACCCCAATCTGGCTAACAACAGCGCAACCGATACCTCTACAATCAGCTACCAGGCTGACTTCAACATTACCGTGACTGATGCAGGGGCGATTGCCGGCGCAAAGGTCACCTACACAGTTGTGGTGGCCAACCCCGGGCCAAGTGATGCCACCGGAGTACGCGTAATCGACACTTGCCCTGCCATCCTTACCGGCGTGACCTTTACCGCGTCCCAGAACGGTGGGGCTTCAGGATTCACCAAAATTGGCACGGGCAACATCAATGACACAGTCACCATGCCCGCTGGCAGCAGCGTCACCTACGTACAGAGTGGAACGATTCCCTCATCGGCAAGCGGGACGATTTCGAACACAGCGACGGTAACGCCTCCAAACGGCGTGACCGATCCCAACGTAGCTAACAACAGCGCAACGGATATCTCTATCTCTACAATCACGTTCCAGGCTGACCTCACCATGAGTGTAGATGACAATAAGACTACGTATACTCCTGGCCAAGGGGACACCTACACGATTGTGGCACGGAACAACGGGCCGAGTGACGTCACCGGCGTGGGCGTGACCGACATTTTCCCCAGCGTCTTTACGGGCGTCACCTTTACCGCTACGCAGAGTGGTGGGGCCTCAGGCTTCACGGCCTCTGGCGCGGGCAACATCGCTGATACTACGGTCACAATGCCGGTCGGCAGCCGCGTCGTCTATACAGCCCGCGGGACGATCAGCGCATCTGCACAAGGCCCGCTTTCCAACACAGCCACTGTAACCGCGCCGGCCGGAGTGACCGATCCCGTTCTCACTAACAACAGCAAAACCGATACCGACGCGCAAACGGGCGCGCCCACGCCGACATCCACCCCCACACCAACCGCCACAGCAACAGCGACGGCTACAGCTACTGCTACTGCTACTGCCACAGCCACAGCTACAGCTACGCCAACCGCAACAGCCACAGCCACAGCTACAGCTACGCCAACCGCAACAGCCACAGCCACGCCAACGGCGACAGTTCCACCTACACCAACTCCGGCACCGACGCCCGGTGCTCCGACGGCCTTGAATGCAACGAATGTGGCTCGCAATAGCTTCACCGCAAACTGGAGCAGCGTTACCGGTGCCACTGGTTACCGGTTAGACGTGTCCACGAGCAATTCGTTTGTCACTTACGTGCCAGGATACCAAGATCTCGACGTTGGCAATACCACTAGTCGAAGCGTTACGGGCTTGATTAATACTACGTTCTATTATTACCGGGTACGCGCCTACAACGGCAACGGTTCGGGCCCAAATTCAAACGTTATCAGGGTAAGGACGAAAAGCCATTGACATAACTCCAGCGTTCCTCCCGCCGAGTAACGGTCAGCACGTCGGCACGCAGCCCGCTTCCCAACACAGCCACTGTAACGGCGCCGGCCGGAGTGACCGATCCCGTTCTCACTAACAACAGCAAAACCGATACCGACACGCAGAGGTAGCCGCCACAGTACTAACTGCATTTGTTTCCATCTTTAATTCCAGCGGTAGTGGAAGAAGGCCGCAGATGCCGGAGCTGCAGATTCCGGATTGCTGCGCGCATTGTCTTCTACGGGCTGACGCAATCCTCTCATGGAGCAAGCGTTTGCGAAGATTCCGGAGGATGCAGCCGCGTTACTGTGCGTCGAGAGACGCATAACGCGTTGTATTTCTTACGCAGAGACCCACTGGGGTTGAGAAAAATCCCTAAGAAAAAGTCTTGCATTGTTCGTAACAATCGTAAATAACCGCGCGCATGGACGTTAAAAACCCGTCGCAGAAACCGAATCTCACGCCATGCAAAAACAGAAATCTGAAGATCCCGCAATATTCAGCGCTACCTCGCCAAAGGGCATTGATTCTCGCGGCGGTATTAGTGTCCTGGTGCGCGATTGTCTTCGGAGCTAACACGGCGCAATCGGCACCGCCATACCCAATTGGAGTATGGGGCCAATTTGGAGTTGGTCACGACATCGACCCCGGCGTGGTGGCTAATCTGGGGATCGTCGGGATTGGTGTAAGCGTTGACTGGCAGGACGTTAATACAGCTCCCGGCGTTTATGACTTCTCCGGTCTCGACGCCAAGCTCGCAGAGGCCAAGGCAGCGGGGTTCCAATATTTATCGGTAGCTGTCACCGATAGCTCATCACAAACGCCACAGTGGCTGCTGGATTCGCTTCCACCCGATCAAATAATTGCGCTAATCGACCCGGCGTCGAGTCATGACACCTTTTGCCAGCCCATCATCACCGCACTCCCCTGGAACCCCACTTTTCATCAGGCAAGACTCGATTTGATTGCCGCAATGGGAGCAAGATATACCAACGATCCGGCCATTGTTGCTGTTAACATGGCCTCTTTCGCCAATCACAACACGCAGGATTGGAACATCCAGGACACTATTGGCACCATCGTATGCCCAAGATGCCCGCAACCGCCACCCACATTGTGCGGCACTATTGTTGTGGACCAGCCGGCACAATGGCTCGCCGCCGGTTGGACGGAGCCAACGATGCTCGAGATTGGGAAAGAAATGTGCGACGCCGCGGCGGCAGCATTCCCCAATCAGAACATCAAGCTGCCAATCGGCGGTTTGGACATAACTTACCTCGCTTTTAGCGGTGGCACTTTCACCACGCTGTGCCGCGATATCGAGAATTATGTTTACGGAAACGCTTCGCTGCGAATACCGCCTCGGCCTTACGCCAACAGATTTTACATGCAGCGCAACACGGTCGATGCCAACTGGGGTGACGGTACGCAATATGACACGTACACGCCGGGCTTCGATTCGGACCGGTACATCAAATACATGATTCGTGCGCACGCCGCTCCACTTCCGCCATGGACTACTCCTAGGCAGTCAGGGTTGCAGATGGTCAGCGCAGCGAACCTTGGCGACACGACAAATTGCCGGCAGGGCGGCGGAACAAATGGCCCCTGCGGCCCCACCTGCGACCCGGTATGCGTCATGCAAGCCTCGCTCGATATAGCCACGACCTACAACACCGCGTTCATTGAGATTTGGGCACAAGATGATGTCGACCCGCTTTTCTACAACATGATTAGAGCGGCAACGATCGCAATGGGCGGAACGCCACGGGGTAGATCCACGCCCACGCCCACGCCTTCCCCTTCAGCCGATCTCAACGTTACCGTGACTGACACAGGAGCCGTTGCCGGCGCACGGGACGACTACACAATTGTGGTAGCCAACGACGGGCCAAGTAGCGTCACCGGCGCTGTGATAAGGGACACTTTCTCCTCGAACTTCACCGGCGTGACTTTTACCGCGTCGCAGAATGGTGGCGCTTCAGGATTCACCCAAAATGGCACGGGCAACATCAATGACACAGTCACCATGCCCGTTGGCAGCACCATTACCTACATAGCGAGTGGGACGATTCCCTCATCGGCAAGCGGGACGCTATCAAACACAGCGACGGTGACGGCTCCAAACGGAGTGACCGATCCCAACCCAGGTAACAACAGCGCAACCGATACCTCTAGAATCACCTTGCAGGCTGACCTCAACGTTACTATAACTGACAACAAGACTTCGTATCGTCCGGGCCAAAGAGACACCTATACTATTGTAGTGTGGAACTTCGGGCCAAGTAACGTCACCGGAGCACGAATAACCGACAATTTCCCCAGCGTCTTCACGGGAGTGACGTTTACCGCGACGCAGACTGGTGGGGCCTCAGGCTTCACGGCCTCTGGCACGGGCAACATCGGTGATACGGTCACAATGCCGGCCGGCAGCCGCATCACCTACACAGCCAGCGAGACGATCAGCACATCGGCAAGCGGTCCGCTCTCCAACACAGCCACTGTAACGGCGCCGAACGGAGTGACCGATCCCGTTCCCAACAACAACAGCGCCACCGATACCGACGCGCAGCGAAGGTAGCCGCCGACACGCAGAGGTAGCCACCAGCGTACTGACTTCGCGAACGCGACGAAGCGACGGAAAATATGGGTGTCACGATCGGAGCGCCGCCAGTCGATAACAAATCCGCGGCGCGCGCCTAACGAACGCGTTACCCAACAGCGGCGAGAGCAGTGCGCTTCATCGAGACCATCTGCCTCTCAGACTGGAGGGCAGCCTCTTTTGATGCCATCAACCTGCGAACCGCTATCCGAGCCGGATTCGTCGCCGCGCGTTCGCCGTAAATTCGTCCAGACAGAATGTCAAGAGACGCGGTGGTGCCTTTTATGAGGCATTGCTCGAAGAGAATTTACCAAATTCCTTGAAAATTGGCGACCCCGAGGATGTCCTCTCAGGTCATTTTCGTCAAGGGCATTTCGGCCTCTTCGAGGCCGGCGCCACGCCGTCCCGTCCGAGCCCGGAAAACGCGCGGCAGCCGGCAGTCGCTAATTTCGTTAGCTACCTCGCAAGAATGCGAACCTCAGGAACGATTTGGATGCGAGTCGAACGTTCCCGGTTCTTCACGGCTCCTGCTTGCTTTCGTCGTTGGTCGCCCCTGTCGCTTGCAGTCTCTTACCAAGGATCTTCGGAACGGCGGCTTTGGCGAGTTCGGTAAATGCCGCAACCATGCTGTTGGCAGAAGAATCCTTCAGGCGCAATATTCCCATCTCTAACACTAGGCTCTTTCCCCGAAGCCGAATCGCTTTTAGGTCCGTCGAGCCCCGCTGCGCAACGTTTGGTAGCAGAGCAGCCGCCTTTAAGGGCGCCAGGGAACGGAGCAGCGTTTCGATTGCACTTATTTCCGCGACTGTTCGTGGGCGGACCTGGTGGGTTCGGCAAATGGTATCTGCCATCCTTCGCACGAGGAAACTGCGTGGCAACTGAAGCAACCGTTGCTGGTGCAATTCGGACAAGCGAACCATCCGCCGGTTCCACCACGGGTGACCCGCGGGGACAATCAAGGCAAATTCATCGCTGGAGAGGCGTTCATAACGCAGGTTCGGCGAGTGACGCGTGAGAAATCCCAGACCTACATCCAATCGACCCTCTTCCAACGCCGTCTCAATGTCATCGGACGAAATTTCCGTGACGGTGAGATTGACATTCGGGTGCCTGGCGGCGAAAAGCCCCAGTAACTGCGGCACCAGCGCCACATCGAGCCACGGCACGATCCCGAGATGCAAAGCCCCGCGCAGCTGTACTGAGTCGCGGCTGAGCTCGTCGAGAAAATTCTCCATCTGGTGTAAAATTGCGCGGGCGTGTTCTTGGAAGATCAAGCCGGCAGCGGTAAGCAGAATCCGTTTGCCTCGGCGTTGGAATAAAGAAATCCGCAGGCCCGCTTCCAAATCGCGCATCTGTTGGGAGATGCTTGGCTGAGATATTCCGAGGCGATCCGCGGCGCGGCTAAAGCTGCCCGCCCCGGCAACGGCCAGGAAGTAGCGCAGGTGGCGAATCTCAATGGGATCCTGAATCACGGCGTACTAGGAAATATCACCATCCGAACGGCAAAAGCCACAACGAACTAGGCCGTTGGTTACTCGGGAAACGATCCCAAGCTAGAGCCCCAAAATTCTTTCAAAAAAAGCTTGCATAGGATTTGCCTATTCTTGTATTGCCATTCCTTGATGACAAAAATCGGTACCAAAATTTCCGGGAAGATCACCAAAATTCATGCCCGTTTACTGGAAGCGATTCCCCTCAGAAAGCCAAAACCCATCACTGAAGGAGAAACAAAATGCTCACTAAAAAGACTCTTATGCGGGCAGTAGTCGCCAGCCTGGCTGCGACCATTTCACTGGCGGCACAGCCGCTTCGAGCGCAAGACGCTGGCGCGCTGCTCGATCTACTTGTAAAGAAAAAGCTCATTACCGACCAGGAAGCTGAGGAAGTGCGCGGCGAGCTGGTGAAAGAGTCAGCCCAGACATCAACAGGCAAATGGAAACTCTCGACGCCGCTCACTGAGCTCGAGCTATATGGCGATGTCCGTCTGCGGTATAATTATGTCGGAGGCGAGACCAAAGACAGGGGTCCAGTGGCTTCGCCCGGCGCGGGCGTCGCAGGGACAAACGATTGGACTGAGCGCTCACGCGAGCGTTATCGCCTTCGCCTGGGCCTGCGTGGAACGCTTATGGATGATTGGTTCTTTGGCATTAGGTTAGAGACCAATCAGAACCCCCGCTCAACAAACGTGACGTTCGGTGCCGACAGTTCGAGTAGCTCGCCCGGCGGTGGAGGACCATTCGCAAAAGGCGACGACGGCATCAACGTTGGTCAGGCGTACGCCGGATACAAAGGTTTCCCAGACTTTACCTTCACAGGTGGCAAAATGCCGAACCCGCTGATCACCACGCGTATGGTTTGGGACCCGGACATCAATCCAGAAGGTCTGGCTGAACAATGGAAGCACACCTTTACGTTCAACCTTGGCGGCGGAGGCGGTGAAGCCGCACCGACCTATAGCAAAGAAGGCAAGGCCGTAGTAGCGCCAGCGGCTGAGCCGTTCAAACTGAAGCTCGATCTCTTCGCAAACTTTGCGCAGTTTGTTTATGACGATGCGAATCCAGAGAATCCACTCGGTGCCAGGGCAACGACGAGCGCAAACGGCCCAAGTCAGCTAGTCCCTAACACGGACGCATTCCTGCTGGCCTGGCAGGTGGGAGGACGACTTACTTTCCCGAACAACGTTTACTTTCAGGTGGCGCCAGTCCTCTACAATTACACTGGTAACGGCGACACCTTTAACGTCCACTTTCAGGGCGGTAGTCCATACTTGACCAACTCGGCGTCGCTGGCGCAAAACCAGACCGGGATCAACAGTTTGCTGGTTCTCGAAGTGCCCATGGAGGTCGGCTGGAAACTCTGGGACTTGCCAATGCGGATCTTCAGCGATTTCGCGGTCAATTTTGAGGCAGACGATCGCGCCGACGCCGCCGGCCAGGCGGGCCATGGCAGCCAGCGCTACGCGTACCTGGCTGGGCTCAGTGTCGGCCAATTGAAGGAGAAAGGCGATTGGCAGGTCGACATTTGGTATCAACACGCCGACCAATTCTCGCTCGATCCAAATCTGATCGACGATGATATTTTCAATGCTCAATTGAATCTGCAGGGCGTTGCAGTTCAGGCGACATACAACCTGACCGCGGCTGTGAACGTGGCGCTGACTTACGCCCACGGTTGGTGGTACAATCACAATCTCGGCACAGGCGGAGTACCATCGCAAGCCACCGGAATTAATCCAACGACTGAGTACAATTGGGTCACCGCTGACCTGAACGTCAAATTCTAAACGGTTAGCTTCCCAAAGCGGGTCGGGAGGAGCGAACACTCTGGCGCGTTCGATGTATTAATGGCTTCAGCCAGTAAAACATCTCGCCATCGGGGTGGATACAGTCATTTCTTTGCCGGAGGCTACGTCAG
The DNA here is from genome assembly GCA_003219465.1 of Verrucomicrobiota bacterium. GTDB lineage: Bacteria > Verrucomicrobiota > Verrucomicrobiia > Chthoniobacterales > UBA10450 > Udaeobacter. The sequence continues at coordinate 4,567 of QHOX01000239.1, read as the reverse complement.
TGCCACCGGACCAAGCGATGATGCTGATTTCGGTTACGCCCAGGCAACAATAAATTTCTAGTCGCATCGCGTGGAGCGCCAAACTACGACCCTGAGAAGATCAAAATCGTTCAGGGCGGAACCATCGGCTGCTCTGCTCATGTAAGCGTCTCGGTTGAAATTTTGAAACGCGGTCAGGATGCCGGTGCAAAAAATTTTGGAATTTTTTGCTTCCATAGGCGCACCTTATCGTTGTATTGTCTTAGCCTAGAACCCGCGAAAACTATGAAAACAGCAAAATTAATTCTTGCATTCGGTTTGTGCGTCCTGCTTTTCGGCGGTTGTAGCAAGAAATCTACGCCCAAAGTCGTCAATTCGAAACACGTCAAGATCGGCTTCATCGGCTTGACCTGCGAAGCGCCGATTTACACGGCATTCGAGAAGGGCTATTTCAAAGACGAAGGTCTCGAGCCGGAATTGGTGAAATGCAGTTGGGCAAACTACAAAGACAATCTCGCCCTCGGCGCCTACGACATCACACACCACCTGGTGATGTATTTCCTGAAACCGATCGAACAGGGATTGGACGTGAGATTTCTGGGTGGAGTGCACACCGGATGCCTGCGCGTCCAAACCGGCGTGGACAGCCCAATTCATACGATCCAAGACTTGAAGGGAAAACGAATCGGTGTTCCCGGAATGGGTACGCCGCCATTCGTTTTTGCTAACCGCGTTTTCGGAACGCACGGCGTTGATGCCGGCAAAGATATTACCTGGAAAGTTTTTCCGGCCGGAGAACTGGGATTAGCATTGAAGAAGGGCGAGGTAGACGCCGTAGCTAACGCCGAGCCGATCGGCACCCTTTTGATTTCACAGGGCATAGCGAGAAACGTCGAAGGAATGGATGAAGCGACGGACATGCCTTATGCCAACGAGTACTGCTGCGAAATTATTGCCAATGGAAAATGGATCGACGCCAATCCCGACAGCGCTGCCCGAGCCGCACGGGCCATCTTGAGAGGGGCAAAGTGGGTGCAGGAAAACCCGAAGGCGGCGGCCCAACTCGCCGTGGACAAAAAATACCTGGCTTCGACCGTTGAACTAAACACGGTCGCCATTAGCCGCCTGAAGTACATTCCGTCTGTCAAATCGGCTGAGGAGACACTTTACAGCGCAGCCAAAGAAATGAGAGCGGCCAAAATGCTTTCTCCAGAAACCGACACCGACGCATTGGCGAAAAAGGCGTTCCACCATTTGGAAGGGGTCACCGATGAGTGGCTCAAGACGGTGAAAGTGGAGAAAGTTCCCGGTGGTCAAGTCGATCCAAACGAAGATATCCGGCTGTACGCCGCGTTGCTCCAGAGAGATACCCAGGATTCATGCTGCCGACGGAAAATGTTTGATCAGCCCGACCAGGAAGCGCCGAATCTGGCCGACCCCGACGCCCCGTGCCTTGACAAAGGTATGATCGCCTCCGAGAAATGAGTAGCATCGTAGAAGAACTCCAGCCGCGAACCGGGATCGATTCAAAGGTCCAGAGACCCGGCGCAGAAACTGCGTTTGTCACGCCCCCGGTAGTGAAAACACCTGCGCAGAAATTGCTGGCTATTCCAGTTGGCGCCTGCATTGCGCTCGCGATCCATTTCTTCGTGCCAAAACGCGAACCGGTCCCTCCTAGCCATTATTATCCCATCCTACTGTTCGTCATGCTCGGCCTCGGTTTGTTGGGCGCGGCGCTTTACCCGTTCTTTGAAGGCCTTCGAAAACGGATGAGGCACTTGTGCCCACTCCTTGGCGTCGTAACGATGACGGCCGGTATCTGGGAGTTGGTGACTTCATGCCTTGGATTGCTACCACTGCCCTACTTTCCCGGTCCCGAAGGAGTCTTCGGAAGCATGGTGAGCGACTACAAGCTTCTCTTCGACAGCACCTGGCATTCGCTGATTTTGTTAGTGAGCGGCTACGCGCTGGGAGTGATGGTCGCCCTGATCACCGGCGTCACCATCGGCTGGTTCGCTCATGCTCGCTACTGGGGCATGCCGTTGCTGAAGGTCGTTGGCCCTATTCCCGCTACGGCGTGGATTCCATTGGCGATGGTGCTCTCTCCTTCCACGCTCTTCTCAGCGATCGGTCTGATCGCCCTGGCGGTTTGGTTTCCGGTAACGATGCTTACGGCTTCTGGTATTAACAACACCCGCGCCTCATATCTTGATGTGGCGCGCACCCTCGGTGCCGGGCAAACATATCTTATTTTCCGTGTCGCCATTCCCGCTGCCCTGCCGAATATCTTCATTGGACTGTTCATGGGACTCGGCACTTCATTCCTAACTCTGGTGGTAGCCGAGAACGTCGGGGTCAAGTCGGGTCTGGGATGGTATGTGAGCTGGGCCCAAGGCTGGGCGGAGTACGGAAAGGTCTATGGCGCTCTTATTATCATGGCTGGGTTTTTCTCAAGCATCATGACGGTACTCTTCAAGGTGCGCGATCGGGTGTTGGTCTGGCAAAAGGGAGTTATCAAATGGTAGCCGTCTCCGAGCCCGCTGCGATCGAAGCTTCTTCGCTGCGCGTCCGCGGCGCGAGCAAATACTTTGCGGCAGTTAATGGCGCTGCGGTGGGCGCACTAGCTTTAGACAGGGTTTCGCTCTTCGTCTCGGCTGGGGAGCTCGTGTCGATCGTGGGTCCGAGCGGCTGCGGAAAGTCCACTCTACTACGTCTGGTCGCCGGCCTTATTCTTCCGACCGAGGGCGAAGTCTTGGTAGGCGGCGAGCAAATCACCGCGCCAAGCGCAGAGCGCGGCCTTGTCTTTCAAGATCCGAATCTTTTTCCATGGCTCACTGTGCGACGCAACATCGAAGCCGGCCTCGTCGCGCGCGGTGTGCTGAAACAACAACGCGGTGAGGTCGATGAATTCATGCGCCTGGTAGGTCTGGAAGGCTTCGCTGATGCCTTTCCGCATCATCTCTCGGGAGGCATGGCGCAACGCGTCGCGCTCGCGCGGGCGATGATTAACCATCCCAAANNCGCGCTCGATGCCTTTACCCGCATGCGTATGCAGGATGAAGTGTTGCGGCTCTGGCGCGTCCACCGCAGTACGATGCTGCTTGTTACTCATGATATCGACGAAGCTGTCTATATGAGCGACCGCATCGTTATCATGACTCCGCGTCCCGGCAGGATCGAGCAGATCATTCCCGTAAAGATGAACCGGCCACGCGACCGCAGCAGCCCGGATTTCCTGCGCCTGCGCAGTGATATTCTGGAAACGATGCACTTCGCCGGTCGGTCGCTGGGTGGAAATGGGTCTGAGTCAAGCTGATCAGATCCGCCTGCCGCTTCATAGGCAAACAGCTCGCCGCTTCAAACTCATGAAACGGATTGTAACTCTCAGCCTTATACTGGCCGCGACGCTGTCACTGAAAAGTGCTCAAGCAGACGAAATGGCTGCGTCCAATTCCGCTGTAGCAGGAGCGTCAGATACAAAACACATGGGGACCGCTGAATCTGCTTCAGAGTGCAACGACATGAATGCCGGTGAAATGGTCATGATGAGTTCGTGTCTAATGCCGTTCGGAATTATGACCGGTGAAGCTGGCAAATGGATGGTCGGCTACCAATTCACGCACGAAAAAATGGATGGCAGTCTCGTTGGGACAGACGACATCAGCGTCTCGCAAATTCTGAAGCAATTCCCCAATGCACCTACGGACATGACAATGGACATGCACATGTGGATGGTGATGTATGCGCCAACAGAGAGGCTGACGCTGAGCGCGATGATTCCTTACATCCGAAAGGAAATGAACAACGTTAGTGTCGACGGCAGCCGTTTTGTCATGCGCGCAAACGGCATTGGCGATCTGGAGTTGCGCTCTGCATATCTGATTTTCCAAACGGCAGACAAGCGGCACCAGTTGCTTCTCAATGGCGGAATTGGGGTACCAACAGGGTCGATAGACGAGGAGATGGACGGATTTCGCGTCGACTATTGCATGCAGCCCGGCTCGGGCACGGTATCACTGCAGCCAGGTCTTACGTATTTAGGACAAACCACATCCTGGAGTTGGGGCGCAGACTTCAAGGCCACCGTCCGGCTAGGCCGCAACGATCACAACTACCGATTTGGGAATCGCTACGAATCGCGTGCATGGATCATGCGGCAGCTAACTAGTTGGCTGACCATTTCGACCGGGCTCAACAGCGCGGTTTGGGAAAACATTGAGGGTGCTGATCCTGATCTCGATCTAATGATGGAACAGACCACGGATCCGAACCTCCAAGGTGGCAAACGCTTGGATGCAGCCTTTGGTCTGACGTTCTGTCCGGGAATGGCATGTTGCCACGGCGGACAGTGTTGCTCTGCAGGGCAAAAGTTTCTAGATGGTCAGCAATTATTCGTTGAAGGTCGGCTGCCGATTATTCAGTCGCTGGATGGCCCGGAGCTTGAGAACAGCTGGACCATCAACATCGCTTGGCAATGGATGTTTTGAAGGAGGCGGCGACCCCTGTTGCTATTGGACTGGTTTGCAGCACGGCGACAGCGCTTCCAGTCACGTTTGAATCGCCGTGCTGATGTTACGGCGAGCACTGT
>QHOX01000191.1 GCA_003219465.1 Verrucomicrobiota bacterium | reverse complement strand
AGCACTATCTCCACTGTAAAAATTGAAAGCGCCACCGTATAGGCTTTGGGCCAGGAAGTATTATCCGCATTGGGGTCGCCACTGTTCATTTTTCCAGTGACAACATGTTTGCAAACAATCGATAAGCTCCCGGCACTCCGGCCGGCAACTGCCGAAACCAGGAATAACTGGTGTAGATAAAGAAACCTTTGCCTGACTTCGCAACCAGCAGACCACCGTCGAGTGGTTTCTCCTTTGGATCGTTGCACGATAGGATCGGTGTCCAGGCAGGATCCCACTTATTAGGAAAATAAAGTCCGCGCTCCTGAACCCATCCGTCGAAATCCTTCGGGGTGATTTTGTTTGGGATGTTCATGAGCGGATGATTCGGGGCCAAAACACGCACCTGTGCATTTTCGTCAGTGACGCGGTCCCGCGAAATCTCCAATGGATACGGCCCAAATTGGTTGGTCTTGAGATCCGCGAGTGTGTTGTACTGGGCGATAGCAACTCCGCCCTCCTTTACGTAATCAAATAATTCCGGCAACCAGTTGGAGATTCGATCCTGCGTGTTGTAGGCGCGAATCCCCAGCACGACGGCCGAGAACTGCGCCAGGTTCTTCGCCGTGATTTCCGGTTCGCTCAACATCTTCACCGAATACCCGATTTGTCTCAGGCTTTCCGGAACATCATCGCCGGCCCCGGGAATGTAACCAATGCGCTCGCCTTTCTTGAGGATATCCGCGCGAACAAGTGTGGCTTGCGCCGGTGGCATCAGCGTTTGTACGCCGATGTGCGGATAGGAAATGCGCACGCGTTCGAGCGAATAGTCGCGACCGTCGATCGAAACGATTGCTCTCAATGTGCCCTCGCCATTTTGGTTAGGCGGTTTAACGCTAAACGTCGCCACCATCTCGGCATCGGCTGCCTTCAAGTCTACCGGGATAGAGGCCGGAGAGACTTCCCATCCCTGGGGTGCAACCAGTTTAAGTTCTCCTTTCACAGGGCCAGTAGCTGCGGTAACGCGCACTGAAACAGGCTTGGGCTGGTTCGTCGCGAATACGAACGCGCTATTCAGAACGTTCACGAACACCGGAGGTGAAATCACTACCCGACTTCGCACCTCGCCTGCCACCGGATCGACGGTGCGATACTTCGTGTCCAGCAAATAACGCAGCTCCTGTCCGTTCATCTGCAAGACTATCTCGACCGGAAGGGCAGGGGGATTCTCGGGCAGACCGATAAGCTTTTGATCGTCGACAGCGAACGCGCCGAGCGTAGCTCGTTTGCGAAGCCAGTACGGCTGCGAATACGGAGCATCGTCAGGAATCCTGTGCGACAGATCCTTGGTAACGAGTTCGTTCGATGGAAGCGCCGCATCAATTTTGTTTGAATCGCCACTGTTGGGGAACCGTACTTCTTGCAGTGTAACTGGAACATTCGAGCGATTGATTGCCTCGAGTTTTATTGCTGCGGTTTGCCCAGGTGTGAACGCTTCAGTCGCTGTGGACGCTTCCACATGCAAGCCGAGACAAGCGGCGATGATCTTGTCCAACTGTGCTTTTTTCTCCGCGATCCATGAATCATCACGAATTCCACTCATCGCCTGCCGTAACTTCAACAACTCGGGCACCGACGCGGCTGGATCGGCGGGATTGAACTTCGAAATGGTTTGACGAATTTCTGCCGCAACGGATTCGGAATTCGCAACGCGCGACCAGCTCGTGTCGACACCTTCGAAAAGCGAGCTCGTCATCGGCTGACCTTCCAAAGGTTTGAAATATTCTTTTCGAGCGCCGCGTCGCGGCGGGCTACCCACGCCCTGGCTCTTGTGCATGCTTAGACTTGCGGCCGCGATTTCCGTGTACGCTTTGCCGAGAAGCGGATTGTAGCCGCCGGCTTCTAAAACGGTCAGACCCGTCGGATCGAAAGGGAGATTGCGGTTGGTAAAGAAAAACGGAGATGTGTTCCAAACCAGCCGCGTTGCGTGCCACGGCTTCACGAAAGCCAGTTGGTCTGGAAAACGATTTGAGTCGGCCGCTGCAGAGAATGCTTCTCGCGCCAGAACGGCTGACGCCGTGTGATGGCCATGCGTCTTTTGGTCCTCGGGACTGAAACGCGTTACGATCACGTCCGGTCGGAAATTCCGGATGACCCACACGACGTCAGAAAGAATTTTGTTGTGATCCCAAATGCGCATCGTTTCGTCAGCCGTCTTTGAAAACCCGAAATCGATCGCACGTGTGAAGAATTGCTTGCCGTGGTCGATGCGTCGCGCATCGAGCAATTCCTCTGTTCGAATAACGCCGAGCCGCTCGCCCAGTTCTGGTCCGATCAAATTTTGGCCGCCGTCCCCGCGCGTAATCGAAAGATAAGCGGCGTCGTAAAGCGAACCGTTCGCCCACAACGCCACTAGATTTGTGTTTTCGTCGTCGGGGTGCGCCGCGATGTAAAGAACGCGGCCCAGCACGTTAAGCTTCTGCAATGCCAGCTGAATCTCGCTGGCACTCATTTGTTCTGAAGACAACAATGGCGGCGCCTCGGCCGAATTCACCGTGCTCGCGACGGCGAGGATCGCCACCACGACGGCTGCTCGCCAACAGCGCTTGATGCCGCGGTGCATCACGCGCGGCGGCGCACTTCGCGGTTGTGAGCGTCCCATCGAGGCTATCGTCCCAAGTCCGAAATAGCCGGCGTTACTTGTTGATATCCTGCTTCGCGTCGAGTCGGATAATCAGCGCCTGGATGCTCTGCTTCTGGGCATCTGTTGGAGCAGCAGCTTGTGCCTGCTTGGCATCGTTGGCTGCGCCGGCGAAATCGCCTGCTGCAGACTTGATGCGGGCTTGAGCCAGACTTCCGTACACTCCCTGCGGAAACCGTTTGGCGACCTCCTTGAAGATCTCCATTGCTTCAGCACCCTTTTTCTGATTCTGCAACTGCCGCCCATACGTATATAGTTGCGGTGTAGTGGCTTTCTCGAGCGCATGATTCCAAGTGGTTTTCGCCTCATCCGGGCGGTTCAGTGCTTTGAGGATATCCGCTTTGGTGCTGAGATTATCGAACCTTTCCTCATTCTGAATTGAGGCCTCGGCCCAGCGCAGTGCTTCATCCAGATTTATCTTTCTTGTTAAACAAAATTGCGCCCCTTCATCCAAAGCCTGCCACGTAAACTGACCGCGACCCTTCAATTGCGCCCGGATGTTTTGCAGCGTCTGGTCCGCGTCGTTGACGGAAACAATGAACGGAACAGCCAACTTCTCCCATTTCAGAGTTACCGTCGTCGAAGTTGGCTTTAATTCTTCAAAATCGAATTCAAGCGCTTCTTTGGTCTCAGCGAGAGGCCGGGGTTTTACATCCACGCGCAAAGCATCTTCTTTCTGATCGTAGCTGTAGCTTCCCCACCCGGTGTTGGTTTTTGAAAAGATAACCGTCCAAGAATCAGGATTCGGGATCATGTGCAGCCCATAGGTTCCTTTGTCCAACGGCTTCCCCTCCACCGAAACCGGATCGCTGAATTCAATGGTGGTGTTTTCGTTAGCTCCGACGCGCCAAACTTTGCCGTAAGGAACGAGACCACCCCAAATTTTCCGCCCATTCACCAATGGGCGATGGTATTTGACCATGATATCCGTCAACGCGATGCGTTGTTTGACCTCGGCGGCCTGGCTTACATCAGGCAGGTTCAAATCGTTTTGAGCGGAAGCGATCTGGCTAAGACCGGCAACGGCGAGACAAAGAACAAGCGGCTTAAGCGTGATTGTTTTCATAATTCTGGCGGTTACCCTTCCCAGATTTTCCGTACTCCGCTACCAGATAATTAAAGATTTGGCTGCGCTAGAAGCCCTAAGATTTGGAGTGAAGGCTGTCGCCAATCTCATCCGCCGTACTCCCGCCGATATCGCGCCGCGACGAAGTAGCTTCAATCGACATATTTTTGAGCAATCGGCATTTTACGTCCGATTCCAAAGGCGCGGCTGGTGACTTTCAATCCGGGTGCGGCCTGCTCTCGCTTGTATTCGTTCAGGTCCACGCGACGCTGCACCCAACGCACAGTTTTTTCGTCGAAGCCTCGGGCAATGATGTCGCGCGCGCTCAAGTTTTCCTCAACGTAAAGCTGCAGAATTTGATCGAGAATTTCGTACGGCGGCAATGTGTCCTGGTCCTTTTGGTTCGGTTTCAACTCTGCGCTCGGCGCTTTGTCGATAGTTGATCTTGGCATGATTTCGCGCTGCCGATTTATCCAGCGTGCCAGCTCGTAAACGATTGTTTTCGGGACATCGCTGATGACTGCCAAACCGCCTGCCATGTCGCCGTAGAGCGTGCAATAACCTACGGCGAGTTCGCTCTTGTTGCCGGTGCTAAGCACGAGATGGCCGAACTTGTTCGAAAGCGCCATCAAGGTCATGGCGCGCAAACGCGGCTGCATGTTTTCTTCCGTCTCGTTTTCGGGCAGGCCTTTGAAGATTTCCTTGAACGGCGCTTTGAAAATCTTGAACGCCTCGGTGATCGGAATCTCGAGGAATTTAATTCCGAGATTGCGCGCCAGCGCGCGCGCATCGTCGATGCTGCCGCGCGAAGAGTAAGGGCTCGGCATCGACACCCCAGTCACGTTCTCCGCTCCCAGTGCATCGGCCGCGATGACCGCAGCGACTGCAGAATCGATGCCGCCGCTCAAGCCAATCACGGCGGAATGGAAATTGCACTTGCGACAGTAATCGCGCAGCCCGAGAGAAAGTGCAGAAAAAATTTGCTCCGGCGTTTTGGGTTCGCGGAATGCGATAGTGTCAGTCGAATCGGTGTCGACAACTTTCTCGTCCTCGCGAAACGCAGCGAGTTGCGCGATCAAATTGCCGGCGGGATTCACCGCAATCGAATCACCGTCGAAGACCAGTTGATCGTTGCCGCCGACGAGATTGCAGTAACAGATTGGCCGTTGATAAGCTCGCGCGAGACCTGCGACCAGTTCG
>QHOX01000060.1 GCA_003219465.1 Verrucomicrobiota bacterium | reverse complement strand
ATTCATGATATCACCGTAGGTCAAGGGTTTCAGTTTGTACCAAGCTCAATCACCATCGTGGCGGGCGACACAGTGCGATGGACTTGGGTGAGCCAGCGGCCACAGCGTTACCAGCGGCACGCCTTGCATAACAGATGGACAATTTTGTTCCCCTAATAATACCAACTGCAACGCGGGCGTTCTTTCAGATACAGGCACCGTTTATGAGTACACCTTTGGCCAGGCGGGCACTTATTCCTACTTCTGCTTTGCGCACTGCGAATACGGCATGAGTGGCGTCGTCAACGTGCTTCCTTTTGAACCGCCACGACCGAGCCCGAGGAGGCTACGCCCAACGCCAGCGCCGCGCCCCACGCCGTAAGTTAGAGTCGTACACGACCGGCGAGCGCGCCGAAGCGAGCTCGAATTACGTCGCAGAAGTGTTGACAGTCTTCTGGGGTTTTGGGTAAAGACGGAGCTGGTCCGGTGCGTCAATGATCGCCAACTTAAACCGCATGTCCGCATTGTCGCGATTGCGAGTTGTCCTTTGCTTATTCTTTTTCATCGCAGCCGGGATCGCAGTGACGCGGGCGATCAGCCCGTCACGTGGCATCACCCGACGCGTTGAAGAGTCGCCGCGGCGACGGTTAGACGTCAAAATCGCGCCATGGGTGATTGAGCACACTGCTAACGGCGAGAAGGCAGAATTCTTTGTCGTGCTCGCGGACCAGGCGGACCTAAGCAAGGCCATGAATTTAGCGACAAAGGCTGCGAAGGGTCGTTTTGTTTACGCTGCGCTAAGGAACAAGAGTCAAGCAACGCAACAACCGATACTTCAATGGTTGCGTGAACGCGGCATCGAGCATCGCTCCTTTTACATTGTGAACGCGGTTTTGGTGAAAGGCAGCCGCGAGGTAGCTGAAGCGTTGGCTACCCGGCAAGACGTGGCGCGACTCGAAGGCAATCCGCACATTCTAAACCAGCTGCCTGGCTCTGCCGCGTTTGTTGGCGGCTCGTCGCAACCGCAGAAGCCGGACACGGTTGAGCCGAACATCACCTATACGCACGCGCCGGACGTCTGGGCGCTGGGGTTCAGAGGCCAGGGAATTACAGTTGGCGGCGCAGATACTGGTCAGCGTTGGACACACAACGCGCTGAAGGCTCAGTACCGCGGCTGGGATGGAGTCACGGCCGATCACAACTACAACTGGCATGACGCCATTCACGACAGCATTGGAAACCCATGTGGCAATGATTCGCCTTTCCCATGTGACGACATTGGGCATGGCACGCATACGATCGGGACGGCAGTTGGTGATGATGGCATGGGCAACCAGATCGGGATGGCGCCCGGCGCGAAATGGATAGGTTGCCGTAACATGGACCAGGGGAACGGTACACCGGCCAGATACCTGGAGTGCATGGAATGGTTCCTTGCACCGTATCCGATAGGTGGCGGCCAGGGCGACCCGCTTCGGGCTCCCGATATTACCACTAACTCATGGTACTGTCCGCCTTCGGAAGGTTGTTCGGTCGATACGTTGCAGGCTGCTGTCGAAGCTCAAGCCGCCGCCGGCATTATGATGGTGGTGAGGGCTGATAGCACAGGCCCCAACTGTTCTACGATGGAAGATCCGCCGTCCATTTACGAAGCGTCTTACACGGTCGGCGCGCTGACTACGGGCCAGGACGTGGTTGCTTCTTTTAGCAGCCGCGGTCCGGTAATAATCGACGGGAGCAATCGAATAAAGCCCGATATCACCGCTCCGGGCACGAACATTCGCTCAAGCTATAACGGCTCCGACACTGATTATGCCATTCTTAGTGGCACATCCATGGCAACGCCGCACATTGCTGGCGCCATGACATTGCTCTGGTGCGCCCGACCAGAATTGCGTCACAACATTTCTGGCAGTCGGACAGCCTTGAATGAGGCGGCCTATTTTATCGCCTACAAGCAATGCGGGACGCCCGGCCCTCCAAACAATGTCGCTGGATGGGGTCGGGTCGATATCCTTGCGGCCGTCACTCCGAGTCCGCTGCAGTGTTTTCCCTGTTGGACGCTAGAGATGACAAACGAGGCATTCGACAACGTCACCCCACCGGCTCTGCCTCCGGACTGGATAGCGACGAACGCGCAAGGACCGCCGCCGCTTTGGGTCACATCTAATTCCGGAGTGCCGATCCCGCCCGTGGACACGCCGCCCGACGCCGCATTCATTGATGATCCGGCCGTAGTGACCGACAAACGGCTCGACTCATTCCAGTTCAGTTTTTTTGAAAGCGGCCCCGCACGTTTAACCTTCCGGCAGAACTTCAATCTTCAAGCATCGAGCGGGGATCCCAACCTCGGGTATGACGGCGGTGTGCTGGAGCTCAGCACTGACGGGGGAAATACGTTTCATGATATTCTTGCCGCTGGCGGCAGCTTCTTCATGGGCGGCTATAACCGCACGATCAGCACCGATCGTGGGAACCCGATCGCAGGTCGTGAGGCTTGGAGCGGCAACTCGGAAGGTTTTATCACGACCGTGGTGGATCTACCAGCGATTCAAACTCTTGGCAGGCTTCGCTGGCGGATGGCCAGCGATACCGGTGAGTCCAATGAGGGTTGGCGTGTTGACACGGTCAACATTACTTGGTGCCAGGGGCACGGAACGCCTTGTGCGTCACCAACGGCGACTTTTACACCTACGCCTACAGTAACGCCGACGGCAACACCTACGATCAACCCCAGCGCCACACCAACGGCCACAGTAACCGTGACACCTACTGCCACAGCTACCGCCACGGCCCGGCCAACGCCCACCGCCAGGCCCGCAGTAACACCAAGGCCACGTCCCACACCAGCACCGCGTCCAGGCAGGCCAGCACGCGAATAATTGGCTAGCGCACGCGTATCGCGTGTCGGTAATGGCATCCTTGCGATCGGGGACTCTTCTAATATTCAAAAGCGCATGGTGTAGTGAAGCATATCTGAAAGGTCGTTTCGGGGTGACGCTCCTTCGGCTTCCCTCAGGACAAGCTGCACCAGCACGCGAGACGCGATGAGGCCCGTGCGCTCTCCAGAAACTGACAATTCTTCTGCCAGGGCCTTGCTGGCGTAATGCCTTGACAGAGAACCGGCGTGCTGTTGTAGAAGGAATCCGGGAGCAACCCGGTGGCGGACGTATGAGGTGTTCTATTTCCATTCTCGCAATTCTCATTGCCAGCCCGTGCATTGTGGTGCCGCGAACAAGTGCGCAGGTGAACGTCACGCAGGAGCACAACAATCCCTCCCGCGACGGCGTTTACATCGATCCGGTCTTTACGCCTGATGCCGTTGCCAACCTGACCCGCGATCTCAACTTCGACGGCACGATCTCCGGCAATGTTTACGCCCAGCCACTTTACATCGAGGGCGGTCCGAATGGACCGATGATCATCGCCGTGACCGAATCGAACAACGTTTACGCGCTTGATGCCACGACGGGGACAGTGATTTGGCAGCGATCAGACATCGGACCGTCAGTGCCGAGCTCCAGCCTTCCCTGCAGCAACATTAATCCCGTAGGCATCACCGGCACGCCTGTTGTCGAGCTCGCCTCTCGGCGACTTTTCTTCGACGCGCTGATCAATGGCGCAACCATAAAACATTTCATTTACTCGTTGGACGTGGACACCGGCGAAACGAACCTGGGCTGGCCCGTGGATGTCAATGCGACCGCCAACTACAACGGCATGACCTTTGAGTCCCGGATACAGGAAGAACGCGGGGCACTGGCCCTTGTGGACGGGATCGTGTATGTGTCCTACTCCGGCTACTCGGGTGACTGCGAGACTTATCATGGCTGGGTTGTCGGCGTCGATATCAATAGCCCAACTAACGTTCTTGCCTGGGCCACAATAGCTGTCGGCGGCGGGATTTGGGGGCACGGCGGCGTCGCCAGTGATGGCACGAACATGTTCGTGGTCACCGGCAACACATTTAACACCGGCGGTAATTGGATGGGTGGCGAAGCAATCATACGGCTGCAAGCCGGGCCGGTCTTTAGCGATTTTTGGGCGCCCACCAACTGGATTAATCTCGACGAAGGCGACATCGATCTGGGCGGTGTCAGCGCCACCGTGATCGATGTGCCCGGAGCTACGCCTTCGCAGTTGGTCCTTGCCCTCGGCAAAGATTCGAATGCCTACCTGGTTGATCGCAACAATCTCGGCGGTGTGACTTCACCCGTGGCCCAGGCTGGTGTCTCTGGTATTAACAGAGGAACGTCAGCTGTCACGTACCACACCAGCCAGGGAACTTATTTCGCGTTTCATAACGAGGCCAACGCGATCAGGGCCTACAAAATTACTCCGACAAATCCACCCACCATAACTTTCGCTTGGAGCATGAGTCAGACCGGCCGCGGCTCGCCCTGGGTTACGACTAATGGGGCGACCAATTTTATTGTCTGGGTGGCCGGTGTTGCAGGCGACCAGCGCTTGCATGCGTACGATGGCGATACCGGCGCTGTGATCTATGCAGGCGGCGGCGCTAACGAGTTGATGACAGGCACCCGCCAGTGGAACACCGGGATAGCTGCTCGTGGTCGGATTTACTTCGCTGCCGATAACAAAGTGTATGCATTTAAGCTGCCAACAGGAACAAGGCCCGCCGTCACGCCGAGGCCACGTCCTACACCGGCGCCGCGGCCGGTGATCCCGAGCACTACTGGGGGGATGACTGGCACTCCTTGGCCTAGGCCGACACGCGCCACGCCCGCAACCGACGGCCACGCCGCCTGCTGGCCACACGCCGGGGGTTTACGCCAGCACCGCGTCCCACGCCGTAGCGACGCGCCTGGCCGCGCCACGCGCCGGCGTCGCGCCCGACGCCATACGCAGAGCCGCAGAGGCGATCGTCGAACTTTGAGATATTGACAGCCACGCGCACTCCGAGCTAGAAAGGGCGGTTCGGCAAAGGAAATTGAATCGAGATAATCCACTATTATCAGTCGAAGTGCCCTTAGTTATGAAAAACAAATCCACTTCGCGATCCGCATTTGACCGGTGCAAAAGGCGCATCATTTCCGGAACGCGTTGAGGACAGCGCGTTCCACCTTGGTGGATCGGCTTGTCCTGGAGACAATGGCAGAGCAATTCGCCTAAACCGAAATAGGCGACGCGGATGGGTTAGTACGATATGTCCACTCACGCATATGCTCGCTTGAGGAATTGATGTCGTGCAGCACAGCGTCCACGACTGCGCGATTTGGTGAGAATTCGCAAACCGGGTCGGTGTTCGCGGCGGTTCCGGTCAGCAACGCAGCCTGACAACGGCACCCGCCAAAATCGATTTCCCGCTGCGGACAACTCCGGCACGGCTCGGGCATCCATTCGGTTCCGCGAAACCGGTTGAAGCTTTCCGATTCCTGCCAAATCCAATCGAGCGCGCTCTCCCGCACGTTTTCAAAACGCAAATCCGGAATCGCAGATGACGCGGTTGGGCAGGGAAGGACGTCGCCGATTGGATTGACGGTGAGATATCGTTGTCCCCACCCGTTAAGACAGGGTTTAGGGCGAGCTTCGTAGTAGTCCGGAAACACATAAAAGATGGCGATCTTGCCCGCGAGCCGCGCTTTAGCTGTGGTCGCGACGTCGCGTGCCCGGTCCACTTGCTCACGTGTGGGGAGCAACGCTGCACGATTGCGAAACGCCCAACCGTAGAACTGCACGTTCGCCAACTCGACTCTCTCGGCGCCCAGGGCTTCCGTCAGGTCAATCATTTGCGGCAGTCGATCGATGTTCCGCCTGTGAATCACGAAATTGAGGCTCAGCGGAATTCCCGCTGCGCGAATTTTCGCAGCGACATCAAGCTTACGGTCATGCGCACGCACGCCGGCGATTTCGTCCGCCAGGCTTGATCTATCTGACTGAAAACTTAATTGGATCGAATCTAATCCAGCATCGCGCAACATGCGCACGCGATCGTGATCAACACCGATGCCGCTGGTGATGAGGTTCGTGTAAAGCTTTGCCTCACGCGCCGCGCGAATCAGTTCGACGAGATCGCGCCGAGCAAGTGGTTCGCCTCCGGAAAAGCCGATTTGCAGAACGCCAAGCGCAGCGGCCTCGCGAATGACACGTTGCCATTCTTCCGTCGTGAGCTCGCCGTTGCCTGCTGTAGTGTGCGCTGCCCTCAGCGCAGTGGGCCCAATATGTTCTCCGCTGGGGACAGCGGACTTTACAGTCACAGGGTTTGAGCAATACGGGCAGTGCAGTGGACACTGGTACGTTATCTCCGCGAGCAATGCGTATGGTCGCGGCACTCTCATGTCAGTTTGACCAGCTTTCGACGCTGCAAATCCGAGAGCGTATCGCGTACATCCGCGGCGAGCGCGTTAGAGTCCGCCTCATATTCTTCGGCCAATTCGTAAACGATCTCGCCCAGTGTTCGTCCGTCGCAGCGGGAAAGAATTTCGTGCGCGGTTTCGTTTAGTTCGACAATGCCTTCGGGGTAAAGCAGCACGCTTTTGCCCGTGGCAGAATCGATTTGTAACCGAACGCCCTTCGCCAGGCTCGGCCGAGCCAAATCAGAAATTGTCGTGGCGCGCATTTAAGCAGGAGCGGCGATCTCCAAACCGCCATAGGCGTGATGAATTGCGTCGAGCATGGACCAGAGCACATCGCATTTGAACTCGAGCGCGCGTACGGCTTGCCGCTGAAGCGCGGGCGTGTCGCAATATTCCAAGGTAATCGCAAGCGCGTCGTCAGAATCGCGCCGCGCCTGCGTGACTCGCCGGCGGAAATAATCAAGACCGCGAGCGTCGATCCACGAATAAAACTTTTCGAAGGCTGCAAGCCGTGCAGACATCAGCTCTGGCGCAAAAAGCTCGGTTAGCGAAGACGCGATGGCGATCGGCCAGGGCTGACTGCGCGCAAAATTCACGTAGGCATCCACGGCGAATCGCATTCCGGGCAACAGATGGCGATTATCCAGTAGCTCCTCCCGCGATAACCCGCACGCTTCACCCAGTCGGAGCCACGCTTCGACGCCGCCTTCGTTTGCTGTAGTGTGCGCTGTCCTCGGCGCATGAGGCGCCGCGGATTCTCCGCTGAGGACAGTGGACTCTACGGCCCCGGACGAAACCCCGTCGTGGTCCAGAATGCGATGAATCCACGCCTGTCGCACTTGGCGCACCGGGCAGTTGGCTAGAATCGCGGCGTCTTTAATCGGAATGTTTTGCTGATAGTAGAACCGATTTGCGACCCAGCCGCGCACCGATTCCTGCGAAAGGCGGCCTTCGTTCATCGCGATATGGAACGGATGTTTATCGTGATAAGCGCGCACGCCGATCGTGCGTAATTTTTCGACAAAGGTTTCGCGGTCCCAAAGCTCAGTGGTCATAGAACGATCTCTAGTCCATCCCGCGCGACTTCGATGCCAGCCTGCTCGAGTTCTACACGTTCTGGAGAGCCGGGCATGAAAATCGGGTTTGTGTTGTTAACATGCGTGTAAATCTTCCGGCGTGCCGGCGATTGGCGCAAGAAGTTCAGGCTGCCACTGCTGACGGGCAGATGATTCATCTCTCGCGCTCTGCGAGCGCCGGCCCGGACGCAAGCAAGTTCATGGTCACTCCAGAATGTGCCGTCGAACAAAATCACGTCGGAGCCGGCGGACGCTTCCGACAATTCGCGGGTAAGCTCGCTAACCGCTGGTGCGACTAGCGCCAACCGGCCCGATGCTTGGTCCAGAAACTGAAACGCGACGCTATGCGCCAATTCAATCGCGCGAAACCCGAGACTGCTGTCCAATGATTGAAAAGTCGAACTGATCTTCCGCCATTCGATTCCGCAGAACCGCGCAAGAGTGCGGTCAAGCCACGCGAGCATAGCTCGGGTTTCATCCGCAGCGTAAACGACAAGCGGCTTCTCCTGTTGGCGCAGGAGCAACAAGCCCAGTGCATGATCGATATCTGCATTAGTCAAAAGAACGCCCGCGATCGGAGTATTGCGCGATGCATCGCGGCGCGGTTGCAATCGCGTCGTGTTTTCGATTTGCCGTGGCAGATCAGGCGAGGCGTTTATTAACCAACAGTTCTGAAATTCTTCCGAGTCGGCGCTGATCGCGATGCTGGATTGAGTTTGCGCTTCAATTTTCCCCGTTCGCGCCGCGACACAGTTTGCG
This sequence comes from Verrucomicrobiota bacterium, assembly GCA_003219465.1. Lineage (GTDB taxonomy): Bacteria > Verrucomicrobiota > Verrucomicrobiia > Chthoniobacterales > UBA10450 > Udaeobacter. The sequence goes on along the minus strand of QHOX01000060.1, from coordinate 43,218 downwards.
CACGCGCAATTCCACTGGGGCAAACCGCCGCCGGCCGCGCTGCCGAGAATTTGGATGCGAATCAACCGGGGTGTGAGCCGTGATTTGCCGTTCGATCAGATCGCCCCCGCGTAACAGGTGCACTCAAAAAAGATCGGCACTGTTTTGAGTGTCGGCTTAATCCATCGCTTTTTGTTGCGCCTCATAAGTCCCACCCGTTTCATAGGTCGATCGCAAATGCGGGTCAACTTATTTTTTGATGAAGCTGATGTCGCCACTGCGTTCGACACGCGCAACGCCGATCTCCGAAACGTCGTCGGTGTGAGCGCTAAGACGCATGTCTTCGTCCAGATCATGCGTTGAGACGTGGTTGCGCCGCATCATGACTACATCGCATTGTCCATCGCGCACAATGACATCGGGCTTGCCTTTGACCAACATTCCAAATCCATGGGAATAGAATGTCAGAAATGCGAACAGGCGATGGACCAGCACCAAAACCACGCCTCCGCCGAGCGTCGCGAAAAATGCTGCCGAGCCGTTGATGGCGCGGGAAAGTACTGCGGCAAGAATGACAAGCAGGACGGCGTCGAACGGAGTTTTCCTTGAGAGTGAACGTTTGTGCCCGAGCCGCACTGTGATCAGTGTGACAAGGAAGACGATGATCCCACGCAGCGAGACTTGAACGAACGTCAAATCCTTTGGCTCCACGCCCAAGCCAAGCAATGTTTCAACAGAGTTCGAGAATGCATTCATGGCCGACATTGTATCGTGGCAGGCAATTCTCCGGACACGCAGGGCCAATGGTGGATCGCGTGGTCCTCAACCTTTGGAACCATGCCGGCTCGCTGCCTGATATTCGCGCCTTCCGCGATTCCGCTGTCATCGTCTTCGGGGGAAGCCGATCCACCGCTTGCGCGAGAAACCTTCGCGTGGCATAAGACCACGCTCACCCGGTTTTCGAACTTATCCAGCGCACGACGTTTATGCCAACAGCGCCACCTCCATCTCGTGATGTCGCACTGGAAACGCGTTTTTTTTGGGAGCGCTTCAAAAACCCAATTATCACGGCGGCGATCGTCGTCCTGCTCGCAGCTACTGCGTTCACCGGTTATCGGTTTTATTCCGATCGCCGCGCGGCCACTGCATCAGCCGCGTTGGCGAGCGCGAATACCGCGCAAGAGTACGAACAGGTAATCGCTCGTTATCCCAATACGTCTGCCGCCGCTGATGCATACATTTTGCTCGCGCAAGCACAACGGAAGGAAAGGAAATTCACCGAGGCGAACAAAACGCTCGAAACTTTCATCGCGAAGTATCCCAAGCATGAGCTTGTGAGCACCGCGAAGATGGCAATGGCGAACAATCTCGAGGCGATGGGTAAAACGGATGAAGCGCTCGCCACGTATCAACAAATCGCGTCGGCTTATCCCAACAGTTACGCTGCGCCGCTCGCTATGCTTTCCCAGGTGTACATTCTGAAGGCGAAAAATCGGAACGACGACGCGCGGCGCATCTGCGAAACCATTTTCACCCAATACCGAACGAGTTTTTGGGCGGGCGAGGCGATGCAGCAACTGCGTTTGCTGAAGCCGATTACAACATCGACGCCGCCACCGGCAGCGGCGGCAAGTATCCCGCCAATGCTGGCGATTCCTCCTGTGCCCGCGCCGCAAGCTCCACCCGCGCCAAATCAGCCGCAGAGCGTTCCGTCGCCAAAGAAACCGTAGAGCGCTGTAGTGTCCGCTGTCCTCAGCGGAACCGCCATGGCATTGCCGTACCAGCCACTGCGCTAAGGGCAGCGGACACTACAGCGGTCAGGCGAATCGGTAATTCGCCTAACGTTTGGAGAACTGGAACCGCTTCCGCGCCCCGGGTTGCCCGGATTTTTTTCGCTCTTTCATGCGCGGATCGCGACGCAGCAGCCCCTCGGATTTAAGCGGGCCTCGCAAATTTGTGTCGACTTGAAGAAGTGCTCGCGCGATCGCGAGTTGTGCCGCGCCGGCTTGACCCATAATGCCGCCGCCGCTGGCGTGAATGAACACGTCGTAAGTGTTAACGGCCTTCGCATTCTGCAGAGGTTGCAACACCACATTCTGCAACGGCACAGTCGGGAAATAATCTTCGAAGGTCCGGCCGTTGATATCGATTTTTCCGCTCCCCGCCATCATGCGAACGCGTGCCACTGATGTTTTGCGGCGACCTGTGGCGATGAATTCCTCACTTTGTGGCATAGATTGAAACCTCTAAATTTTGACAGCTTCGGGCTGTTGCGCGGTATGCGGATGCGAATCACCGCGATATACCTTCAGCTTCCGATAAACATGCCGACCGAGCCGATTGTGCGGAATCATCCCGCGCACGGCGCGTTCGATGAGTAATTCGGGATGGCGAGCACGGCGCGCCCGGACACTCTCAGATTTGTGGCCGCCGACGTAACCGGAGAAACTCATGTAATTTTTCTGCTCTTCCTTCTTTCCGGTGAGCCGAACCTTTTCCGCGTTGATGACAATAACAAAATCTCCGGTGTCGACGTGTGGCGTGAAAATCGTTTTTCCTTTCCCGCGCAGCAAGTTGGCAGCTTTCACCGCGACACGGCCGAGTACCTGGTCTTGGGCGTCGATGACCCACCACTTGCGCGGCAGTTCGGTCGCTTTTGCAGAAAACGTTTTCATGTCAGGAAAAAGAGCACGGAAACTACGAGTGACGTAAGGGCCTGTCAACGGACGCGACATATAGGTCTTATAGGACCTATGGCTAAATGCTCGCTGGCTAACTTTATTCTGCGCGCTTAATTCTCTGCCCATGTCGAACTCGGCCCCAAAGACTGCGATCTCGCCGCGGCGCGACGAAGATTTCCCGGAGTGGTATCAGCAGGTGATTCGCGCCGCCGAATTGGCCGAACCCTCGGATGTGCGCGGTTGCATGGTCATTCGTCCGTGGGGCTATGGCATCTGGGAAAACATGCAGCGTCAGCTTGATGCGATGTTTCGCGCCACCGGCCATCGCAACGCCTATTTCCCGCTGTTCATTCCACTAAGTTATTTCGCGAAGGAAGCGGAACACGTCGAAGGTTTTGCCAAGGAGTGCGCCGTAGTCACGCACACGCGTCTCGAAGCCGAGGCAGATGGAAAATTGAAACCAGGCAGTCCCCTAAACGAACCGCTCGTCGTTCGCCCGACTTCAGAGACAATTATCGGCGCGAGCTACGCCAAATGGGTGCAATCGTACCGCGATCTTCCGATACTTCTAAATCAATGGGCCAACGTGGTGCGATGGGAGATGCGGCCGCGTTTGTTTTTGCGCACGACGGAATTTCTCTGGCAGGAGGGCCACACCGTTCACGAAACCGAACAACAGGCCCGGGCTGAAGCTAAGTTGATTCTCGAGATCTACGAACGATTCGCCCGGGAACATCTTGGTCTCCCGGTTTTTACCGGCGCGAAATCCGAAAGCGAAAAATTCCCTGGCGCGGTCGAGACGCTAACCCTTGAAGCAATGGTGCAGGACCGTAAAGCGATTCAGGCCGGCACTTCGCATTTCCTCGGGCAAAACTTTGCCAAAGCGAGCGGCATTCAATTTCAAAACCGTGAAGGGAAACAGGAGTTTGGCTGGACCACCAGCTGGGGAATGACCACGCGAATGGTGGGAACTGTGGTCATGATGCACGGCGACGACGACGGTCTCGTGTTGCCGCCGCGAATCGCGCCAACGCAAATTGTGATTTTGCCGATCACGCCCAGAGAGGATACGCGCGCGAAAGTCTTGGAAGCATGCGATGCGCTCGCGCTTCAATTGCGAGGAAAACGGTTTGCCGATGCTCCAATCGAAGTCGAAGTCGACCGCCGCGATCTCGGCGGCGGCATTAAAAATTGGGAATGGATCAAGAAGGGCGTACCGCTGCGAGTTGAGATTGGGCCGCGTGATCTCGAAAAAAATTCGGTCACAGTCAGCCGGCGCGATCAACCGGTGAAAGACAAGGAGTGGATGCGGATGGACGAATTCACAGCGCGCGCTCCAGAAATTCTCGTCTCGATTCAGGATTTGCTGTATGCGCGTGCGAAAGAGTTCCGGGACGCGAACACGCACGTGATAAATTCGAAGAAGGATTTCTACGATTTCTTCACCGCGAAAAACCCTTCGAAACCCGAAATCCACGCCGGCTTTGCGCTCGCGCACTGGAACGGGTCACGCGAAGTCGAGGAACAGATCAAGAACGATCTGAAAGTCACGATCCGCGTTATTCCGCTCGATGGTTCGTCCGAGCCGGGCCAATGCATCTTTACGGGTGAACCGAGCGTGCGTCGCGTCGTCTGGGCGAAATCGTATTAGTGACAGGCCTGCAAGAGACGTTGTGACGTATGAGTTGACGGCGAGGCGGTGACTGGTTTATTTCCGCCCGCCGATGCAGTTAAAGCTCTACAGCCGCGAGTGGTGTTCCTGGTGTATTGATGCGAAGGATTATCTCAGCGAGAAAGGCTATTGCTTCCAGGAGATCGACGTTGGCAAAGATCGCCAGGCGTACGAGGAGATGAAGCAGCTTTCTGCTCAAACGTACGTGCCCACGTTTGTGGCGGGCGATAGAGTTTTGGCAAATTTTGATACGAATCAGCTTCAAAAATTTCTGAACGACCACCAGATCAATCCGTAGGCACGCTGTACCGTGATGCTTTTCGGTCTCCTTCTTACGCTCGGCGTGGCCGTGCTCAGCTTCGGTCTCCGCACGTTTCACAATTCGTATGCGCAAAAGGCCGGGGCGCTGGGGATTCTCGCCGCCACGTTTCTTGGATTTTATTTCGCCACCAACAATTGGGTGTGGGGTTTAGTCGCCGCTGTGGCTTGGCTGTTTCTGCCGTGGCTGGAAATTCTCACCCGGATTCGTGCGTTGCGACTTCCAAAAGAAAAACAGCTTCGACCGAAAAGTCCGCCATCGTCAGACACGTTCCCGGCGCTTAGCGAAATCACGCGCGAGATCGAGGACGAAGGATTTGTTTACGTAAGCGATGCCGGGTGGGATTGGGAAGATTACCGGCAATTTTTCCGGTTGTTTTACAGACAAGAAGATCGCGCCCAGGCCGCGATCTGCCTAAATGAGCAGCGCGATTTTTCATTTTATTACCTGCGCATTTCGTCGCGCACTAGGGACGGCACGGTTTGGACAACATGGAATTATCCATTGTCGTACGGCTTAAAACTGTCTCCCGCGTTCCGGATCAATCGGCAGCGGCCGGACCGATCGTTCTGGCAGCTTGATCAGAGTCATCGCGAATTTTTGCGGCGAAATAAAGTTGATCCTGCCGAGATCGAACCCCTCAATGAAGAGCAGATCGAGACGGACATCGAGAAAGATCTGCGCGACCAAATCGCGCACAACATTCATAAAGGCGTTCTGAAGCAAACCGCTACAGGCGACGTGAAATATTCCTGGCGCGGGATGATTTACCTTTGGTGCCAGTTCCTGGTCGATCTGGTGCGCCTGTAATCATCTTGAGCGAAGCTCCTTCGGCTCCCTTCGCATGGTAGGGCGCGTCACTCCGTGCACGCACGTCGCTCGTAACATCCCGCGGCGTGCAGAGGACCGCCCGCCCTACCAAAGCAGATGCGGCAATGTTCATTTGAACTTGCATGATGCTGCGCTTTGAAGGATGGTGCTTGCATGCTCACCGACAGGCAACGGAGCGTGCTTGATTTTATTCAGCGCGAGCAACGGGAAAAAGGCATTACGCCGAGCACGCGCGAAATCCAGAATCATTTCGGCTTCGCCAGCCAGACATCGGTGATGCAATACATCGCAGCACTCGAGCGAAAAGGTTTTCTCGACCGGCACGCGCGGAAGGCTCGCGCGTTGATCACGCCGGCCATGAAGGTTCGAATTACCGACATTCCAATTTACGGCCAGATTCCTGCTGGCATGTCGGCGTTGACAGAGCAGAGCATTGAAGGGCACGTGTCGCTGGACGCGCGCTCGGCAAATGTGTTGAAAAACCGGGGGACATTTGCGTTACGAGTGCGGGGCGACTCAATGATCGAGGCGCACATTGTCGATGGCGATATTGTGATTTTGGAAGACACGAAAGAGGTGCACGACGGCGATATCGTTGCGGCATTGATCGACGGCGAAACTTCATTAAAGCGTTATGTGGTGGAGCGGGGCCGCCCATATCTGAAGGCGGAAAACCCGCGTTATCCGGATCTGGTTCCGGCTCGCGAGCTGAAGATTCAAGGTGTGATGGTGTCGCTGATTCGGAAACAAGAGCGGCGGAAAAGGCACTGAATGAGCCGTCATTCCGAGCGAAGTCGAGGAATCCCGTAGCAATACGTAAAGCTAGCTCAACAGGATCCTTCGACTCCGCTTCACTCCGCTCAGGACGACAGCGAGTAAGTTCACTTGAACATATTGATTCAATATGTCATGTTTTTCTCCTCATGGCTGCGAGCGCCAAGATTATCGATCTTCAGAAGCTGCTGGCGGAGCGTTTCCCTCATGTCGCGCTCCCGACGGCAACGCGCCTGTTGACAGGTTTATCTTTTCTTGATGAACCGATTGGCGGCGGATTGCCGCGTGCAGCAATCACGGAGTTGATCAGCTCAGGAACAAGCGCGGGCAGCGCATCCCTCATTCGCACGCTCGTCCATTGCGCGTATCGCGATCATTATTTCCTGGCTCTGATTGATGGACGCGATTCGTTTGACCCCTGCGGGTTGGATAATACGTGGCTGCAACACCTGCTTTGGATCCGGTGCAGCAAAGCACCTGAAGCGGTGAAAGCGGCTGATCTCCTTTTGCGCGACGGTAATTTCCCGCTGGTGATTGTCGATCTGGTGCTGAACGCACCGGACGAATTGCGTAAAATTCCGCAAACGAATTGGTACCGCTTGCAACAGTTGGTCGAGGTGGTCCCCACCGTATGTCTGGTTCTCACGCGATATGAAATGGTTAGTAGCGCGCAACTGAAATTGGTGCTCGAAAATTCGTGGGACATTCAAACTTTTGAAACCGAGGACGCGCTTTCACGACTCCGAATTGTTGTGAAACGATCGCATCTCCAACCAGAAGTCAGCCGCCTTCGCTATTTGGCTACGGCGAGCCAGGGAAGTCAGAAATCAGCGGTCAGCTAGAACGATGTTCGCCACGATTTATTTGCCGAATTTCTGTTTGCAGGCAGCTACGCGGCATCAGCCGGAACTCTGCGAAACACCAGTAGCGTTAATCGAAGGACAGGAAAGGAAACCGGTCATCATTCAACTCAATGAAGCCGCAGAAAACGCCGGTATTCGAAAAGGAATGACCCCGAGCCAGGCATTGGCGCGATCATTGCGGGTGGTCATCAAAGTTCGTGCACACACGCAGGAAAAATCGATGGAGGAAATTTTGCTTCACCACGCGTTTACTCTCAGCCCTTTTGTGGAAGACACTGCGCCGGGTATTTGCACAGTTCAGTTTACGGACTGCCGCAATTTGAGTGAGAAGGTATGTCGCGTTATCGAGCAATTAGCCGAGTGCGAAATTCGCGCTCAAGCTGCGGTTGCTCCGACGTCGGATAGCAGCTTTCTGGCAGCGCATCTGGCTGGGCCCGTCTTGCAGATCGAGAACGCAAAAGAATTTCTCGCGCCCCTGCCGATAGAAACTCTCGCCATCGCTGCGACCTAGATTGACTACCCAGGCTCAGCGGTCCTTTTTATCTTGCCTGATTTCTTCGGTTCGCTTTACCAGGAATGATTTTATTCGGGCATACTCTTTCTGCGCTCCCTTGGCAAAATCGCGTGGCCCGTACTCGAACAGTACCACGAAGCAAAAAGTCAGGACCAGGAACAGCCCGAACCAAAAAAGGCCGCGCAGAAGTGCCATCTCGCAAAGTAACGGTTGCAATAGTGCTATCAACAGCGGCGAAAGCTGACGCGAGTTGCAAGCTGTAAGGCGCAAGGATATATGAAATCCCTCGCGGGAAACGGGTAGGTACCGAAGTGGCCAAACGGGGCAGACTGTAAATCTGCTGGCTTTACGCCTTCGCTGGTTCGAATCCAGCCCTGCCCAAATTTGCCCAATGGGGCTGTAGCGTGCGCTGTCCTCAGCGCAGAGATAAAATCGGGAGCAAGCGCAAATCCGCTGAGACAGCGGACTCTACAGCCGTGGCTGCAGGCAACGTTAGTTGGCTAGTAGCCGCCCCTTCGCTGGCCACCCTCACGCCGACCGCCGTATCCGCCGCCGTAGCGTCCACCACCGCCGCCACCCGGCGGCCGCTGCTCGCGGGGACGTGCTTCATTCACAGTCATCGGCCGGCCGTCCATGGTTTGGCCGTTGAGTTTGGAGATAGCATTCTGTGCGTCCTCCTCCGAACCCATGGTCACAAAGGCGAACCCACGTGATTTGCCAGTGAATCTGTCCTGCATGAGAGTCACTTCCTGCACAGCGCCAGCCTGCGAAAAAAGTTCCTGCAGTTCGTTCTCCGTGGTGTTGAAGGGGAGATTGCCTACGTATAATTTGGTTCCCATTGAGTTTATTCTAGAAAACGCAGCCAGGTAACTGTTTCCGCTTATCGGATTTCAAATCGCCATTGAATAAACTCAACTGACAATCCACCAACTTCCGGGCTTCCGTTTCCCGTTTTGCGGTCACTTGTAAAATGCTTCTTTTAAGAAAGCAATAGAAATCAAGGTCAATTTTTCGCGTCAGATAATGGCTCAAGAAGACAGGCGAGAAAGCATGAATGATCCAGCCCGAGTGGCAGTTACAGCCGCAGGCGTAGTTAGTCCGCTCGGGTTCGGATTGGCCGAAACGCTCGAATCGCTCCAGAGTGCACGGGATTGTGTGAGTCCCGTGATGCGCTTTTCAGTCACGCAATGCCGCTGCAAAATCGCGGGCCAGGTTTCCGACTCGCGGCTGCTTGCCAGCCGCGCCCAAATGCGCCGTTCGGGACGCCTGCATCGCGCGTCGCACATGATGATTCAGGCGCTGCAAGAACTCCTGACGCAACAGCCTGAGTTTGAACCGGAGTTGACGATCGTCGGAACGACAAGCGGTGGTATGTCATACGGCGAGCGCTATTACCGCTCGTTAACTGGAGCAGGGGATCTGCTGCATGCGCCGACATGGATCGCCAATTACCCGGCGCAAAAACCGGTGATCGACGCACAGACGGCTTTTGGAATTTCAGCGCCATGTCACGTGATCGCGAACGCGTGCGCGTCTGGGACAAATGCGATCGGTCACGCGTTTGAATGCGTGCGCTCCGGTCGTTATCAACGAGTGTTAGCGGGCGGCTACGACGCGCTTGCGGAAATGGTCTTCGTCGGCTTTGATTCCCTTCAAGCTTCAACGCCGGAAAAATGCCGCCCGTTTGATCGGCATCGCTCTGGTATGGTGCTCGGTGAAGGCGCCGCGGTTCTGGCTTTGGAAAATCTCGACCTCGCTCGCGAGCGCGGCGCACCTGTTCTCGCCGAAATCATCGGTTACGGCATTTCCACCGACAACTTTCATATCACGCAACCGGAGCCCTCCGGCGTCGGAGCGCGACAAGCAATGGAGCGGGCTCTTGAGAGCGCGCATATCTTCGCGGCCGACGTTGATTATATTAACGCGCATGGAACAGCCACGGCCTTCAACGATGCAGCCGAGGGCAAGGCAATCAGCGCGTTGTTTAATGGTGTTCCGGTAAGCTCAACCAAAAGCATGATGGGTCATTCCCTGGGCGCGGCGGGAGCGATCGAGGCCATCGTTTGTTTGCTCACGCTTCAACACCAATTACTTCCAGCTAACATCAATTTCACCACTCCAGATGAAGATCTCGATCTCAACATCATCGCGAACGAAGCGCAACCATCTGCGGTGAGCATAGCGCTTTCGAACTCGTTTGGATTCGGTGGGACAAATGCTTCGATCCTAATGCGCAAATTGGAAGCATGAGTCTGGCGATTGCCGGCATGGGGTGGGTTACCCCTCTGGGCACTGGTGTTGATTTCGTTTGGGAGCGATTGCTTCACGGTGAGGAGGCACGCGCGACGACAATTTCCGAACAATTCGCCGATCGCGTTTACAGCGTTTTTCGTGTACCGGAATCAGAGCTGAAGGGTGTTTCCCATCCGCGCCTTCGCCGCGCCAGTGCTATTTCGCGTTTCGCCGCGGCAGCTGGGTTGCAGGCGTTGGAGTCTGCAGGACTAAAACTCGAGTCGCAAAGTGCTGAACGAATTGCGCTCATCTTCGCGATCTCAAATGGAGGCGTCATTTACACGAAACGTTTTTACCGTGAAATCGTCACCACAGGCGCGCAGGCAGCCAGTCCGCTGCTGTTTCCGGAAACCGTGTTCAACGCGCCGGCAAGCCATCTTGCCGCCATCCTCGGTGTGACCGGCGCTACGTACACGCTCGTAGGCGACGGCGCCGTCGGGCTCGCAGCGATAAAAATGGCCGAGGAATTGATGGCGAATGAGACGCTCGACTATTGTCTCGTTGTAGGCACCGAAGAAATCGATTGGGTATTATGCGATGCTTACCGGCGATGGCGTTTGTTGCGTGTGGCGCCGCCGATTGAGCCCTTCAACGAGCACAAGCGCGGAATGATTTTGGGCGAAGGCGCAGGAGCTATCGTGCTCGCACGCGACGGAGTCGTCACGATCGAACGAACGCATCCGGGCGGATATTTTAGGAGACAAGTCGAAGCGGAAAAAATTTTGAAGCGCATTGCGTGTGACCTCGGGCAAACAGAAATCGATTTTGTTGTTTCGAGTGCGAATGGGACGTTTGTCGATCAAGCAGAAAGCCAAGCGCTTCGGGAGCTCGGTCCAAATGCGCTGATTTACACGGGCAAAGCCGCCTTGGGCGAGAGCGTTGGCGCGGCAGGATTGTGGCAGATCATCCTGGCGGCCCAAGCACTGCATTCGGAAGAGCTTCCGCCCGTGCTTCACGCGGACCAGAGCGTCCGGTTACCGCTTCCACTCTCGCGGACCCCAATTACAAACGCGCGACGCGCGATAGTTCTAAGCTGCGGACTTAATCAGCAAGCGGCAGGTTTGCGACTGGCGATTCAGTGACACACCGGTCGATTTCATTCCGGCACGCTTGATAGTAAATCCGGTTGGCATGGTCCGCGTTACAGCTGAACATCGCGGGCGAAGCGAGCGAATTTTTTTTTGCCGAATCCGCTTGCGTGCTCGGATAAACGTTCTTAATTAAGCGTCCATTTTCCCGGCGCCAGTCGATTAGAAATGGCGCTTGCAACAGTCACTATGGCCAAATCAAAGAAAAAGAACAGTTCTGCGGCAAAGTCGGCGGTACGAAGGGGTCGACCGAGTCGCAAACTTCACGCCAGGAAGGCCAAGCCGAAAAATCCCACTCGCGAAAAGAAGATCGCGCGCCGTTCGCCAAAAACCAAGTTGCAAGGCGCCGAGTCGCCCGCAGCAGTGCTGTTGGGATTAAATCATCGCGAAAAGAAGTTGGATCCGTTCGTCCGCAAACAAAAACAGAAGTTGCTTCAGCTTCGCGATGCGGTTGTGGATTCGATGGCTGGGGTGGCTCAGGGCACGCTTCGCTCGCGCGCTGAAGGCAGCGAAGCTTCCGCTTTCGGAATGCACCAGGCTGATGCCGGATCTGACGCATACGATCGCGATTTCGCGTTGAGTTTGCTCTCACAAGAGCAGGACGCGCTTTACGAAATCGATGAGGCGCTCAAGCGCATCGAGCTTGGAACATATGGGAAGTGCGAAATGTCCGGCAAACCAATCCTGCACGCACGGCTGGAGGCGATTCCTTTCGCCCGTTTCACGGTGGAGTGTCAATCACAGTTGGAGAAACAAAGTAGAGCTGCCCGGATTCGACCGTCGGTTACTTCTTTGTTTGGCCTAACTGAAGAGGAAGGCGCGGAATCCGAGGAGGAGGAGACCACTACGCCGGAAGTGAAAGAGTGATTGACGCTTATGGCGCAGGAGATTGTTACCCTCGAATGCACCGAAGCTAAAGCGCTTGGGAAGCCGACTTCGCGTTACATGACGACGCGCAATAAGAAAAGTCCACGGACGCCGAATCGCTTGGAGAAGAAAAAATACAATCCGTTCTTGCGGCGGCGCACCTTGCACCGGGAGATTAAGTAATTAACGATGCAGCCGAAGACTCCAAAACGCCGTTCCGCGTTTCGCCGCGCCAATCGACCCATGCCGCGGCGCCGGATCGACATCGCCATGGAGGCAATCGATTACAAGAACCCTGACCTTCTGAAAAAATTTGTCACCGAGAGCGGCAAAATTTTGCCGCGTCGAGTCACCGGCATGCCCGCATACATGCACCGAAAGATCACGCGCGAAATCAAGCGCAGCCGTTCGGTGCTGTTGATGAAGTAGTTCGCGCTGGTCTGGCGCGCTACACCTTCGGCGTCCGCTCGCCTTCCTCAATTAATTTCCAGAACTCGCGCGTTTCGCCCAATTGCGCGTCCTCGGAAACAGGCAATTTGCTGCGGAACAGGAAGTCGCGAAGCGTGTTTTTGTGCAAAACGCGATGCACTTTGACGCCTTCCTCGGTCTTGGCGAAGTAAATACGGTAATTCTTCGCGCGATAGCGATAGAGCTTCTTCCCTTCGCGTTCGATCACGCCAAAACGCTCGGAGTCGAGCTGATCCAAATCTTCGGGCACAATTTGAAACTCCGTCAGCAACTCAAGCTGCAATCTTTTTGGCAACGCCGAGATCTCGGCTGCGCTCAGCTCATTGAAGATGATTTGGAACATGGACACTCAGAGGACCTGGGTCGCTTCAGTCATTTCTGCCCTTTCTGAGCAGGGACAAAAGAGACCACAAGTCCTAAACATAAACCCGGCGCACCCGCGCGCCAATGCGGGTCACGATTTCCCATGTAATCGTTCCGGCTTTTTCACTCAATTCAGTGCAGGAAATTTCTTCGCTCCCGTCGCGCCCCATGAGAACAACATCGTCGCCTACCTGCACGTCATCGAGCCCGCTCACATCGACCACCATCAAGTCCATTGTCACCCGGCCGAGAATAGGGCAGCGCTTTCCGCGCACCAAAACGGCGGTGCCACGATTTGAGAGATGCCACAGGTAACCGTCGGCGTAGCCGGCTGACAAGGTTGCTACGCGCATGTTTTGCGGCGCGATAAACGTGCGGCCATAGCTGATTGAGCTGCCCTTCGGCACGTCGCGCACGAGACAAATTCGTGTTTTCCACGTCATCACCGGCTTGAGCAACTCACGAAATTCCGGCAGCGGAGAAATGCCGTAGAGTATGATACCGGCGCGTACGATTTCGAAGGTCGGCTGATTGAACGCGAGTGTGCCGGCGCTTTGCAACACGTGCGCCTTGTAGCTGCCCGGAACTTCTGCGCGAATTTGGGCAACGATTCTCTGGAATCGAACAAGCTGGTCGCGCGTGTATGCTGTGTCTTCGTTCGATACCGGCATGTGCGTCGATATGCTGTGGATCTCAACATTCGCCATTTCGGCCACGCGTTGGAAAACCTCGCGTGCCTCATTCTGCACGACGCCCATTCGCCCCATGCCGGTGTCGATTTTGAAATTGACTGACACCGGCTTCAATCGATCGAATGCCTGAGCCTCTTCCAAACTAGAGATCGTCGGGATAAATCCGTGCATGGCGATTATCGGGCGTTCCTCAGGAGTTGCCGGGCCCAGAATCACGATCGGATGCGGCAGCGATTCACGCAGCGCCAGAGCTTCTTCCACGTTGGCGACGCCAAATAGTTGCGCGTCGTCGGCCAGCGTTTTCGCCACGCCGATTAATCCGTGGCCGTAAGCATTCGCTTTCACGACGGCGAGCATCTCGGCGGATCCGATTCGATCCCGCACGACTTTCGCATTGTGCCGCAAAGCGGCTCGATCAATTTCAGCCCAGCAGCGGTAAGTTTCTTTCATTTCGGTATGGTGATGTGTGGTTCGCGCAAATAAATTGGTTGCAGCGGTGGCAGAAAAAAGCTTCGTCGGGGCTCCTTCGCAAGTCTGGCCAGAATGAGAGCCGAGGGAAACCGAATCACGGGTCGGTGAAACTGCGGAAGCAACTCTGACGAGAAAATTGCCGTTGCCGGGTCGAGCGAATCGAGTTTCGCTTTCAGCTCGAGCTCAGAAGAGAGCGTTGGGCCTTCAATGACTTCATTTTTGAAGATGCGCGCGAAGAAAAAAGATTTCCTGCGCGCGTCGCCAATCACACAGTATTCCTGCGCATCGCATTCCATTGCGCAAATCGAGGGATCTCCGATCAACCGCGCATCACAAGAAAGTTGTATCCCGATTGCGGCCGAAATCGCGATGCGCGTTCCGGCATACGAGCCGGGGCCAAGTCCGACAGTGATCGTTTCGGGAGCGCCAAATTTTCTTTGCACCGCCTGGAGGTTCTCGAAAAACGCTGCGGAATTTTGTCGGTCGTTAGGCCATTCGCGTGTGAACTCGATTTCGCCGTCCAGCCAGGCCAGGCTGCCGCGCGAGGTGGAAAGTTCAAGCGCGAGAGTTTTCATGATCGTGATGAAGCAGCGTTATGATCCGCTGACGCTCCGATTTTATTTCAAAGGAAATCCAGCGGGCCTGCTCTGGAATCAAATCCGGGAAGCGATCGGCCCATTCGATCACTGAAACGCCGTCACTAAAAAAGTAATCTTCCAGTCCAAGCCGCAGGGCTGATTCTCGATTTTCCAGGCGAAAGAAATCGAAATGGCAAACGCGCAATCGCCCGCCTTGATATTCGTGCAGGATAGTAAAGGTCGGACTCGTTACTGCGGCGTCGCTTTTCAGACCCGCGACGAGACCTTGCGTGAACAAGGTCTTGCCGCTGCCCAGTTCGCCCTTGAGGGCCAACACGGAACCGGTGACAAGATCCTCCGCAAGTTGCCGCGCGATTGCTTCCGTTTCAGCGGGGCTGTTAGAAATGAAGGTAGCCACGGGGCAATTTGCGATTTGCGATTTGCGATTTGCGATTGAGCGAGCCAATTCGAGTCAGCAGCAACTTCGGAAATTTTCGTCGCCATTGTCGCTCCAGAGAATTTCTGGCGCGCGGCGAAACGGCGAACAGCAGTTCGTAGTCCTCGCCTTCTGAGATCGCGGTATCGATGGTTGCACCACGGGCGACCGGCAAGTTTTCCAGTTCGATGTCGAATCCCACTTTGCTTGCGCGCGCAAGGCGAGGAAGATCGGCTCCGAGTCCGTCGCTTAAGTCCATCATAGCGTGGATCGAGAAATTTTTTGTAAGCCAGCGCGACTCCACAATTCGCGGAACGAACTTCAAATGCTTTTGTTTCAGCGCGCCCCCAAGCCAGCCGGTAACGAAAAGATCGTCACCCGATCTCCCGCCCCGGCGAGAAACCGCGCGGCGTTTCTCCACAAATCCGATCACAGTCACCGAAATCGCGATTGGCCCTGTCGTGTTGCTCGTTTCGCCACCGACGATGCTTACTTCGAAGCGGTTCGCCGCTCGGCGCAGTCCCCGATAAAGTCCTTGCACCCACGCGACCTTGGTTTGCTGCGGAACGATAAGTGTGATCAGCGAGAAATGAGGCACACCTGAAGCCGCGGCGAAATCGCTCAACGGACGCATCATCGCTTTCCACCCGACATCTGACGCATTCGTTCCGCGCACAAAATGCACGCCTTCGACGACACAGTCGGTTTTTAGCACGAGGTATTTTTTGCTTCCCGGTATTTCGACAATCGCGCAGTCGTCGCCTGCGCCTGCAAAGACTTTGCGGGTTCTGCCACGCGGAAGATGACGCAAGATTTGGTGTAGCAGCCGGTTTTCGCCCAAGGCACCAAGTTTCATTGAGAAATGATCTCTGGAAACGCGAGGGCAGTGAGAGTCAGCGAGTTGAAGAGGGAATGCATCGTCATCGAAACAAGAATCGATCCGCTCCACTCGTAGGCAATCGCGAAACAGATCCCCAACACAAACAACGGCACGAACGATGGAAAATGTGCGTGGGCAGCGGCGAATAGGAGCGAGCTAAGTATCAGCCCCAGGAGACAGCCAATGTAGCGTTTTAGCACGCCGTATATAAAAAATCGAAAAACGAACTCCTCGACAATGGGCGCGATCGCGACCGCAAAAACAATGATCATGATTCGCTCCTCGATGGTGCGCGATGCACTGAAGAACTCGACGATGCTCTGCTTGCTTGAGCCGCCCCCGAAAAAGCGCTGATTAATGGCCTCCGAAAAACCGATCAATGGGTAAGCAAAAAAGAGCAGGATGGCTCCAGTGCCCAAAGTTCGAAAAAAACTGATTCTGAAAAATCCGGCCAATGTCCCCACGTCAAAACCGCGAAATTGCAGAAGAGTGACGATGATGAGCACCACGAAAGCGCTGAGGAGGAAATTGGCCAAAAGATTGCGTGGTTGAAATTGAAGCGTGGGGTCCGGAGCTGTTGAGCTAATCGTTAACAGAAAGAAAAGGATCAGCACGCTGGTGAGAACTGCTTCCGGCAGTCCGAAGCCGCGCGCTGCTGCGTCGGTCCCGGAAGCGCTCCGAATCCGTGTGCTGATTTGATAGATCAGCGACACATAGACACAAATACTGGCGATGAGGTAAAGAAAAGAAAGTAAAGCCAACGCAATGCTTGGGGCCGCTCCGAATGTCGCAAAAACGTTCCCGAATAGCATGAGGGCGTGCTGAAGTGTGCGCTACCCTCGGCGCCTACGGAGCGTAATAACTCGGCAGGAAATACGCGCGTCCAGATTCGAGTTGCGGCACGAGTTGTTTCGGCAGTTGCAGTTCGATCTTCGAGTCCGATTCTCCAAATATCCGGAGAAACCGCGCCAGACTAAACGGCGGACCGTACTTCACGACTTTGGCTTCGGGCGCGTTCCCCAGTTGTTTTGCTTTGGCGAAGGCGTCGTCTAGCTCACCGAGACCGTCTATGAGTTTGTTTTGCAATGCTTCTTTGCCCGAAAGAATTCGACCGTCGGCGATGGTGTTGCGCAGAAGCTCAGCCGGCAGATTTCGCTCCTTTGCGACAATTCCGAGAAACTTGTCGTACGTGCTCATAATGAAGTTCTGCACGAGCTCCCGCTCTTCCGGCGTAATCGGTCGCGCTCCGTTGAGCATGTCTTTGAATTTGCCGCTCTTAAAAACTACGGATGCGAGCCCGACTTTGTTAAACAGCTGCTCGTAATTCAGAGTTTGAATGATTACGCCGATGCTCCCGGTTATCGTGGTTTCATTAGCCATCAAAAATTTGCCGCCGCAGGAGACATAATATCCGCCCGAGGCCGCCAATGAATCCATGTAAACGACTACCGGTTTTCTCGCGCGCGTCTTGACAACCGCGCTGTAGATCTCATCGGAAGCGGTGACTTCTCCGCCGGGCGAATCGATCTCCAGCACAATGGCTTTCACGCGGCTGTCATCGCGCGCCTGCTGCAGTGCTGCACGCAAATCGTCCACCATCGAGTCGCTGACATTTCCGGGGATCGAGGTACTGATCAGGCCGCGCATGGTGATAACGGCGATCTTGTCCGTTGTCACGCGCGCGCCTCTTTGCAGCAGGATCTCGCGGAAACGCGGGATCGGCTCTGCTTCACGGATTCCGCTCACACGCTGAAATGCGGCGATTATCAATACAAAGTTCACGAACAGACTGGCACAAAGCGCCACGAACAAAAAGATGCTTAGACAACTCAGTCTGCGATCCGGTGTCATACCAAAACGAAACTGCCGGAGAACCGCCGCGTGGACAAGCACTTTTCCAGCCGCGGCAAAATTGGACCCCAAAATTTGAGTCCTTAGGGGGAAAATCGATGTAGCCAGGTCCCGAATGGTCCCGGCGTTGATATGCTTGCTACTTTCGAAGCAGACAGCTTAGCTCGCCTTCAGGAAACCAGCCAAGTGTTCGGCTCTTAGTTTTTGTTGGGCCAACGGCGTGGCCAACCTCTTGCATTTCGCCGATGTGATTGCTCCCGTGCTAGTGCTGGCAGTCAATCGGTCGATTTGTCTTGAATTAACATCCCGTCGCTTCATCATGGTATCGGAAAGGAACAATAAGGGAAACAGAGGCTGCGAATGGCGCATGATGTCTTCGTAAGTCACTCGGTAAAGGACAAAGCCGTTGCTGAGGCGATCGTGGCACGGCTCGAAGCAGACTCGGTGATGTGCTGGATAGCGCCGCGTGATGTTGTTCCGGGCGCTGATTGGGGCGAATCGATTATCGATGCGATCGAGTCCAGTCGTATTATGATCTTGATCTTTTCCCGGAATGCGGACGCTTCACCACAAATCAAACGCGAAGTAGAGCGCGCTGTTAACAAGGGCGTTTACATCATTCCATTTCGGGTTGATGAGATTCCGCCCAGCAAGTCGCTTGAATATTTCATCTCGACTTCGCAGTGGATGGACGCTTTCTCGCCTCCCTTGGAACCCCATTTGGATAACTTGGCAAAAATTGTCAAGGCAGTGCTGAAGAGGCCTTCTCTTCCCGCCGCAGACGTGCCAGCTCGACCAGCGAAACCGTCGATTCCAAAGCCGCCAATTCGTCCGTCTAGACCTACATCAATTGTCATCGCTATCACAATTGCGGCCTTCGTGATTGTCGGCGGCGCGGGATGGTATCTCGGCCAGAAGAAAAATGGGCCTCCTGAAAAGCCGGCCGTGACTCCAACAGGAACTTCTACGCCGGTGCCGATAACGCCGGCCGTATTCACACCCGTCCGGACCCCGGTTCCGACTCTAACGACACCGCTGCCAGGTTCGAACGTGATCAATGATGAGGAAGTGCGGAACTTTATCGCCAGCTTTTTTCTCGCGGAAGAGCGGGGGGACATCGATTACATGCTTTCGCAATATGGCGACGCGTTCAGGTGGGGGCCAGAGCGGCGCGATAAAGCGTCCCGGCGAGATCAGTTAAACGAATTGTTCAAGCAGTGGCCCGTCCGCTCCTTCGCTGTCGGCGACATTCGCGTGGTGCATTCCGATACCCCTGACAAGGTGACTGCTTATTTTGAATACCGGTTTTCCTACAGAGATCCTGCGTCAGGCCGGAGCGACAGCGGTCGCCCCAGCCAGGAATGGGTAATCTCCAAAACCTCTGGCGCGCTTAAAATTGTTTCACGGAAACCTACCGGTCATCGTGATTTGCCTACACCATCACTACGCCTGCGCGCAGACCATAGCTCTTCCCAATTCAAGCTCTCGTGATCTGAGCGCAGGAGAGCTTTCGAGTCTTAGGACTGATGATTTATCGCGCGCCCCGAGAAGAATATTTTCGAGGAAGGGCTATAAAAGACGGCATGAATCAGTACGAGTGAGCCAGCGTAAAGCTGATGGAATCAAGAATGCATTAACAGCATAGCATTCGCCGCAGTTCGTCTCTTAGTTTTTCAGCGGCGTCCTGGACATGAAATAAGGCAACGCGGCCGGAGTGTGCGATCTCACGCAATTCGCTGGATTTTGCTGACTGGCCATCGCGTACGACGGCGCTCAATTCGTCCGCAAGTCTTCCGCTGCCTTCAATGACCAGAAGCCGCCACCCATTGCGCACGCTTTGTAGAGCTTCTTTCCTCGCAATCTCGCCACCGTTGACGAGGATCGCGACGGTGGGCGCATTGAATGCGCGCGCCAGTTCCAACATCATCGCCGTTTCGCCGCCCCATCGATTGCTCTCGACCAAAACGAAGTGGGAATGATTTGGCTCGAGCGAAGCGCCGTCCGAGATTTTGGATGCGCCTGCAATTTCGGGATTCGTAATTTTCCCTTTCGGCGCGACTCCGAGCAACTGACATGTTCCGGGACGTGCCGCGACGGCCTCACCCATCATCGCCATAACACCGGATTGTGTGCCACCATCGATAATCAGCGCACCCAATTGGGCGGCCACTGGAGTAACTCCATCGGCAAACAACGTCGCGAGGTGAGCCTTGCGTGAATTATCGAGGCCGGCCGCGCCACCAAACAGGAGGATGACAGCGTGAGGCGATGCGATTTCAAGCGCATCTAAAATCGCCTTCGCGCTTGTATCGCGCGATGCGGTGATTACAACCGCGCGCTTTCCATTCTCGAAAGTAATCGCATTTTTCGTCACGATTGTTTCATGTTGGATTGAGCCTTTTCCTCACCTCGCAGCTCGATGTCACGCGCTGAAAGTTCATTGAGGATGTCAAGTTCACAAATCCGACGAAGATCGGGCAATCGGACCTTTAGCGTGCCGTGCTACATGGGAGACTCTGGGCCGCAGCAGTTCTGTCAGGGAGCCTTTTCGAATGTACAACTCGTCCAACCAACGGCTGATCGCATAGAGTCCACCCCGCGCCAGCACAACCAGAGTTGCAACCAACATTATCAGTCCACTCACGAGTGGCAGGATTAGGAGGGGCAGACGCCAGAGCAACACCACCAATGCCAGTGCGCCGATTCCAAAGGCAATGAGAATCGCGACTATAACGCCTACCCAAACCATCCATTGCAACTGCGAAAAACTCGGAAGGAGTTGTGGCGCTTTGAATAGCAACTGCGCGCCCAACTTTAGTCGAGCGAGAAAATCTGAAATCTGAGATGGTTCCGGAGAGTTCACGCTGGCTTTCTTAGGTTCAGCGAGAAAAGCATCCACTTGTTGAAAACGCCACGGTTCGGTTTGCTCAACGTTCGACTTGAAGCTCTTGACGCATTCGGGAAAATGATGCGCAGTCATTTTGTAGCCAGAGCTCATGAGCGCACAAGCTTCGGCCTCGGAAAACACATCCAGGTCGGTGCGGATTCCGGCGAGCAGGTTTTGCACGTCTCCCCGCACTTCGTAGTCCGTGGCTTTGTGACTACCAGGCGGCACTCCCGGCGTTTCGCTCGATTCCTTCGCCAGGTCGCATTCAAGCCAATCAACAGGCTCGACTGCGAGGTCTTTTTTTAGATGAACAAAAAGTAAATCGCGCAGGAGGCCCGCCTCTTTCCGTGCGGTCAGTTCCCGATATTCGAGCTCTCGTACTCGAGCCATGAGCGTGTTATTGCTGCGCCACAGCACCGATGTCTCCAAGCGCGATGGGTGTGGTTCACTCACCAATTGACGCGATGCATCACTGGCAAGAATTACTTTGCAATCCTGTTCCAGCAATCCTGCGATGCCTTGATTGTCGTGCACGCCGCCATCGACCAGTTCCACGTCCCGATTCTCATATAACCCGGCGAGCTTCACCGGGCGAAACAGTCCAGGCACTGCGGCTGAGGCTGCTACCGCCAGCCCCAGCGGCACTGATTTGTGATGCGTCGGCATTGATTCGCTGAAATGCATTCGCCGGAGTCGCTCGTTTCCATCCACCTCAGGCACGATCTGATTCGGCGATTCGCCCATAAACGTGGCGGTGAATTGCCAATTGTGCCCGGTATTGAGCGTAGTGGCGTTAATGATTAGGATCGGCACCTTGTGCGCCCGCCGCCAATTATCATACTTGGGCACGAATGGGGACCTATCTTCCGGTGGCAGCGCCACTTCGGCTTGGTTGAATGGCGGGCGGATTATCAGGTGCCGCAACTGCGGTCGTTCGCCAATTGGCAGTCCAGCTGCTGCTCCATAGGGGGTCGTATCGAGCAGCTTGCCCATCTCTTCGGTGCGGGTGCCAAGGAGCGCCAGCTGGCTGAAGACCTGCCTCCGCGGGTTGTGCTCAGTGACCACGGTCAACTCCTCCTCCATTTCTCGGACGATCTGGATGTAATCCGCGGGCGTGATGTCATTGTCCGGCTTGCTCTCGAGCAGCTTGCGCACTTTTAGGTAATAAAGCGCTCCGATAATCGAACCCCCCGACACGCACGAGAGCACCTCGACATGGCGCAGCATGTCGAGTTCCGCCAGCCTGGCGAGCACGCCAATGTGAAAAAGCGAAGCGCGAAACCCGCCGCCTGAGAGGGCAAGACCGACTTTGCCGCTAAAGGCTGTGCGCAGGCCGGCTTCATCTTCTCCGACCAACTCGCGGAGCACTGACCACGCTTCGGTGTCGACAAATTCTTCCGCTGTTTTGTCGCCACCGGCCTGGATCATAGCGAGTTCGGCAAGCTGCTTGACCGTCGTCTCGTACTCCCATCGCTGGGGCTGTTCAATCTGCGCCGTTCTCCGCAGCCAATGACGTGCGCCTTCATAGTCGCCAAGCCCAAAACAGGCTTCGGCCAATGTAACTAGTGTCCACCAATTATCGCGTTCGGCCGCCGGGAGCGGACTTAAGCGGGCGCGTATCTTCTCGCGAATCGCAGACGCATCGGAGCGGCGCTGTTTAACGAGCTGCTCATCCTCAGGCACCTGCTGTGCGAGGAGATCCAATACGAACGCCGCGTTGATTCCGGTGTAACCCTGGTCAGGTATGCCTGCTCCGGACCACAAGGTCGCCAACTGCCAGCCTTTGTCGTAAAGTTCCTGCGCCTTCACGAGGTGACGAATCTGCGCGTCCACTTGCCACCAGCGCTTATGGATCGCCCCGGCAATACCGAAGGTTTCCTGGTGTGCGTAAATCGATTTCTTTAAGTGATCTTCGGTCTCGTTAGGGGATGCGAGCAAATATGCGTCCGCTTTCTTCAGCTCGCCAGCGATGATGTCGATCGCTCTTTGATAGCGGCGATCTAGAGGCAGGTCGGGATCTTTCTCTGTGCAGGAGGCGTGCTGCTGCACAATTTGACGGGCAAGGGCGGGATCAGCCCACTGCTTACTGGCAAGCGCAAGGATGCGCCGAGCGAGGTTGAACTTTTGAATCTTCTTGAGCGACTTGGCGAGGGCAAAGAGGTTATCCGCGGTACCGCGCCGGTTGCGCAGAACCTCCTTGGCCTGCTCAGTCAGCGTTGTGCTACTTGCGTCCGTTACTTCTACTGCCGGCGTGTTCTTAGGTGCATTGGAAACGGAAAAATATTTGCGTATCGTGCTGGTGGTTTGGCGGATGGTCTGTGAGATGCCGTCAAGCTTGTCGCGCCGCATCAGGTCTTGGCGTGCTTCGTCGATCAGCGCCTGCAATCGTGGCCAATCATAAACAAGCGCCTCGTGCGCCAACTCGACGGCTGTCTCGCCATGCCGCTTCGAGATGCGGAGGGGATGAGCATCGCCAAGCTTGCGAAGCGCTCTATCAATATCGCCTTTGGTTAGGTCCGGGCTACTAAGCTCGTTCACCAGAGCTAACCGACGCGTCGGCGCACCGTTGGTGCTTAAGCGGACTAGCCTGAGTAACAGCCAGCACGCGGACTTTTGCTCTTGCGTAGTTAGCTCGCGAAACGTTGTCTCGGCCACGGCCGATAAGAGGCCCGCGGCACCACCAATGCGGTCGTAAGCATCATTCGTCAGGCGGCCATCGCGGGCGTTTCGATACAACTCTTGCAAAATCATCTGCAGGAGAGGAAGCGAAGGGAAATCGGAAGAAAAATCCCGCAGGATATGATTGACCACCCCAGGCTCAAACGCGAGGCCGGCGCGACGCGCTGGTTGCTCGATGATGTCCTGAAGTTCCTCGGGCCCGAGCGGTGGAAGAGTTACTTGGTTTTGTTTTAGCAGCGGAGCTAACTCGGGATATTTGGTCGCCAAGGTTGGAATCGCATCATCCCGCACCGCCGCCAAGAGTTTTGCGTTCTGCGCGCTTTCGCTGAGCGCTATAAAGAACTTCGCCAACTGCCCGTTACTCGCCGCGCCAGCGAATTCCTCGAATTGGTCGAGAAAAATCAATGCGGGTTCCTCTCCTGCTACACGTGTGACCCATTGCGCAACCTCTGCCGGGTCAGAGGAAGTATCGATGGACGGAAACCCAGCAGCACTCGCTTTATCCTGAAAGAGTGCGACCAATTCCTGCAGTGTTTCTTTTGGAGTCTCTCCCAAACGCAGCGCGTGAATTTTCCAACCTTCTTGCCTTAGAATGCGACAGAGTCCAGCTTGCACGAGCGACGTCTTTCCACTTCCTTCGGTACCGGTGAGGACGGTGAAGCTGCGAGCACGCACTTGACCTAGCAGATGCTGTAGGATGGCCTCGCGCCCGGCAAAAAATACCGCCTGTTGCTCAGTAAACGGTTGCGGTCCGACATAAGGGCTGCCGTAATCAACGTCTGGCTGCGGCGCTGGAATGGAAGTGCTTTCCCCACGGATCGCGGCGATGAGTTGCTCGAGTCGCCGCTTATAGCTTTCGCGCAGATCAAGCGCCTCAATCTCCCGCAATCGCCGTGGCATTTGAGGAAACTGAATCGTGGCATGCGGCAGGATGACCGGAATGATGCGAAAGCTCTGCCGGGTCGCTGCGGCGTCGAAGACAAAGTTAACTTCCTCGAGGAACAGACCCTTTACGCCGGCGTCACTAATTGCGACTACGATCGAATTGGTATTGAGTAGTGCTTCTTCGAGCTGTGCCTCCCAGTGCGTTCCAAGTGCGAGACTCCGCTCCCTCCATATTCGCAAACCGGCGTCCTGCTCGAGTCGTTGGCCAATAGCTCCCACTGCGCTACTGTCATTGCGGTCGTAAAGAAAGCACGCGTCGAAGGTAGCTAGTTGCCGCGTAGGATCGTAACGGAGCGTGGCTTCTGTAGGAGCAAAGTCGGGGCCCTGCTCGAGCTTCTGCGCGAGAGCCGAGCTATCATTGGCTAGCAAGCTAAGACACCGCACAATGTGGCGGAATGACTCCGTGATTGGACGCTCTTCATCGACCAGCTTAGGATCGATGATGACTCGCTCTTCGAAGGCATAACGCGGCCGGTAAGGGATGCGGAGGTCCCAAAACTGCAGCCCGGCTTTTCGTAAAACTGGTGGTGTGAAGTCATCAAAGGCGAGCGCGAAACGCTGGCGCACGGCCTCCAGCAGCCTCTCGTCACTTTCTTCGATCCGAGCGGGCACGATTACGACTGGCAGCGGGCGAAATCGCCGCAGCATCTGCACGCCGGTCTGGTTGAAGTTACGCACCAGGTTTTGGGTTCCTTCTACATTCTGCACGTTCGCACCAGAGAACATGAGGATGCAATCGGCCAGCTGATAGGCACAGATGCCACCCATCTCAGTTACACCAGTTCGGCTGTCGATCAGCACTACGTCGTAGAGGTCGGCCACGCATGTGCGCAGCCAATCGAAGAAACGATCGCCGGCCCAGTGCGAAAGGAAATCCTGCCAATCAAACGTGCGCAGGCTATGGGCATATTCAGCCAGGCTGATGTTGCCTTCGCGCTGGCCAGCCGGCATCAGGTCCAGCTTCGCTGGTGTGGGTAGGTCCTTATAAACCCGCAGGAGAAATCTTGAATATTTTTGAAGGAGGCGCTGTCGGCTGTCGCCCCGAGGGAGACGCTTTGCTTATAACGTAGAAGAAGATCGAGCAACCCAGGATGACTTCGCGCCTCGCTCTGGTTGATGGGAAAGTATTGTTCAAGACCGGGTGCCTCCATGTCGAAATCAATCATCAAGACCTTTAGGCCGCGGCGCGCCAGAAGATCGCCTACATTTGCCACCGCCATCGATCGACCGACTCCTCCTTTGAAAGAGTAGAAGACGACAATCATAGCACGCTGGCCTGCCGCTGCCGATTGATCACACCCTGCGCGAGGGGATCAACCCCCGCCGATCCCCAGACTTGTTCGAGCCGCTCCGG
This sequence comes from Verrucomicrobiota bacterium, assembly GCA_003219465.1. Taxonomy (GTDB): domain Bacteria; phylum Verrucomicrobiota; class Verrucomicrobiia; order Chthoniobacterales; family UBA10450; genus Udaeobacter. Next base: position 17,734 of record QHOX01000060.1, on the reverse strand, counting down.
ATCGGCGCCCGGGTTTTGCAAGGAGCGCAACGTTTGTGGCAGACTCAAGTAAAGCCAACGCTTCAGCCGCCGCTCATCGGCCACCATAACTTCTGATTGCGGATCGTATTGATCGAAGCGCTTGAACGCGGCTTCGAAGACGCGACGCAGTTCCTTCTCAACTTCGGAATGGGGCGGCACCAAACGCGGATTAAGTGGTGAGATCGTCACTAGCGCTACCTGGCTCTTAGGTAGGGCAACTATGCTGGCGAGCGCCTGCCGGAGTTTTGGTTCGAACAGCGAAAACTCATCTGCCAACACGACACAACCGCTGCGAAGGATCTCGTCGTACAGAGCGCGCATCGGATGTGTCGGATCAAGCATCACATCGAAGGGATAGATTTGTGGCCAAATCATACGACCCTCCAGCACAGTCGGTTTCCGATTCAACTCCTGCGCAACATCTGCGATCAGGTCAGCTGCGGTGTAGCTGCTGCTGGCGAACGGCTTCCATTGTTCGCGCTCGGTATGGTAGCGCGCAGTTAGCGGCGATGCAGGTAACGGCTCGTGATGTTGATCGGCCGCTGCCTTTAGCACGGCAACGTAAGACTGATACAGCGTGGTGAATTGATCGAAAGCTATCTTCCCTGCCTCATCTTCTATCTGCTGCGGGTTAGCTTCGATCGCTGCCGCCTCATCCGCAATCATCGCGACGATCAGGACCGGAATACCTACCGTAGGCAGTTCTGATGAAGGCGCCGAAGTGCGTAACTCTTGCCTCAAAGTTGCCGCTAAGTCCGCATTCTCTTGCCCTGTTTGCCAGGCGCTGGCGTCCAACACCGCACAACGCGGCCGTGTTCCGGCTGCACTCTTTGCCGCTTCACCGCGACAGAAAGCAACCAATTTGCCTGTCCGTGCCTGAAGAGTCTGAACAACTGGCGCCAGAGCTTCAGTCGCGAGTTATGCGACGGCAGCGTCGCTCAGCACAACCAACGCACTTCGCGTCTCCCCTGCGCGCAACTCGAGCTTCTCGAAATGGGCCGCGGTTGTGGGCGGGAAGAGATCAACGGAGATAGCCAGCATGACCAGGCCCTTCTGCTGTAAAGACGCGCAGACCTCTTGCGCGAAAGTCGCGTCACCTGGCCGTTGCGCAAAAGAGCGCCACATCGTGCTTAATCTCTCGCACGCGCGGAATCACCGGCGCGGGTGGGGCTGCCTGCTGCGCGGCGCCATACTTCTTTGCCAGCGTTGCACCGACCTTCGCGATCAGGTCATCTTCACTCGTGAACTGGGTGGTCAGGACATCATCACTCAGCATCTGGCGCAGTGCGTCGATCGCAGCGCGATCCCTGTCGATCAAAGCCGCGCGCCAAAGTGCTTGCTCCTCGTCGAGGATAAAGATCAGCCGATCCTTACCCCTTGCCTTGGCATGGAGATACTCCAGTTCGGTAATAGCACGACCAAGCGGGTTATCGCCCGGTGCTTCCTTGTTCGGCGGCCGCCAACCATACCGCAGAGCGAAGATGCCGAGGTAAACATCGCATTTTTCGACATCTTCCCGGCACTTAACCAGCGAAGGTCTGCTTTCGCTCGTGTATATGTCCATCGAGACGACATCGTGGCCAGCAGAACGCAAAATGTTGCAGACTTTCCGCCGCCCCTCGCCGAGGTCTTTGGTCGTGCACGAGACGTAAAACTTAGCCATTGCTAGAGTCTGGGTCGTCGTGCGCAGGCGAGCGACCGTTTGAATCCGGAGGGGTTCTCCATGTGCGAAAGGATTCTGAATTCTCAAGTCTCCGCTGCAATGTGGAGAAATTTGTGTTGCTCCTCATTCGCTGATGCAGGTGCGAGGCTACCGGCACGTCCTTAGCTGGTCTTTCGAATGGGGACACAGGGGTTGTGAGGATCAGCTTGCTTTTAAATCGCACACGACCTGCAGTTCAAGAATTCTTTCTGATAAAAGGCCATTAGCAAGTCCTGTCAATTCAACTAGCGTATCTTCTTTTCTGCAGCCTTTTCCTCGCCGATGAGCTTCGATAGGGGCGGACGGAGGCTGGTGAGATTCCTGAGAATATTCTCGCGGCGAGCACGATTACAACAAAACCGATCAGTGTATGGAGACTTTGGAGCAGGAAGCAAATTGCGAGACCTACGTGCGCGACTGTTATTCAAACTTGTCCGAGCATTGTAAAGCAAAACCGGATAGAGCCGGATCCCGATCATATCCTTGGTGGTCGTTTCTCCCAGTGCGCTTTCAATTTAGAAATCAGTCGCATCCCAATTGCGATAGTTCATCCAGTCAACCTGAGGTTCATAATCAAACGTCCTCGACGTGGCGGACGCGCATTTGTTTAACGCTATTTGGGCTCATCCCGTTTGAGGCTTTTCTTCACCCCGCAACTCGATGTGGCGTGCTGAAAGCTCATTGAGGATGTCCTCAAGTTCCGTGACTTCGCGCCCCGTTCGCTCGCGCGATTGTTTCAGTAAACGCAAATTGCCAATCGTCGTTGCCGTCTGAAAGGAGGCTGTCGCAGCAAGAATCGCTCTCGGGAGTACTCGACTGGCCAGCACCCAATCTTCGCCAATGCAAGCAAGCTCGAGGACAGTGGCGAGATCCCAGTAATCGCTGGAACTCGCGCCGCCGCGACGCGCAACCGCGAAACTCACCAAAGGCAGCAAGCGCTCAACTTCTTTCAGCGCTTCCTCGTCACCTTTCTGAACGAGCAGGTTGATTGCGTTTACGCCTGGATAATAATCCCGCGGATCAGATTCGAAGCCTTTTGTGTAGGCGCTAATCGCATCATCAAGCGCGGCGATTGCAGTAATCTTCTTGGCCTGCGCAGCCTCCTTGTAGATATCCTTGTGAATGCGTCCCTTGATCCCAAGTGTCTCCGAATCGGCGCCGCGATTTTTGAGCAGATCGTCGAGGAGCTTGAGCGCCTTCTCGCGATCGCCCGGCTTGTTCCGTCGGTTAAGCGCTAACGCGTATTGCTGCTTCGCAGCGATGTAATCTTTCAAATTGTCCGGGAACGCGTTGTAAAGGGCGACCAATTCCTCAAAGGCTTCTGCATCGCGAAACGAAGACATCAACTCGATAAGCACCGATCGCGGGACAACTTTCAGATCGCCTAGATCGCTCTGAATTTTCAAGAGCGCATCGCGTTTTTCCTGGGATGTTGACTGCGAGCGCGCAGTCGCAAGCGTCTCGCGAAATTGCTCAAGGTATTGAAGACGGTCCTTGAATGTCTCGGTCACGTCATCGGGCAAATCGATTCCAGGAAAATTTGGGATCAGTTGAAACAACGGGCTGTCGTTCGCCGCCACTCCGTCGATTGCTGCACGCAAGCGTTTTGCGAGTTCAGTCCGGAGTTGTTGCGCTGACGTTTCAGTCAGTTTGCCGTTTTCCAATTGATAAGGGACCGCACGGACCAGCGCCACATCAAACGGCAGCGCGCTCACATTTGCCAGGATCGGCACAGTCGTAAATGGCTTTGCGGCATGACGGATTCCGAGTTCGTAAAACACATTTGCATTGGCAAGTGTGAGATCGGCCACGACAAATTCCGATAGCAGCAATCGCGCGAACATTGCGCTGTGAATGATCCCGCCCGTCCGCTCTTCATCTCCTCTGAGGGCGTCCAACCCACACTGTTCAATGGCCGGTTTGATCGCTTCATCATAGATTTGATCAAAATCGACGACTGTGCCGCTCTTGAGATCAGCCTTCTGCCCAAACGGCATGTCCACAAAACAGAGAGCGCGGTAATTCATGGGTTTCGATTAGAGAGCCGAACCAATTCCTCTATCAGCTTCCCACCGCGATCTATAAAATCCAGTTCCATTACAGGGGCGACTTGCAATGCAAAGGCGATAATTTTTTGGGTCAGTTCATCTTTTTCCGGTCACTCGGTGCTCTTTCAGCTGGCAGCGAGATCAGGCAGGCGCGCAAAACAAGCGGCATGACAAAATAGAATTGAAAAGCAAGAAACGAGAGACTACAAGAAGCACATGGGCAGACTCATTGGAAATATCAAAGGCAGCGATATTGTGGAAGAGGACGATAAAAGCGTGACCTTCGCCGCTGGCGCACAGCTCGACGGAGACGGCGCGAACGGTCAATTCGGCGAACCTCCCTGTTATGCACCTGCAAGCTACAAGGGCAAGACGCTTGATATCCTCGCGAATGCCGGCGGTCCGGGCAACTGGTATGGCGTCGTGACGGACACTGGGGAGGAAGACGGGACGCCCATTGTCCAAGGACCGGGAGATCCGTGTCCGGGGGCTTATGTTTCGGCGACCTCTCTCCATCTGCCTGATAAAGATGGAAAGCCGCTGCCGAAATCGTCTCCGTTCAAATATGTTGATTCCGCGACGGTGCCCTTCGTGGTGGTGCCGCCGATGATCATCAAGGGAGTCGCGGGCGTTGTGATGGGATGCCGCGCCGTCGTAACAAACACGAAGAATAACAAGAGCGTCGAAGCGGTGGTTGCCGACGCCGGCCCCCGCAATAAGCTCGGCGAGATCAGCCTGGCTTGCGCCAAGGCGATCGGAGTCCCCGCGGGTGAGGGCGCGAAGTATCCTGCCAACAGCGGCGGGATTGACGCCAGCTCGCACGTTATTCACTATCGGCTCTTTCCCGGTGTCGCAGCCGTAGTGAATGGTGTGACCTATCCTCTGCAGCCCAGCTAGGCGGTGACCATTTTCAGCTTAGTGGCGGCACTTGTTGCTCGGCCCTGGATGCGGGCGCTCTTCTGCCTCGCTGTATGCGGATTTGCAAGTCTCCCGGCGAAAGCGGAGAACGAGGTGACGCCCGCCATTGTGGGCGTGATCCGCTATCATTTCCGGGAGCGCCTGGAAGGGGTAAAGCCAGGCGGGAAACAGTATTCCGCTCCGGCTTATGAAACGGAGCAATTGCCGCCATCTAGTGCTCCCTCGAACGGAGAACAAGTGCAGGTGATCGAAGGCAGGGTTGCGCACCTACCGTATAGCTTCGTAATTAACCTGGGCGGGAAGGGTGCTGGGATCCTTGAGGTCAAAATCGTGACTGCTGACGGAGAGCCGCTGCGCGGCTATCCTAAGACGGTCGCCAATGCGTTCGCACCGGGCGCCGAAGCGACGAGCCAGGACTTCGAAATCCCCGTCGCACCAAAGTTGGCAGCCAAGATTGAAAAAGATCTTCTGGAGAAGAATCAACACCTCACCCAGGTTCAACTCGTTGTGCAAACGTCGCAGTAAATTGTTTGCGACTTGCGACCGTGATTTGCTGACTCGCCAAGTTGGGACGCCGGCCTTTCTACGCAATTCGGTACGTGTGCGAGTCAGTTCGCCTTCAGTCCGAGTAATTTGACTACTTCGTCGCGCAATCTCTTAACTTCGTCGTTGTCGGGAGCAAGCTTTAGCGGACGCCTTGTTAGGAAAGTCAACTTCTCCTTTTGGACGAAGCGTTGGTTCGCCAGCGACTAGAGGGAAGCCTTTGCCGCCGCTCCCGAAGAATGAATGAACCAATCATTGGACGCAATCACTACTTTGGCGGCCTCCGGAAGGCTGATTTTCTTGCAATCGCCTGTTCGGCTTCCGGGGGACGATTAAGCGCTTTCAATACCTGTGCGCGGGCTTGCCAGACCTCTTGGCTGGTAGGGTCGAGGATGGCTGCGAACAGGGTCTTGGCGATCGGCCTCGATGTTACTCGCTGCACCTGACGGCGCATCCACCTGAAGATACTTAAGAGATCCTCCGGCAAGGGGACTCATCACCTGCGCTCGGGCGCCTGAGTCGGGGAAGCGTTTTCAATTTCCGCGCGTCTGGCTCTCGCCTTAGCCAATACGGTGGAGTCAAACGATGCAGCAATTTCGGCTTGGCGCACCGCAACTTCGTCATTCTCCGCAAGCTTCTTTTCGATGAAGTCCGACGAAGGTACCGTGTGATTGGGTGCAATCGGGCGCTTAGCGCGGTCTGCGAAGAACCATTTGGCAAAAACTGTGTAAAGATTGTCGCCCTGCGCTTTGTCCAGCTCCTGAGCCAGGCGCCGCAGGGTCGGAACGCGATTTGCAATTGGCACAAGATGATTATCGCGAAGTTCGAAACCACACACAGCGCATGCCAGATCGACGACCCAGTGGGGAGTGCTTTTAAGCGCCTGAAGTCTCCTCCATGCCAGGTCGTAGGAGTCACTCGCGTTGCCAGATACGGGCTGAAAATCGGAGAGCCGTTGTCCGCTCTCGATATCCCACTGGGCAACTTGCCCCGGTTCGGTCCGGACAAACAATTCGCCGCCATCGGGCGAGAAACTGACTTCTACAGCCTTCGCACCGACGTGAAACTCTCGGAAAAAATTGGTGTTCGCTTTTTTAGTGAGATCCCATAGGTAAACGATGTCGCCCGAACCCAAGGCCAGAAGTTTGTTGCCTGAACTCAAACGCGCCCACTGAGATTCAGCCATTTGCTCGCGTATAACGAGGGGGCCTGCCACGACCTTGCCCGTGCGAGCTTCGTAGACGGTTACGGAGTTGGTGAACAACGGATCCTGCGCCGCATTTGACACTGCCACGAGGAGCGATGCATCCGCGCTGAAGCTTATGAACCGGTTTTTGAATTCTGGTTCGCGCTCGAACGACCAGAGCACCTTGCCGTCCTTTTCAGTAATTTCATTGGGATTCAGGTTTTCGCCGTCAACAAATCGAAGGCTCGCGGTTTCGACCTTCGGCGGAGAGACAGGGCCAAGTCCGCTTCTGAAAAGGGGCGATGCCAGGGACGCGGAAGGGCGGGAATCCCACAGCCTGGCGGTGTGATTGCGTGACCCGGTCGCGAGAAGGTGCCGGGTAGGCGCGATGGTGGCGTTGACCAAGTCGCCATCCGCCCTCAGAGCTTCCCCGAGCGGACGAGCGTTTGCCATATCCCAAAGCCTCAGTCCGCCGGTGCGCATGCTCATAAGCAAGGTGTTTGAATTCGGCTCGAAAACGGCGCAGAGAACGGGCGCATTTACCTTGAAGCTTTTCGCCTCCGAAGTTTGCAGGCGATCGCGGGAGCATATGACCTGCGTGGTTTCCTGGTGGAAGGAAATGACGTCGCGTCCCGCGGAGTCCAGGAAAGCGGCTTGGAAGCCTTCGAACACTTTCTTGGTCCACAGTGCGCCATTCAAGTGATTTTGAGAGGCTCCGCAGCGTCTCCGCAGCGTCATCGGCATCCAGCCACCCCGAGGCGCGCAGGAATTCCGACTGACTCGTGTCGCGTTTGACGCGGGCATATTGCAGCCAGGCCGCGGTGCCGAGCACTGCTGCGACGAACGCGCCGAACATTGATAGCGCCCAAAGCGATCCGCTGCCGCCGTGCGGCGGCTTTACGGCTGGCAATGATGTATTCAGTTTGCAGCGCTGTGGGCTGACGTTCTTTTTGCGCGCCAGCTTCCGCCAGCCATCGCTCAGCCGAGCGTAGATCTTCACCGCGCAAAGCAAAGCTGTTGTTCCTGCCGTTTGTGTTCCATTCAATCGCACGCGTGAGCAGGCGCGTGTGGACACGCACCCACTTGAGATCGGTATCGAGCGCGCTGATCAGCTTACCAGTGGCTTCCTCAAAGTCGTCACTCTCCCTGAAGAAAATCCAGTTCAGCTCTCCGAGCGATTTCGGTACATTGTCGGCCGCCACATCGCGATGGACGATCGGCACGAGACGTTTGTTATTCGCCGCGGCGTGCGCTATTTCCTTGCCGCACACCTCATATGCAATCGAATCCGGTGTGAGCACGAAGATGAAGGTATGGGTAGCCTCGATTGCTCCGTAGATCGTTTTCTCCCATGTGTCTCCGGGCGGAATCCCTTCCCAATCGACCCAGGCTTCCCGATCACGACGCTTCAGTTCCTCGTCCAACCGGCGCACGAACTCCTTATCCTTGCGCGAATACGAGATGAAGACTTCTCGTGGGCGCGGCGCCTGTTTGTCGCCGGACGCTGCTGACATAAGATGTTACTTCAAGTTCGCGAACAACCGTTCAGTTCGCGGGTTCCGAGCGGGAAGCGACCAAAGCGCCTCGAGTCGACGAACCAACTTGATGCAATCGGAAATTTTCAAATACCCAAGCCAACGGCTAAGACAATTCTGCCAAAAATCTTTGCCCTCGCCTTCAATGCGAGGCCAAAAAGATACATGTTAAGTACGATTCTCTCCTTCGGGTGGTTTCGCCGTGGACCGGATCCACTCAGTACTCTCCTTCGACAATAGAGCTTCGACGCGCTGGACGAGCAGATGGAGGGCATCTTCCTTATCGTAAGGCTGTGTTTGCGTCAGAAACAGAAATTTCTCCGCTTTGAGCGCTTCAGCCGTGGCGCGATAGCTGATCCAATGTTCCTGAAGGCGCAGCAATGCGAGGAGGGACGCGATCACGGCAACGACAACGCCAAAAGCACCGATCGCGATCTTGATCGACAACGACTGGCCTGCGAAGCCGGATAGAAGTGGAATTATGGCGGCGGCAACGATCTCCGCAAACCGCAGCCGCTTGAACCAAAGTTGATTCGTCCCGCTCTTCCGATCGTACCAGCTTATCTGATCGTTCAAGCGCTGTTCGATGTACTCGTCGGCTGAGATCATTTTACCAGGGGTCAACAAATCGTCCTGACTTTCAGCGTCCATTTCAACATCAGTTACCGGCGGTAGTAAAGCAAAACCGTCTGGTCAGCTTATTGCCAAGGTTAACGCGCGACAGGCCAAAAATTGTCTTTACACGAGAAATGTCTCGCGGTTAAAAAGAAATCATGAAGCGATTCCGCAAACATAGCGCCTGGCTGGCGCTGTCGCTGGCAAGCTTTTCGATGATACTCGGATTCTCCAGTTGTGAGACCGCTGGGAATCTCCTTTCGTCGACGCGCTTTAGTCAAGCTGCCTACGACACGGACAAGGGGCTAAAGGATGAATCCCTGGCATTAATTGACAAGGCAAAAGGCCGGACCAGTTACTCAAGCGTGGCGGCAGACGTAGAGGCGCTCATGCAAAAGATCGATTCTGCAATTAGCGCTGAGAAAGCTCGAACGAAGAACGATCCCACCGTTGCGCAATGGCAAACGATTAAATCGCAGCTGAGTCACTTTTTTGATCTGTGGAAAACAAAGGGGACGCTGTCGCCGGCGTTCGTGGATGAGGGCAAGAACCAGGTCAGCGGTCTTTTTGATACGCTGATTCGGACCGAAGAAGACAAGCGCGCGACCGGTTAATCGGGAGGAATTCGATATGGCCAACTTCAACCAAGTATTCGACGACATTAAAGACCAGGTCGGTGGACTGGCGGAGAAAGACCTGAAAGACTTTTCCAGCCAGGGAAAGGAGGATGCGGAAGCGTTTCTGAACCAGTCGCGTGGCAAATTGGAAAAATGGATGCAACTCTTGGCGGAGAAAAAGATCGACGAGGATGAATTTCGCTGGCTGGTGGAATCGCAGAAGGCCGCCGCGCAAATGGAGGCGTTGCGAAAGGCGAACGCAGGAACGATGCAAATCGAAAAATTCAGAGATTCGGTGCTAGAAATCGTGGTTAAAGTCGCAGTGACGGCAGCCATCGCAGCAATATGATCTTTGCGCGGTTGAATACCTAAAGTCGTGCTCCTTGGCGAACTCAGGTAAAAAGACAAATATCGCCTGACGATGTCTAACGGCAAAAAGTCTGGCACCGTTCTTCAACGGATATGGTGGCGCATTCGCGACCTTTACCACCAGTTAAAACAATGCCGTTTCAGCGTCATCGTTGTTATTATCGCCTGTCCCGTATTTCTTTGTGTCGCGCAAGGCACAGAAATCTTACGCACTGTCGGCGAGGGCATGGCTGGTGGGCAGTGGTACTTGCCACGAGTTTTCGGATTTTTCGCAGCGTTGATCCTTTGGGCGCTATCCAGTTGGTATGCGGCGCGCGTCCTACTCTATCTCGATTTCCCTCGCGCCGGCCATGGTCAATTCCGTTCGAAGCTCGCAGAAAAACATGTGCCGCGATTATTGGGTGTCGCGCCAATATTAGTCGTCAGCTGCGGATTTCTTGTCGCCGCGTGCTCCTACGACTGGAAAGCACCGGCAAAGTCTTGGCTGTATTTCTTTGCCGGCCTTTGCGCCGTGCTGGCAATCGCGTTCTACATTCTGCTCGTTGTGCGGCGAAAGTGGATCGGCGCGGCGCCAGAGGAAAAGGTCAAACATGTGACTCAACTTGGGCGGGCTACGATTGTCGCCCTGAGCACGATGTTGATTGTCTCAGTGCTGCTTTTCATTCTCTTCGCCGCCGATCCGGTTCGAGTGCCCCAAGGGCTGGGCATGGGAACAATACTGTTTTTGGCTGCTGCCTCGTGGGTCGCCGTTGGCAGTTTGTTTGTTTACCTCGGTGGTCGCTGGCAGTTTCCAGTGATTACCGTGCTTATCCTGTTGGCTCTTCTTTTCAGTTATTGGAATGACAACCATGTCATTCGAACCGTTCCTCTGCAGCAGGTAGAACGACTCGATGTTCTGCAGTCGTTCCAGAAATGGCACCAACTGATGGAGAAAAACTATCCAGCCGAGACGACGCATCCGCTTTATATCGTTGCTACCGAAGGAGGCGGAATTCGTGCTGCTTATTGGACTGCGACCGTGTTGGGTGGAATTCAGGATAAGAATGCGAACTTTGCGCCGCATCTCTTCGCGATTAGCGGCGTCTCCGGAGGTAGTCTTGGCGCCGCAGTTTTCGAAGCATTGCTAGCCGAGCCGGATCTCGGCTCATTCAAAGAAGCGGGAGATGCAATTCTCGGAAGAGATTTCCTTTCGCCCACACTCGCCGCCATGCTCTATCCCGACCTCGTTCAACGCTTCATCCCATGGCCGATCCCGTTTTTCGATCGCGGGCGCGCCCTCGAGCTGGGTTGGGAAAAGGCATGGCGTGATAAAATGAAGACCGACCGCTTCGCTGGTTCGTTTGTCGATCTTTGGAAATCTACCTCTCGGGAGTGGATGCCGGCACTCTTCCTTAATGGCACTTCCGTTGAAAAGGGCAATCGGATCATTACGAGCAACCTTCGCGTTGCGAACTTTTTTTTGGATGCGCAAGATGCCGCGAAAAAGCTTTCTCCGCGACATTCCCGAAACAAGACTGCCTGCCATATCCCGCTCAGTACCGCCGCGCATATGAGCGCGCGCTTCACATTCGTAAGCCCCGCAGGTCGGTTCCGCGACGGCTCGCACATCGTCGACGGTGGTTATTTTGAGAATTCTGCTGCGACCACGGCGTACGAGATTGCGACCCGAATCAAGGAACGGTGTGAGTTGCCGAAGCATGAGATCACCAACGTGGACGTGAAAGTCATTATGATTAGCAACGATCCACGCAAGCCGCCCATTGACCCAGCAGCGCCACCGCCAAAACCGACTGAACCAAAACACACGAAGAAAATGACGGTCAGCGGAAATTTCCTTGGTGACGTGACTGCGCCGATTTATTCGCTACTAAACACGCGCAATGCGCGGGGTACTTACGCGCAAAAAGCAATTGTACTCGAACAGCGCCCAGTCAAAGCTGATGAAGCCAGGCCTGTTACCGAAGGGCAACCAGCAGGGCCGCGTCCGAAGCATATCTTCTACTTTCGACTTCGCGATACACAAGTCCCCTTACCGCTAGGTTGGATGTTGTCGAAGGCTGCCGCGCAAACCATGCGAGAGCAACTCGAACTTGATGACGACGTCGTGAGCAATAACACCGCGATCACACAGGTGATCAATTATCTCCCCCCGTCCCCGAAGCCATAATTTACAATTGCTTGATTTGAATATCAGCGACTAGAATTCTGGTCGACGGTCTTCCAATCTTCTGGTCAGCAAATGGCGCAGAACTCCCCACGCAGCAAGGTATTCATCAGCTACAGTCATGCTGACCCAAAATTGCTCGATCAGGTTGCATGTTCACTCGCGCCGGAGATACCCGATGATTAGCGATTCAAAAATTGGATTATGAACGGCGGTCCAAACCTCTATCAAGACAGGCCAGCCGGAGACGGGGGTCGACCAGATCGCTGCGAGTGTTAGGTCTGGCCGGGTCGTTTTGTTTCTAGGCGCCGGCGTTCACGCATCAAAGCCCGCGCCGCCCGGACAGGCTGAGCCGCCTCCAGACCCGCGCCGGCCACTCTTCGCGGGAGCCTTGGCCGAAGCGCTCGCCCGTGAGACTCGATGGACGGAACGTTTTCCGAAAAAACGCCAAAGGATCACTTTTAGCGTGTCGCGCTGGATTACGAACTAAACATCATTCTCGATGAACAGTGGAAGGACTGGGAGAAGAAGGGCAAAAACCAAGGTCTTCCGCAGCCCTTGGCCCCTCCGGCGGCCCAACCTGAAGCCATCAAGCTGCGCAGCGATGGCCGGGAAAGGCTCGGAGATGCTGTCAAGCGCGCCGTCACTGTTGGCAAGACACCTTCGCTAGCGTTGCGCGCGCTGGCAGAACTGAATTTTCCCCTGATCATCACGACAAACTACGACCGCCTTTTCGAAGAGGCCTTGCTGTCGGTTGATCCCCCAAAAAAACCAAGGACATCCGTTTACCAGCCAAAGTCAAACGCTCCCCCTGAAGATTTCCCGGATCCTTCTCCTGAATATCCGTTCATCTTCATGATTCACGGCGACATAAACACTCCAAAGTCCCTCGTGATCACCGACGAAGACTACATCGACTTCGTTCTCCAGATGACCGCGCCCGGCAATTACAATCCCGTACCACAAACATTTTATTACCGTCTTGCGATTTGGCCGACGCTCTTCATCGGCTACAGCCTGCTCGACTACAATCTGCGTCTCCTTCTCAAGACGTTGCGTCACAAAAAAGATGGATTCCCGCGTTCTTATTCGATCGATCCGTGGCCCGATCCGCTCGTGGCGAGGGTGTGGGATTCGAAAAATAATCGGCCCTCCGTCGGAACGTAAGATTGAACGGCTGACTCAACTGCGCCGCTCGTCGCAGATTGGACTTGGAGTGATGGCGGCCATTGCGCTGTTACTGCTTGTTCTCTTCACCATCACACCGACTGCAGCGCAAAATTTCGGCTTGGGCACGATTCTTTGTCTGGTTGCGGCATCTTGGGTAACCTTTGGCGGATTTCTCGTCTATCTCAGCCGCATCTGGCGATTCCCCGTCATCGCATCTCTCCTCGTCCTCGCGCTCCTGTTCAGCTTTTGGAACGACAATCACATCGTTCGCTTGGCACCACCGCAAGAGATCCCTCGCCTCGATGTTTTAAAGGCGTTCGATAACTGGTATGTCCTGGTTGAAGATCAACGACGCGGCGAAACGCATCCACTTTACATCGTCGCCACGGAGAGCGGCGGAATCAGGGCAGCATACTGGACCGTGGCAGTGCTCGGCGAAATTCAGGACAAAAATCCGAACTTTGCTGCGCATCTGTTTGCGATCAATGGCGTATCGGGCGGCAGCCTCGGCGTAGCCGTCTTTGAAGCTTTGCTGCCCGAGCCAAACGTCGCTTCGTTCAAAGACGCAGGCACCGAAATCCTCGCGCAGGATTTTCTTTCTCCCGCACTCGCTTCGATGTTTTACCCGGATTTGCTGCAACGCTTTCTTCCTTTTCCAATCCCGTATTTCGACCGCGGGCATACGCTTGAAATAGGTTGGCAGAAGGCGTGGCGCGAGAGGATGCACAACGATCGCTTCGCACAGTCGTTTGTCGATCTCTGGAGTGCGAAGCCAAGCAGGCGCGAATGGATGCCGGCTCTTTTCCTCAACGGCACGTCCGTCGAAACAGGAAATCGCATCATTACAAGCAATCTTCGCCTCACTAACTTCTTTATCGGTGCTGAGGACACCGCCTCCAAGCTTTCTCCGCGGGGTTCTGCGCTAACTGAAGCTGGCTGTTACGTGCCCCTTAGCACGGCGGTTCAAATAAGCTCCGGCGATGGCCTTCTAATTCCCGCCGGCCGCTTTCCAGACGGTTCACACATTCTCAGCGGCACCTATTTCGACAATTCCGGCGCCACGGCTGCTTTGGAGATCGCCACGCGCATCAAGACTTGGTGCGCCATTAAGAAAATTGAGAACGTCAATGTGAGAGTCATCATGATCGGCAACGATCCGCGCAAATCGTCAATTCAGGGTCCATTTATGAGTGAGCTAATGGCGCTGCTCTACCCGTTCTTCAACGCGCAATGCTCGAGGCATCTACGCGCGAAAAGCAATTGGGGGCGAGCAGCGGCGTTTCAAGGCCGGCACGGCCGCGCCCCCGTCCTTCACCAAGGACATTATTTACTTCAGGTTACGCAATATTCAGGTGCCGTTGCCGCATGGCTGGATCCTTTCGGCCGGAGCGGCGACAGCGATGCGGGATCAATTGCATCTCAATGACGATGTTGTGCAAAACGACACCGCTATAAAGGAAGTGCTCAAGGCATTGCCCCCGGCCCAGTGATCATGTCGCACCAGGATTCCCAGGATCGTACCCGCGTCACAGAGTGAGACGTGGGGTTCCCTCTCGCTATGTTAGCTCTACCGTGTCCCTGTCGTTGTGTCGCCTGGCGAACTCGATGAACCCTTCTCTTCTGGCTTAGCTTGCGAGCCTGGCACTGATTTGGGAGAAACCGCTTTGGCGACTTCCTCTTGTGGCTTAGCATCCTCGCCCGGGGCTGGTGGTTCTAGAACAGTTTCGGCTACTTTCTTGAGTTTTAGAACGGCTTGCTCGGAAAAGAGACCTACCAGCGCCGCGAGCGCCGCGAAGCCAAACGGACTCGTGTTTTCAAAATCACTGCCAGAGCGCTTCCTGCGAAAGGCTGAAGGATGTATTTAGGAACCCAACTCCACTTAAGTAACCGGTTTCCGACATACCAAAAAACGGAACGTACCGTGTGTACCAGACTCCCTAAGGCGCCAGCGAGAATGACGATCAGTAATAGCCTAACTTCATCCCAAATTTCAAAGTGCCATCCGAATATCGCAATGCGAGCGCGTTCTACTGAAGGAGTTGGTGTCGGAGTGCCGCCGGAAACAGATGCGATTGAAGAAGTCTGTGCTGTGCTGCCGGAAGAAAGTGTTGCTGAAGGGGTCGGTGTTAAAGTGCTAGCGGGAGCAGATGTCCCTAAGGAACTAGGTGTGCCCTCAGATGAAGGCGCGGCTGAAGGGGTAGGAGTCGGAGTCGGGGCAGCCGCCGATTTGCCAGGAGGTACCTGACCCGAGGGAGACGGACCAGGCCAAAGGGCTATCAGGCCATAAAAACACAACAGAATCGCGACAACGAGATACAACGCTAAAAATACAATGCCTCTCGTGCTGACGTCATCGCCCCCGGGGCCTGTCCTAGCTTCGCCCGCGCTCGTCAAATTCGTTTTTGCAGCTTCAGGCTTAGAGACAGGAGCGGCAACATTTTGGTCACCGAGATCTGCTCCGCCAGCCTCGGCGTTTGGGGAGCTTGTATCTCCGCCTGAACCCGTATTTTGCTCGCTTCCGTCCGCCATACGTCGCGATCGACTAGACCTTTATCAATTTCAAACATCGAACGTCAAGCGCCGATTTACTAAGGTATTAATGGCCCTGTGGACGACGACTTGGTCTCACAGAATTCTCCGAATGACGTGATACGTGCTCTAGCATCCATCGCCCGAAAGCCGCGTGGCGTCATGATCTCGACTGTTTAAGCTACGGCTGTGGCAACGCCGTCTTTGCCTCGCGCCGTTGGGGGCGTTGCCCGGTTGCCTCTTCTTTAGGCCCGCAAGGACCAAAGCGAATTGCTTGCGCTCCTGATGTATCCAGCCCCGCTTTCGGCGAAGTAGCGGAAGGCGCGCAAACCTGGCAGAAAAATAGGCGTCGCCGTTGACAGTGACAAATGGCCGCAGAATTCACGGCACCTGCGATGGCCGCACGACGTGATTACGCGGAAGCAGGAAACTCGAGCGCGAAATCAATCAGTCGCTTTTTGCCGAGGTAAACTTTGCCGAGGTAAATATGTGGCGCGATTTCCCGAATCTCGTCACGGACCCAATGCGCCAGCAGCGAAGTTTCAGAGTAATCGAGGACAATGCACTCCTTGTTATCCATCCAGCTGGGACCTTTGTAGACTTTGGCGATGATCGCGTTCAGTCCGAACGGTAAAATTTTGTTTCGCAACACACCCTTGGCTGGATCAAAAACTTTTCCCTGCCACGCAAAATGGTTTATAAAATTCGCGATGTCCTGCGTGTAAGTTGTCCCCGGCGCGACGATCGCGGTTCCCTTCGCCTCGCCGCTCGGGATTTCGCCCACAGGACTTTGCGTGAACAAATCATCCAGCTGCGCCTGTGACATCTTCAACATTTCTGAAACTGTAGCTGCCATGTTTTTCCTTTCCCTTCAACGCGCTAAAGCGTTTTCAAATACTCGATCAGCGCGCGTTTATCTGAATCTGGCAGGTCAGTACCGAAATAATGTCCCTTGTCCTCGATAAAATCTTGGCATTTATTCGCCGCCACCAATTCGGGGACTGCCTTTGTCAACTCAGCTGTCGCTTCTTCCGGTGAAAGATTCATGGTGTGAATTTTCACGAGCGCCTTACCGATCTTCGCCTGCAGCACGACCAATTGGCAGAGATCAGGCTCGAGGTTGCCGATTAAATTAATAGGCACGCCTTTCGGGATCGGGCCGATGCTGATGTAGCCGTCCCTGTAAGCCAGGCGTCGAAGCGGTTTCGGCACAAACTCCTTGCGCAAATGCAGTGTGCATTCGTTTTGAGTTCGCCAGATCGAGTCTTTGTTGAGCCGTTTCTCCGGCCAGAGCAATTTTTCGATCGCATCGTTGAACGCGTCCAATCGGCCCACTACCGAAGGGTCGCCAGTAAATTTTCCCAGCGCGTTGTTATGCAATAGCGGGGCAGAACTCCACACGCTGGCCAGCGACGGCACGCGGTAATAGCCGGGTGCGACATTTTTTTCTCTCGGCTTGAACTTAATCGGCCGCGTCTCATCAAACGGGTTGAAAAAGTCGAGCTCGTCGACCGGGGAAAGCTCCTTGTAAGTCACTGAAGAAAAATTGTCCCAGATATGGCCAGCCTTCGCATTGGTTGCGAATGCGCGTGCTGAATTCGTTTCGATTTTTGTCAGTGGATAACGTTTGTCGTTTGACAGAAAATTATTCTCCAGAAAATCGGGCGCGATTACCGCCGCGCGGAACCACGCTTTTCCCTCGCCGGAGTGCGGATCGATGTTCGCCGCCGGTTGTTTGCTCGAGTGACACGCGGCGCAGCTTTCGGCAAAAACTTCTTTTCCGCGCGTCATTGCGGCAGCATCCGTAGTGATGTAAGCCTGCCCGCCAGCCGCATCGGCCAGATGGAACGGTTTGAGCCTGCGGAAAAACGCGGCGATATTTGCCAATGTGGATTGGAGCCCCGATGTATCCCTTCTCGTGCGCGTCAGCGAGAAATTTTCGAATAGCCGCGCGTCCAATCTCGCCATAATCCCGAGTGAATTCGTTCACGTACATGCCGATGTTGACGTAAACACGGATTGTTGCGCCGCCGACGCCGATGGAATCTGCGCCATCCTTTAAGACGTGCGGGACGGGGCACATGTCTTCTTTTTCACCGGGCAAGGCCAGGGCCCCGCCAGCCACTTTCTCCGTGGCTGCGATCCGTTCCCTCTCTGCCAGCAAAAAAATTGCGTTGATTGCATTTGGATTGTTGATGTGATCCGTCGCGATTCGCGACGTGTCCGAAGTGCCGCGCGGCTGGGCAGCGAGCATTTCGTAAAAGAAGCCGCCCTTCTCGACGTTGCAGGCGAACACTTTTCCCTCGTTGATGTACTG
>QHOX01000158.1 GCA_003219465.1 Verrucomicrobiota bacterium | reverse complement strand
GCTATCGGTCAATTCACCATTCTGGGTCGGACAGAACACGGGACTGAAAGGTTATCGCCTCAAAGTATTCGAACGTTTTCCCCGCACCGGCATTCCGGATTCGTTCGAGTCGCTCTCTGAATATGAGGATTACTGCAAGCTACTGGTGAAAACCGGTTGCATCGACAACGCCAAAAAAATCTGGTGGGACATCCGGTTGCATCCGTTCTTCGACACGCTGGAGGTACGCGTGTGCGACGCGCAATCGCGGGTGGACGATACGCTCGCGATCGCGGCACTTATCCAGGCCGTAATCTCAAAACTGCACAAACTGCTTCACCAAAACATCACGTTTCGCATCTACCGACGGCGTCTTCTTGATGAGAACCGCTGGCGCGCCGCTCGATACGGCATCGATGGCAAATTGATCGATTTCGGCAAGGAAGCGGAAGTGGACGAACGAAGCCTGTTACGCGAGCTGCTCGAATTCGTCTCGACCGAAGTCAAAGAACTCGGCAGCGAGAAAGAAATGGCCCATATCGAACGGATCATCCGCGAAGGCACCGGCGCGGACCGGCAATTGGCTGCGTGGGAACGCACGGAAGACATGAAGGCAGTCGTTGATCACATCGTCGGCGAGACGTACGAAGGGTTAATATTGCCTTAGTAACTCCGCTGGAAGCTCGTTGCATTCGCGAGCTACGCACGATCTCGAAGTCGTCACAGCGCCTTGTAATCAACAGAGATGACGCGGAACGGTGGGAATGGATCGTGCTGGGCTGAGAAATAAAAAAGTTCCAGCATCGTCGTGCCGACCATCCATTGGTAGCCGACCAGCGTTTGAATCACATCCGTATTGTGGTCGTTGCCGCGTGATACGAGTTTTCCGGTGCCGTACTTTTCATCGAAGTATTTGCGAATTTCTCCCATCCGCTGGTTGTAACGTTCGATCGACCAGTCGGGGTATTCGTACTGCAGCTCGACCGCCACGAGTGCTCTTTCCTTAAACGTAAACACGGTGCGTTTGAGTCCGGGATGAATGAGCCCCTCCACAGTCCAAACTTCCCGGTTCTCCTTTTTTTCACGCGAAGCTATTTTCGCTTTCGCGCCGTGCAACACTGCCTCCACACGCGCCATCGAATCGTTCCAACGAAACCCGAAGGGCGGCACCAATTCATCAGCAGCATGGGCGTGTGGCGTACAAAGGAAACAGGCGATCAGCGTACCTAAAACGAGTCGGCGAATTATCGGCCGATTCCAAGCGGCGATGCACGTGAAAAGTCGCCCCGCGATATCGGTATCGTTTGCCTGCATCTGCAATTCGTTGAGCGTTTTCCCCTCCGCTCCCGGAGACGGGAAATTGCGCGCAGAGCCTAATGCGGTCAACTCGGGGGAAGGCGCACAGAATCGAGCAGCGAAATCAGTTCGTTGCTGCGACTCCGAACCAATCCCGTTCGGCTCGCGCGCGAAATTTTTGCGAAACGCCTTGTTTCTTCCTTTTCGCCGGCACATGCGCGCTCCATTTTCTTAGTCAAGAAAATTTTTTCTTCCCAATTGAAAATAAAATTCATTTTTTTCTTGTCGCTTTCGCAATGGATTTCTAGTCTCAAGCCCGCTGGCGAGGGCAGCCACAAAGCGCATGTGAATAAGTTGTGAACATTTCTGAGAAACTTCCAGCAGCGAGAATGAACAAACCGGAAAGCTCCTCGACAGAACGATTGATTGCGCATGGGCGACAGGTTGCTGATAAGAAGGCACGGTACGCCGCGTCTGGTCGTTTTCCCTCGTATTTACGTGTTTTTGGCAATTTTTTTCCACTTCACGGAGCGAAATTACACTGGGAACCCGCTCGGTTGCTGGGTGCCTGCTGCGGGCGATCTGCAGTGGCAGCGGCCAGTGTGGCATTTGTGTAACACTGTTAACAACTTCGCTATGGATAAGAAATGCGCGCAGCTGTGGCAGCGATTGTCGGCCGCACTCAAGCCACAGGTCAGCGCGGATAGTTTCAAACGCTGGTTTTCTAACGTCGAGCTAATCGACGCAAAGGATAAATCGATCACGCTTACTGTTCCGAACAACATCTACCAGCTTTGGATCGAGAGTAATTACATGCCGGCATTGCAGAATGCGATCATCACGACCTTCGGCGGACCGCGCTCGGTAAAGTTCTGTGCTCCATCGGCAACGGGCACGCAAACACCCTCGGACGACTCGGCTGCCGTGAAGGAAACGTTGGCCGCCCAAATGGACGCACGCCCAGGCGCCACCGTCCCCGGACTCAATCCGCGGAATACATTCGAATCTTTCGTTGTAGGCCCGAACAACGAAATCGCGCACGCAGCCAGTCTCGCTGTCGCGCAGGCGCCCGCGCGCACGTACAACCCGCTCTTCATTTACGGCGGCGTCGGTCTGGGTAAGACCCATCTAATGCAAGCCATCGGCCAATTCGTCTGGGCCAAAAGGAAGAACATGAAGGTGATCTACGTCTCGAGTGAGCTGTTCATCAACGAGTTCATCGACGCCATCCAGCACAGTAACCTGGTTAAATTTCGGAAGCGCTATCGACAGGCCGACCTTCTTCTGATTGACGACATTCAATTTCTCGGAGGCAAAGAGCGTTCGCAGGAGGAATTTTTTCACACGTTCAACACCCTTTTTGACGGGCATAAACAGATCGTGCTCTCCAGCGACCGGCCCGCTTCGGAAATCGCAAATCTGGAGCACCGCCTCGTATCGCGGTTTGAATGGGGGTTAACCGCCGAGCTTCAGCCGCCCGCCATCGAAACGCGCCTCGCTATTCTGCGAAAAAAGGCGGACGCCATGCAGATCAAATTGCATGAAGACGTTTTTCAATTCCTCGCCACCCGTATCCGGACAAACGTGCGTCGTCTGGAGGGCGCGCTCATGCGTGTCGCTTCCTTTGCATCACTCAGCGGCAGGGAACTGACGAACGAAACGGTGGAGCATTTGTTAAAGGACATTCTGCAGGAAGAAGGCCGGCAATCGATCACCATCGAACAAATTCAGCGGCGCGTAGCAGAACACTTTGACGTGCGTCTTGCCGATATGACGAGCAAGCGGCGCCCGGCCAGCATCGCTTTTCCACGACAGGTGGCGATGTATCTGGCGCGCGAACTCACCAAGGCATCCTTGAATGAAATCGGCGACGCGTTTGGCGGGCGCGACCATGGCACTGTGCTGCACGCCTGCAAGCTGGTGAAAAAACGAATAGCCGAGCAGGACAACATTCGCCAGACGATCTCGTACATCGACAGCTCCCTCCAGCGGTAGGGGCCACAGCGCGTGCAAGCCGGCAAGGGGCAGAGATGAGAGATTGCGGTTGCCGAATAAAATCGAAGGCTTTACATCTTAAGGCGCTTGCTGGTCATCATGAAATTTAGCGTTACCAAAGAAAAACTCCTCGAAGCCCTGCAACAGGTGCAAAACGTAGTCAGCACCCGCACTACGCTGCCGATTCTTTCCAACGTTTTGCTACAGGCTAACGAAACTGAATTGTATCTGACAACCACCGATCTGGACGTTGGCGTGCGCGGCACTTGCGAAGCGCACGTGGACAAGGCAGGAGCCACCACACTTCCGGCACGGCGTGTTTTCAACATCATCCGCGAACTGCCGTCGAGCGAAATTCAGGTCGATGTCGATGGAAAAAATGCCGCGTCTATCCGGAGCGGCCAAAGTTTCTTCAAGATTCTCGGTTTGCCCGAGGATGAATTTCCACCCTTGCCCAAGTTCGAAGGCGCGAAAGTCGTCACGATGCGGCAGAAGGATCTGCGCGACGGTTTGCGCAAAACTTCCTACGCGATTTCTACCGATGAAACCCGTTACGTGCTCAACGGCGTCCTGTTCAGTTTCAAGGATAACAAGCTAACTCTCGTGGCGACCGATGGGCGGCGGCTCGCCATGGCGGAAATCGAACTGGAATTTCCCCGCAGCCACGAATCGGACCTGATCATTCCGACAAAGGCGGTCACAGAATTGCAGCGTCTACTTACCGATGACGGCGATGTGAAGGTGAGCATGAGCAACGGCCAGATTGCATTCGATCTCAACAAGACGCTGCTCGTCTCCAAATTGATCGAAGGCAATTATCCAAACTATCGTCAGGTGATTCCAGGCGAGGCGAAAGAGCGCGTAAAACTCGAGCGCGAAATGTTTCTAAATTCACTGCGGCGCGTTTCGCTTCTGGCCAGTGAAAAGTCGCACTCGGTGAAACTGAATTTCAGCAAGAACAATCTCGATATAACTGCGAACACGCCGGAGGTCGGCGAAGCGAAGGAATCGCTCGCCGTCCCGTACAAAGGGCGCGAGTTCTCCATTGCCTTCAATCCGGAATTTCTCATGGCGCCGCTGCGCGCGCTGACCGAGGACGAAGTCTTTCTCGATCTCATCGACGAGATGAGCCCCGGCGTTGTGAAAATTCAAACGCCATTCCTCTACGTCATAATGCCGATGCGCATCAGCTCCTGAGGAATCTTTCGAGTGCTGTAGCCACCGGCCTGTGGCCGGTTAGTGGGAAATGCGACCTACAGAGACGGCCACAGGGCCGTGGCTACAGTTAAATCGCTCGAGACTCGCTCACAAGACTCGGCGCTGCGGCATCGCTGATTGAACCATCATTAGCTCGGTGACGTTCTCCGGCGTGAGCAAACCAACTAGCCGTTTCATGCGATCCAGCACGGGCACGGCCGGGCAATTGCACTCCTGCATGATGCGAAAGGCGTCTTCGAAACGCGTGCCGGTTGTTACTGTGGGAATATCGCGCCGCATCGCGCCGCCAACACGAAGCGTGGGGTCATTCTTGCGCAACGCAGAGATGAGATTCTGACGCGTCAACAAGCCGACGACGTTTCCGGTTTCGTCCACAACGGGAAAATCATGCTGCGAAGTCGCCAACAATGCGTCCACGGCTTCCTCCAAGCTGGCACCTTCAGAAAGCGTGCGGAACTCGCGCACCATTGCACTGGAAACTGGAAACCGGCGCGACACATCTTTCATTTGAGCGAGGGCCGCCTCTTGAGACGCGCCGATGTAAACGAACAGCGCGATGAAAATTAAGAATGGATTAGAAAGCAGACCCCAAAACCCGAACACGAACGCGAAGCCTTGTCCAACCGTCGCCGCGATCTGCGTGGCGCGCGCATAGCTCAGACGCGTCGCGAGCAGCGCGCGCAAAACTCGGCCCCCGTCCATTGGGAATGCCGGCAACAAGTTAAACAGAAGCAACACTACATTCATCGTGAACAGAAGATCAGGAATGCTCGTTTTCTCCGTGGGCGGATAATCCCATGAACCACCGCCGATGAAGGCACCGAGGGCGATCAGTGCCGTGACTGCCGGTCCTGCTGCCGCAATCACGAGTTCCTGCACCGGCTCGTCCGGCATACGTTCCAATCGCGCCACACCGCCGATGGGTAACAACGTGATGTCAGGCGTGTTGATTCCGAAAGCTTTCCCCGCCAAAGCGTGCCCGAACTCGTGCAAAACCACGCATGCGAACAACAGCAGAATGAACAAGACCCCGCCAACTGCTGCGGACGAGCCGCCCTGCGTATAATAAGCAAATGCGATCCACGCAATCAGCAGCAGAAACGTGATGTGAATCCGCAATTGGATCCCAACTAGGCGAAGGATTGGAATCGACCAGCCCATGCGAATTATTGTGCTCTCTGATTAAATCGCGCGCCAGCGCTGTTTCACGGTTCAATTAACCCATGCACCTCTTTGACGTTGCAATCGTCGGGGGCGGGCCGGCCGGATCGAGCTGCGCCGCGTCTTGTGCCGTAGCCGGCCTGCGAACGCTCGTGCTCGACCGGGAAAAATTTCCACGCGAGAAAGTGTGCGGCGACTGTTTGAATCCGTCATGCTGGCCCGTCTTCGAGCGGCTCGAGCTCACGGAGCGGGTGCGGGATTTGCCGCATTCGAAACTATCTTCGGTCGAGTTCATCGCAATCGATGGGCGCAAAGTGATTGTGGATTTTCCATCGGGCGCCGGCTGCGAGATTTCGGTAAAACGGAGCCTGCTTGACGACCTGCTGCTTAACCGCGCCGGCGAGCTCGGCGCAGACGTTCACGAGCAAACCACTGCGACCGGGTTGAGCGAGAACGGCCATTGGAAAATTGAAACTGCTTCCGGCGAATTTTTTCAGGCGCGGATATTAATCGGGGCAGATGGACGCAACTCTACCGTGGCGCGTCTTTGCAATTTGTTCCCCGCCTCGGAGCGTGAACGCGTAGCGCTGCAAGCGCACGTGCCGCGGCCGCGAGATTTTGGCGAGCGCGTCGTTCTGCAATTTCTGCCTGAAGGTTATTCAGGCCAGGCTCCAGTAAATGAGACTCAGCTGAATCTCTGCCTCGTCGGCACGCCCCCGACAATTTCCACGCTACGAAGATGGGCGGAGCGCCAATTTGATGTGCCTGCGAATCAACCCTGGCGCACGATCACGCCGCTGACCCGTCCGCCGATTCCTTCCGCTCATGAAAATCTGTTTTTCATTGGGGACGCAGCTCGTGTGGTCGAGCCGTTTACGGGCGAAGGAATTTATTACGCCCTGCGCTCTGGCGAACTAGCCGCAAACGTGATCGCCAAAATTCTTCGCGGCTATGATCGGAACTCGGCGTTGCGCGATTTTGGTCGCGCTTACGCCCAAATGTATCGTGGCCGTTTATGGATTAATCGGCTCTCGCGCGCAGCGGTCTTGCGGCCGCACCTGGGTTCGCTGTTGATTCAGGCTGCGCGAATTAGCCCCGCGATATTGAAACTGCTCACCGCAAAAGTCGTGTCGCCCGGTAGGTAGCGGCGATTGACTCAATCGCCCTTCGTCGGTTCAGGTGAACCGCCGCTACCAAGTTGCCTCGCCGCTTTCACCGTGTTCGCCATCAGCATTGCGATCGTCATTGGCCCAACGCCGCCGGGCACAGGTGTAATCGCGCTCGCCTTTTTCGACACTTCGTCAAATGCAACATCGCCCACCAGACGATAACCGCGCTCGCTTGCGGCGTCTTCGACACGATTAATTCCTACGTCAATAACGACAGCGCCTTCGTGAATGTGATCGGCTTTCAGAAATTCTGCTCGCCCAATCGCCGCAACAACAACGTCAGCCGAGCGCGTAATCTGCGGCAGACTGCGGCTGCGCGAATGCACGACCGTCACCGTCGCATTGCCGTTTTTGTTTTTCTGCATGAGCAGTAGTGCCAAAGGTTTGCCAACGATCAGGCTGCGGCCGAGAACCACAATGTGCGCGCCGCTGATCGCGATCTCGCTTTCGAGAAGCAAACGCTGCACACCCAGCGCTGTGCACGGCACAAATCCGCTCGCGTCCTCGAGCACGAGCTTGGCGACGTTTTCCGGGTGAAATCCGTCCACGTCCTTGCGCGGGTCGAGCGCGCGCACGATCGCTGCTTCGTCAATGTGCTCCGGCGGCGGCGACTGAACGAGGATGCCATGAATGCTCGAATCACGATTGAATTCTTCAACTCGCGCAAGCAGTTCACTCTGCGTGGTTGAAGCGGGCAGCTCCAGTTTGACTGAGTGTAGGCCAAGCTCGCGGCACATCTTGTCTTTCGAACGCACATAAGCACGCGAAGCTGCGTCGTCTCCAACGAGAATCACCGCGAGGCCAGGCGTAACCCCCTGTGCTTTCAATTCCGCAGTCTCACGGCGAAGATCAACGTAAACTTTCTCCGCAATCGCGCGTCCATCGATTAGCTTCGCCATCATAACGGACCCAATCGTGCCTGCGGTTCGGCAATGCGCAAGCCCAGCTGTAGCCGCGTCACTGTGGGACACGCGATCGTCGCATGCGCAAACACGTCAACGTTGCGCTTCGCACAGCAAAGCGGCTGCAAAGCCGCCTCAACGCATTTCAACAAGCGCCATCATGGCTTTGTGTAGCGCCAGACGTTCAGATTCAAATTCCTCGGGCGTAGCCGTCGATTTCACGCGATGTGGCCGATCGATCAAGACGCGCACTTTGGAAAATGGCTGCGGGATGATGAAACGATCCCAGCTTCCCAGCCGCCAGCAGCGCGAATATTCCAGATTCATTGGCAACACCAGAGCACCGGATTTCTGCGCGAGAAAGACGATCCCTGCCCCGAGTTCGTAAGCCGGCCCGCGTGGACCGTCGGGTGTGATGACCACGTCGCGCCGGGACGCGAGCACTTCGGTAAGTTGAAGAATTGCGCTCGCACCCAGGCGCGAGCTGGAGCCGCGAATCACATCGTAGCCAAAACGGTGAATGGCATCCGTCAGCAAGTCGCCATCGCGGCTGGCGCTGATCAGCGCCGCGCCGGGACGATTTGGAAAAAAGCGTCTCAAGACCAAGGGGAAAATTAGCAACCGGTTGTGCCAGAGCGCACCGATGAAATTTTCCGTCACCGGTTTCCCGACGATGCCCGCACGATCGTCAACCTCATAACGCAGCGTACGCTCCCAGGCCCGCAACAAACGAACTCCAAACGCGATCAGCCATCGCGCAAGCCTGCCTTCGATCTTCAACTTTTTCTGCGCGACGTTTTCGCCGACCCCTTTTGTTCTCCCCAACGATATGCCCCCGCATTGGGCAAACCGATTTGGTCGAGGATGCGCCAAACCACTGTGTCGACGACGGCGGTGAGGGAACTGGGACGACTGTAGAACGATGGAACCGCCGGGAGAACAATCGCGCCAGCCTCAAGCAAAGTCACAACATTGCGAGCGTGAATCAGATTCCACGGCGTTTCCCGGGGAACGAGAATCAATTTTCGTCGTTCCTTCAAGAAGACATCGGCCGCGCGTAAAAGCACGCTGTCGCTTGAACCGGAAGCGATTCGCCCCAGCGTGGCCATCGAACAAGGGACAATCACCATCGCGTCAAAACGCGCTGAGCCGCTCACGAACGGAACGTTCATGTCACTTTCAGAATGCTGCGAAACGTTCGTAGGAATTTTGAAAGCATCGAGCTCTTGTTTCGCAACCTCTTTCGCGTACGCGCTCATTACGAGATGCACCTCGTGCGCCGCGCAATCGATCTGCTCAAGCAAGCGTTGCAGATAGATCGCTCCGCTTGCACCGGTCGCGGCGATTACGAGTTTCATAGTATTTCTGTCACTCCGAGCGGAGCGAAGCGTAGTCGAGGAATCCCGCGGAGCAACCGAACGGTAACGTTCGTTCATTGGGAGTAGCCGACCATCTTGGTTGCGCCGCCGGAAAATGGCAAGTCCGCCACGCTGGATTCGTCCTGCAGCGAACCAAGAGGCTTGCGCTGCGTTTCTTCTTCAACGAAGCGTTTCGATTCGATGCGCAAACATACGCTGACGGGAAACATCAAACTGCACCGCGCTTTTCGGTCTAGAATTCTCGGGAACCGACGGGATATCTTGGTTTATCTGCCGCCGGGGTACCGTCGATTTTCGCGAAAACGTTATCCCGTTTTGTATTTGCAAGATGGACAGAACGTCTTCGACGCAGCAACTTCGTTTGCTGGCGTGGAATGGGGCGTCGACGAGACGGCCGAACGCCTCATCCGCGCCAAGATTATTGAGCCGCTTATTGTGGTAGCAGTCGCAAACATGGGCGAAGACCGGGTCCATGAATATACGCCCACGCCGGGCGTGATCGGAACAAAAGGCAGACGCAAGAAACGCAGCCGGGGTCTGGCGCGTCTCTATGGATATTTTCTGATCGAAGAACTCAAACCTTACATCGACCGAAAATATCGAACCAAACCTGACCCGGAATTCACAGGGCTCGGCGGATCCTCCCTGGGCGGCCTTGTGACGCTCGCGATTGGGATTTTATACCCGGAAGCGTTCTGCCGGCTCATGGTGATGTCGCCGTCCGTTTGGTGGGATAATTTCGCTATTTACCGGCTTGTCGATTCGATTGAACGAAAACCACCGCTAAAAATTTGGGTCGATACAGGCACAGCGGAGCCGGGCTGGCAACAAACTCGCGAACTATGCAAGCGACTGGTCGAGAAAGGGTGGAAACCGGGCAAGGATATCCTCTACATGGAAGCCGACCACGGCGATCACAGCGAAGCAGCGTGGGCAGTGAGAGTCGAACCGGCGCTCCGGTTTTTATTTCCGCGGGCAAAATAAAACTGTAGCCGCTTCCCTGTGGGAAGCGTGGACTGATGAGGCACACGTCGCGTCGCCGAAAGAGCGCTGGCTACTGCTTATCTTCCCATCGGAGGTACGGGTGGTGGATTAGGCGGCAACGGTTCGGGCGGAGGTACAGGGGGCGGCGGAGTTGGTCTGGGCAGCGATGGATTTTCTGGCATGGATCTTTCGTTTGAGAATCGCTTTTACTGCAGTGGTTTGCCGTAAACTTGATAAACGCGAACAAAGCCACCGATGAAGTCCCAGTCTTTTTGATATGCGAAGGCGCGATCTCCCGTGGACCAGGTGAGATCGCGCGGCGACTCTGGATGATTAGGATCGTAAACCAGATAGTGATCATCTCCGGGATTCGGCGCTGAAGGTTTTCGCTCATAAATTAGAACCGAGTGATTGATGCTGAACCGGGGGTAAGTTGTAAGAAATGCGATGAACAACTCGCCCCGCGCCAAAGCTGCATTCAGTCGACCGTGAGTCCGTTCCTGGTAGCCCGTACCGTCTTGAAACATCATCCGCGCATTGCTGATTCGGAAGTAACTCGACCAGCCATGGCCGATGCTTAATTGCACCAGTTCGCGGCGGGCCTTGCTCATGTCCTTGAGGTCCTTGTATCCTGCAAAGACAATTCGTTGATTGTCCGGCAACGGCTCCGTCCAAGCCGCCTGGCGTGTTACAGCGCGAATGCGAGCCGCCAGTGACGCGTCATCCAAGGGAGTACTTCGCAGCTCAAACCGCGCAAATTTTTTGAATTGGACCGCCGTGCGGCACATCACAAAGCAGTGACGATTATATGCATCTCGCTTCGTCGCCGACGGTTTTCGCAAAGAAGCGTGTCCCTCGTGATACTCGAACACCGTTTGATTAGCGAAAGCGAACGTGTCGCGCTCGAAACGAAACTCCGACGCTGCGCCGCTGGCGTACGCGACCGTGACAGCGGCAAAGACGCCGAACCAGCAAGCCGCCACCGATTTGCCCCAGGTCCCAAACATCACATCAAATGCGAGCCTGGGCAGGAACAGTTTTGCCTTCGGAAAACACACCCAACCGCCGAAATTTTTGATATCGTTTCTCCAACAATTCCGCGACCGGAATTTGAGAAAGTCGCTCCAGGCTCCGGCGCAACGCTTCCCCAAGATTCACAGCGGCAGAATCATAATCACGGTGCGCGCCGCCCTCCGGCTCGCGGATAATTTCGTCCACAACCTCCAGTTTCAACAGATTCTGCGCAGTTAATTTGAGCGCCTCAGCGGCTTCAGCAGCATGTCGTCTATCTCTCCACAAAATCGCGGAACAGGCTTCCGGACTAATCACTGAATAGTAAGCGTTCTCGAAAATCAACACGTGATCTGCGACCCCGATGCCGAGCGCACCTCCCGAGCCGCCCTCGCCAATCACGGCGGCAATGACAGGAACGCGCAGTTTCATCATCTCACGAAGGTTCACAGCGATTGCTTCTGAAATGTGGCGCTCCTCCGATCCGATACCTGGAAAAGCGCCTGGCGTATCGATCAGCGAAATCACCGGCATCCCGAATTTTTCGCCGAGACGCATCAAGCGCAGCGCCTTGCGGTAGCCCTCCGGATGCGCGCATCCGAAATTGCGCATCACGTTCTCCTTAGTGTTGCGCCCTTTTTGGTGAGTGATAACGACGCAACGCTGGCCGCCGAGCATTGCCATACCGCATGGCATTGCGCGATCGTCGGCGAAGCGGCGGTCGCCGTGCAATTCGACCCAGTTCGTAAAACAGCGTTCAATGTAATCAAGAGCGAACGGCCTTTGATTGTGCCGGGCGATTTGGACCCGCTGCCAGGCCGTCAGATTGTCGTAAACGTGACGGCGCGTTTCCCGAAGTTTTGCCTCAAGCTCTTTCACCGCCGAACCGAGATCGACGTCGTGCTTTGTGGAATGACTCTTTAAATCCTGCAGCCGCCGTTCCAGTTCAAAGATCGGCTTCTCAAAATCGAGCGGTTGCCAGTCCATGGGTGTTAAAGCGTTAAAGCGTTGAAGCGTTGAACCGTCAAGTAAGTGCGCCGAATTCCCGGTTCTATTCCGAACCTTCGGGAAACTCAACAGGTCATCGATGTCAGTCAATGATCGTCACAGGGGTGCGATTGTTCACGAGGGTGCTTAACTCCTCGAGATCGGTAGCGGCCAGGCCTAAGCCGGTCGGCGGAGGCGGTTGGTCGATATTCGGATGCGTTGGATCCGGCACAGAATACAAGGTGTATGCTGGCGCGCTGGCGAGCCGCACCCATTTCGTGCTGGCGAGGTACTCCTTGCTGCCGAGGCCAACGCGTTTGCCACCTTTCCAAGCCATCGTTTCGGCGACTTTTGTCGTGATCTTTGACGGTGGTTTCGGCGGCAGCTTTGCCTCGCGGATGTGATATTGCTTGAAAAACACGCCATGGTTCAACACCACAACCAGGTTCGCTTTGCGTTGGATCACGATCGAGAAATCGGGATGTGAGATGAGCAGCCGGTCGCCGATCCGCAGCATGGTGCCGCTCATATTATTCATGCGCATGATCATTTCCGGCGTCGTCTTCAGCTTGCGCGCAATCTTCGCCAGCACGTCTCCGGGTTTCACAATGTATTCGATCTTTTCCGGAGATGGATGACGCGACAGCAAAATTTCGGTGTTCACTTCCCCCAGGACATCCCGCGCTTCATCGAGGTGTTTCCCATTGGGATATTTTTGGATAAAAGCGACAAGCGCATCACGCGCTTCGGTGAGTTTTCCATCCTGGCGCAGCTTAACCGCCGCCTCAAATTCCGGGAGGCTGACGTCCACCGCTGGCAGCGGAGTGACTTCCCCGCGCTGCTCCTTTTTCACTTCGATTTCTTCTTTGACAAAGGTGTTGTAACCGAACCAGGCAGCGCCACCGAAGATGATCAGGGCAAGCAGTAAAACGAAAAGCCATTTCATGACTTGGATACGGTTAAAGCGTTGAAGCGTTCAAACGTTGAAGCGTCAAGTCACCGCGCCATGGCACCGCTTCAACGCTTCAACGGTTCGGCGCTCTAACCGGCCGCACTTTAGCCCTGTTCAGCTTCGCTCCCCGGAAAAAACCGATGCCAAAGCCGCCCAATGGTAGGCTCTTCCCGGTTCGTCCAGGTAAAGTGGCAATCCTGACAGTAAAACTCCTTCGGAATAATTTTCATTGCGCAAAGCACGACGACGAGTGCAGGCGTCAAAAATTTCCGCGTCATCTGCGGGTACTCGATGTTTGAAGAGTTGCATTGCGGACAGCGAATCAGGGCTGCGGAGATGTCAGGATCAGTCGACTCCCATTCGATCATCCGGCTTTGCGCCTTCTCGAAATCGTTGTCCTCCACCATGACTTTCGCGTTCGCCTGCGGTTTGGACATAAATCCAAACTGCTGCACGGGCGCCTCGTTGTGAACGTCGGCCTTAATCCCCGAATCCTGAAACCGCCGTTTAAGCTGACGCGCTTTGGCCGGCTCATTAAACGTGGCAATGGTCACCATAAAGTTCTTTATGCGCTGCGGCGCATCGATGTGATCAAACATCAAATCGCCGTCGAGCGCAAGGTTTTGACATTGGACCCGTTTCCTGCTTTGCGACTGTAGCGTGCGCTGTCCTCAGCGCATCGGAATTGCGTTGCTTCGTAATCCGCTGGGGACAGCGGACGCTACAGCTTTTAATGCTCCGGTGGAGGGAACCATTTGTAGAGCATTAAATAAACGAGAACTCCGGTGACTGACACGTAGAGCCAGATTGGGATCGTCCAGCGCGCGATCCGCCTGTGCCGGTCCCATCGACGACGAAAAACCGGAACAAGCGTCAAAATGACCAGCGGCAACGTCACAAACGCCAGCAGAACGTGGGAAGCGAGCATCGGAAAGTAAACCGCGGCGATCCAGCCGGAGTATCCGGAAGATTTCTCGCCAACGCGCGCATGATAAGTGATGTAGCCAATCAGAAAACACACAGACGAGATCAGGGCCGTGATCATGCACACCATGTGACGCCGCCACGCGCCTCGCCGGATGAAGTACCAACCCGTGGAAATAAAAATGGTGCTCACCAGGTTAAACGTGGCATTGAGGGCAGGCAGATCGGAGGTTGAAATCACGTTGAGCCGTTGAACCATTAGAGTGGTAAATTCGTCTATCCCTCCAACGCTTCAAAGGCTTAACGCTGCAAAGATCAAGCATGCCAGTCGTTCTGGAACCAACACACGTTCGCCGTTCTCGTTCTTCGCAGACTCCACGGTTGCGCCGAGCACGCCGGGTTGTTGCAATTGCAATCCGTTTGACAATTCTCGCCGCCTTTGTCGCGATTTTCGGCGGCGGTTATTATCTTGCCCGACGCGGATTTGGTCGTGAATGGCGTTCCCGCATCGTAGAAGAGCTCCACAAGCGTGGCGTCGAAGCCCATATCGGGCGCCTGACGCTGGATCCGTTTCGTGGTCTCGTCGCCAAACACGTACGGGTTTTCGATTACAAGAACCGCGAAAACACCGTTGCCTTGATCAGCGAAGTGTCGCTCGACATCAATTATGCCGCGCTCGTCCATAAGGAACCGTTTCTCAACGCGCTGGATGTGCGCGACGCGCAAATTACTTTTCCGCTCAAGACGGCCGAAGGCAAAACCAGCCGGGCACAACTGACCAATTTCCGCGCACACATTTATTTTCCGCCGGAACAAATTTACGTCGGTCAAGCGGAAGGAGTCTTTTGTGGAATTCGGGTCTCAGCCAGGGGCCAGTTGATCAAGCGAGCGAATCATCAGCCGTCGCCATCGATCACACCGGAAGAATGGCAAAGGCGATTGTCGCTTGCGCAGCGTGTCGTGACTGAACTGCAAAAGTTCAGCTTCCCGGCAGACCCTCCTTCTTTGCAGTTGAAGTTCAGCGGAGACATCGCAGAGATCGAAAAGGCGAGGGTCGAGGCGACCCTGCGCGGAGAACGACTACTACGTGGCAGCTACGAAATTGATAATCTGTCCGCAGCGGCTGAATGGAACAACCAGCGGTTGGATATCGCGCACTGTGAATGGAGCGACGGCAAAGGCACTTTCGCCGGTCGCGGCGATTGGAATCGAGAAAGCAACACCGCCAAATTCCAGATTCACAGCACCCTTAATTTGAAAACATTCCTCGATGCCTTCGGCGTTGGTGAACCGATAGCAGACGTAGAATTTCAATCGCCGCCTCTGCTCGAAATCACCGGCTCGATAAACCTGGGCTCCGAGCAATTGCAACCGGACGTGATTGGACATGCTGCTTTTGGACAGTTCACGTACAAGGAGGTGCCGTTTTCTGACCTTAGCGCCGATTTCTCGTGGGATGGCGACCGCACTTTTGTTCGGGAGCTGCGCGTGCGCCATCAGACAGGCCAACTCAGGGCGGATCTCTTCGATGCACCCAACGATTTTCGGCTAAACCTTGAGAGCACCATATCGCCAGAGGCAGTTCGCCCGCTCGTTCCGCGCGAAGCAAACGAGTTTCTGCGGGAATGGCAGTGGCAACGTTCGCCTGCAATTCGGATGGCAATTCGCGGGACAGATCGCAATCCCGGGAGCTGGCAGGGCGATGGCACAGTTGCCTTGGGGCGCACTCGGTTTCGCGGAACATGGATGAACGACGCCAACGCCCAGATTCATTTCGCCGAAGGCGCGGTCACTTGCGAAGATCTTCACGTCACGCGGGACGAAGGCGCTGGCTCCGGCAGTTTCACGTACGATTTCAAAAGGCACGAGGTGCGGATCTCGAACGTCCGCAGCTCATTGTATCCGGCGGAAGCAATTTTCTGGATCGACCCGCAAACCTGGAAAACTGTTGTGCCTTACAAGTTCCGGCGGCCTCCGAATGTCGTCGCCAACGGCGTTTACCAGTTTCGCGGCGGCAAGAACACTCGGCTGGAGATCAAGGTCGATGGTGCAAACGGAATGGACTATGCCTTTCTTGGCAAAACGCTGCCGTTCGATCGTGTCTCGGCGCGATTGCTGTTCACGAAGGATCGCTTGCAAATTAGCGATGTTCGCGCCGATCTTCTCGCTGGCACGCTTCGTGGCAATGCTGACATCTCGCTGGCACGAAACGATCCGAAGTACCGCGCGGGGCTGTCGGTGAGCGAGATCAACTTTCCGCGCCTCACCGACTTGTACTACAACTACAAGACCGCCCAGGGCCTGTTACGCGGCACGTATGAGTTCACCGGCCTGGGCAGTGATTGGCGCACCATGCGAGGCAGCGGAAAAGTAGAAGTAAGCAACGGCGATGTTTTCGCCATACCGATTTTCGGGCCGCTCTCGGGAATTCTGAACAAAATTGTTCCCGGCAGCGGCTACAGCATCGCGCGCGACGCGACCGCGAATTTCAAGGTCGAGAACGGCATCATTCACACAGAAGATTTCGAAGCCGCCGCCGCGCTCTTTAGCATGCTGGGCCACGGCGACATTCATTTTCTCGACGACAAACTCGATTTCAATCTGCGGCTGGACATGAAAGGCCCGGGGATATTGCTCACGCCGATGTACAAACTTTTCGAATACGCAGGCGAAGGCAGCCTCAAGAAACCCGATTGGCATCCGAAAAGATTTTAGGCTGTTCTGTCATGTCGAGCGAAGTCGAGACATCTATCGAACGACGCTTCAAAAGATTTTAGTGGAACAGTCAGAGATTTCTCGACTTCGCTTCGCTCCGCTCGAAATGACAAAAAACATCCTGCTGGGCGCGCACATGTCCATCCGTGGCGGGGTGAGCATGGCGATTGAACGCGCACGCTCGATCCACTGCACAGCCATGCAGATCTTTGTGAAGAACAACATGCAATGGTTTGCGCGGCCGCTGAGGCGCGCGGAAATCCGCGCTTTTCTCGATCACGTCCAGCGCGGTGAATTATTGTCCGTCTTCGGGCACGCCAATTACCTGATCAATCTCGCTGCGACCAATCCCCAATTTCACGCTAATTCCATTCGCGCGCTCAGCGAAGAACTGGTCCGGGCAGATCAACTTGAACTTCCGTTTTTGGTGTTGCATCCGGGTGCGCACCTAGGCGCGGGCGAAGAAGCCGGTTTGGAAAAGATCGTCGGTTCAATCGACGAGGTGTTTCGGAAAATTCCAAGAGTAAAAACGAAAATAGCCCTCGAGATCACAGCCGGCCAGGGCTCGTGCATCGGTCATCGATTCGAGCATCTCGCGCACATTATTGAGAACGTGCGCGAACCGGAGCGGTTGCGCGTCTGCCTCGACACCGCGCACCTGTTCGCCGCGGGTTACGACATCAGCAGCGAATCAGGAGTGAGAAAAACATTTCGCGAGTTCGATCGGATCATTGGCCGTGATCGTCTTGTCGCGATTCACGTCAACGATTCGAAGACAGGCCGCGGTTCGCGAGTAGATCGCCACGAGCACATCGGAAAGGGCCGAATCGGCCTGGATGCTTTCCGGTTCATCATGCGAAACCTGCGTTTCTGTAAAATCCCGAAAGTGCTAGAAACGCCAAAGAGGAAAGACCTCGCGGAAGACGTGATAAATCTAAAGACGCTGCGACAATTGGCTGGAGTTAAGCAGCCCTAGCAATGTCTCACTTGATCAGTCGTATCGTGATTGGATACCGATACAATTTTCCTTCGCTCGCCTGGATCGAGGCGACGATCACCAACACCAGGTTCAGAATGTGCAGTATAAAGAGAATTACAAACCCGATCAAAACCAGGCAAAGGAGACCGGCGATTACGTTGTAGATCAACATCGATATCTGAAAATTGAGCGACTCTTTTCCGTGCTCGTCGATCTCGGGCGAATCGCTGCGCTTGGCCAACCAAACGATCAACGGACCAAGAATATGCCCAGCCCATGGCACGAAGAATCCGGCTAACGCGGTGGCGTGACAAAGCACGTTCCACGTGCGTACGTCTCGAGAAGAAGTCGAGGTTTCCATATTTGAGTCTTTTCGCTTGCTACCAGAACGACTGCCTGCTTGCGGTCAAAGCGCAACAAAAAAGATATCCAACTATTCTGACTTCACGCGCTCGATGTGCGCGCCGAGTTCGCTCAGTTTTTCGTCGAGATGTTCGTAGCCGCGGTCGATGTGGTACACACGGCTCACTTCGGTCACACCGTCTGCCTTGAGCCCCGCGAGCACCAGCGCGGCAGACGCGCGCAGATCGCTGGCCATCACCGGCGCGGCGAGAAGGCGATCGACACCGTCAATCACCGCAGTGGCGCCTTCCAAATGGACATTCGCGCCCATCCGTTTTAACTCAGCCACGTGCATGTAGCGTTGCGGGAAAATATTTTCGGTCACCGAACTCGTGCCTCTGTTCGTCGAAAGCAACGCGCACATCTGCGCCTGCATATCGGTCGGAAAACCGGGATACGGTTCAGTGACGATTTCCAGCGCGCTGGCGTCGCCATTGGCCAGGATCGAAATGGAATCGCCCGCGACATCGACGGCGTAACCGCACCGTGCCAGAGCATCGGTGACCGCGCGCACGTGTTCCGGCTCCACGCGTTTTACCGTGACTGCGTCTCCGGCAATCGCGCCAGCGACCAGAAACGTGCCGGCTTCAATCCGGTCGGGGATCACCCGATGTTCCGCGCCGTGCAGATCGTGTACGCCCTCGACCACGATCCGATTTGTCCCCGCGCCTTCGATCTTTGCGCCCATTTTGTTGAGGAAATTGGCCAGGTCCATGACCTCGGGTTCGCATGCTGCTCCTTCAATGACCGTCACGCCGTCGGCCAGCACGGCTGCCATCATCACGTTGTCTGTGCCGAGCACTGTAGGACCGAATGTGCCCTGCATGTCGATCTTTGCCCCGCACAGTTTGGGCGCGAAAACTTTGATGTCGCCGCCTTCCACGCGTACGGCCGTGCCGAGCGCTTCGAAGCCTTTCAGATGCAAAT
Source organism: Verrucomicrobiota bacterium (assembly GCA_003219465.1). Taxonomy (GTDB): domain Bacteria; phylum Verrucomicrobiota; class Verrucomicrobiia; order Chthoniobacterales; family UBA10450; genus Udaeobacter. The sequence continues at coordinate 12,293 of QHOX01000158.1, read as the reverse complement.
CAATAGGCCGATCACCGATCACGCAGCCGCCGGGCAACGCCACGCTTGCTTCCTTGCACCGACCCAGCAACGGTCCAAGAACACAAACGGACGCGCGCATTTTCCGGACGACATCGTAGGGCGCGACACAGTGGATCTTCTCGGCAGTCACGGTCACGGTGCCGCTCGCGCGTTCCACCTGCGCACCGAGGTGAGCAAGAATTTGCAACATGTAATTCGTGTCGCTCAGATCGGGCACACCGTGAACGACGCATGGCTCCCGAGTCAGCAATGTCGCGGCGAGAATTGGCAGCGAGGAATTCTTTGAGCCGCTGATCTTTATGGAACCAGAAAGGCGGCGGCCACCATGGATCAAAATTTTATCCATACCTCGCGAAAAGGAACCGTGTCACACCTGAATAATCGTTTTTCGTCCAGATGTCGCGGTAATTTTTCTCCGTCAGCGCCTCGACAAGCGCCTCGCTTTGACCGATTCCGATCTCCAGCGCTAATGTTCCGCCAGGACGAAGCCGCGACGGTGCCTGCGCGATCAATTCCCGCACCAATTCGTCTCCGCCCACGCCGCCGAAAAGCGCCACCTCCGGATCGTGCAAAACTTCGCGAGAAAGAGTCTGCCGTTGTTCGGTCGAGATGTAGGGAAGATTTGCAGCGATCAAATCGAACACTCCTTCCACATTCTCGAGAAGGTTGCTTTTCAGAAAGCGAACACGATCGGCCAAACCCAGCCGCTCAGCGTTTTCCCGAGCGAGCGCGAGAGCATCTTCCGAAATATCTGCGGCGACGATCTCAGCCTCGGGAGATTCCGCGGCGAGGCTAAGAGCGATGACGCCGCTGCCGGTCCCAACATCCAGTATTTTCGATTTTCGATTTTCGATTTTCGATTCGATCAGTTCCACGAGCTGCTCGGTCTCGGGTCGGGGCACCATCGCGCGTTTATCACAAACAAAAGTGTGGCCGCAAAACTCGACGGTTCCGAGCAGATGCTGAAGCGGTTCGCCCTCAGCGCGCCGCTTGACCAAATCGCGCAACGGTGCCAGCTCCGATTCGTTAAGCTCGCGCTCGAATTCCAGATACAACTCGATCCGTTTCCGGCCCAGCACATGCGCGAGCAAGTGCTCCGCATTCAAACGTGGACTCTCGATGTTGTGCTTCTGGAAATAGCCCGTGGTCGATTGAAGGACTTCGAGCACAGTCATCGGGCAAATTAGACGCAGATCATGCGCGTTACGCAGCGGTTTTTCTCTGCGAGCTGGCTGCGATAGGGATTGCGCACCTGATCGACTTCAGACACTCCATCGCGCGAATTTTCATGCACGGAGTCTTCGCGGCGACCAGCACCGTTGCAAGCGTGCGCTCCCCAGAATTTGCGAAGCGAGCCGCGATCTGGAATTGTCTCCAGTGGGTTCGAAGTTCGGGAAAAAACAACGCGTTTTCACTCCGACGCGGAGTGATTGCATCGAGATTCGTGGCGCGCGCCAGAACAATCTCAAAGGGATCGACGTCGATCTTCCGCTGGGAAAATTGACCGTCGTCACCGGGCCGAGCGGCAGCGGCAAATCGAGTCTGGCATTTCAAACGATTTATGCTGAAGGCCAGCGACGTTACGTCGAAACGTTCAGTCCATACATGCGGCAGTTCCTTGATCGCATGGACAAGCCGCGCGTTGACGATATCCGCGGCATCCCGCCGGCAATAGCCATTGAGCAGTCGAACCCCGTTAAGACTTCCCGCTCGACCGTCGGCACAATGACGGAGATCAACGATTACTTGAAACTTCTCTGGCCGCGCATCGCGCACGCGTTTTGTCCGAGTTGTGGTCGTGAAATTCGACCTGAAACCGCGCAATCGATTGCGGAGCACGTTCTGCGCGACCGCGGCGGGAAGAATGTTCTCATCACGTTCTGGGTGGCAGTCCCGCAGAAAACGGAGCCGCGGAAGTTCTTCGATTTCCTTCAGCAGCAAGGTTACCTGCGCGTTTGGTTTGAAAACCGTATCGTCCGCGTGGATGACGACGATCCAAAGATCAAACGGCTCGGCGCGCGCGTGCAGATCATTCAGGATCGCATCGCCATCACTGGGGAAAATCGCACGCGATTGGTCGAAGCAATCGAGACCGCGCTGCGCTTTGGCAAAGGTCAGGTGAACGTAATTCCTACGGAGGCCGGCGTATCGCCTGGGGCTTCAAAGACCGCCGCCACCACAGTTCTCCCCTTTTCGACCGGTTGGCACTGTGCCTGGTGCGATTTGGACATTCGCTCGCCCACCGTCGGTCTTTTCAGTTTTAATAATCCGCTAGGGGCATGTCCGGAGTGTCGCGGCTTTGGTCGAACCATCGCGATCGATTTGAACAAGGCCATCCCAAATCGAACGCTAAGCATTAAGCAAGGCGTGGTACGCGTCTTTCGGGGCGCGGAGTTTGGCGAATCGCAAAAGGATTTGCTGCGCGCCTGCGCTCGCAAAGAGATCGACGTCAACGTGCCGTTCGAGGAATTGCCCACGGCAGACCAGGATTTCGTGATCGAAGGTGAAAAACGATGGGGAGACTACACCGACGACGATTACGAACACGATCGCTGGTATGGCGTGCGAGGCTTTTTTCGCTGGCTCGAGAGCAAGACCTATAAAATGCATGTGCGCGTCCTGCTCAGCCGCTACCGCGCATATGTCAACTGTCCCAAATGCAACGGCGGACGCTATCAACCCGACGCGCTGAATTACAAAATCGTCTCGGGAGTCTCTGGCTGCCGAGATGGCGCTCGCAAATCGCCGCTACAGTTTACGCTTCCGCAATTCCAAGGGCTCTCGATTGCCAACGCTCGCGATGCTCTGCGCACGATCGAACTGTCGCCTAACGATAAAACAGCTGAAATGCTGCGTGACGAAATTTGCGCCCGCCTCAATTACCTCTGCGAGGTAGGCGTCGGTTACCTCACGCTCGACCGATCCGCGCGCACGTTGAGCGGCGGCGAAGTGCAGCGCGTAAATCTCACCACATGCCTCGGCGCGTCGCTGGCAAACACGCTTTTCGTGATGGACGAACCGAGCATTGGATTGCACCCGCGCGATGTCGGCCAGTTGGTGCGTGTGATGCATAACTTGCGCGACAAAGGCAACACCCTGCTGGTCGTCGAGCACGAGGAACAAACTATCCGTGCCGCGGACAATTTGATCGATCTGGGCCCGGGCCGCGGTGAGCACGGCGGCGAATTAGTTTGGAATGGACCTCTAGATCATTTCATAGGAGGCGGTCCGCCCCCGGGCCGTTCCACAAACCGGCGCGAGGGCGCGCCGGCTACATCACTCACCCGCGATTACTTGACCGGCCGCAAATCCATTCCGCTTCCGAAATCGCGGCGAGGGTGGGCTTCGTCGATCAAGATTCTCGGCGCGCGACAGCACAATCTGAAAAATATCGACGTCGAGTTGCCACTCGGCGTCTTCACATGTGTAACTGGAGTGTCCGGGTCCGGCAAATCGACTCTGATTCACGATGTGCTGTACCGGAATCTGCTGCGCGCCGCGGGACAATCCTCAGATCAGGAACCGGGCGCATGCAAGTCGATCACCGGCACGCACCGAATCGGCGATGTCGTGATGGTGGATCAGTCACCCCTTGCTCGCACCCCGCGTTCAACTCCGATTCTTTATCTCGGTTTGTTTGATCAAGTCCGCAAATTGTTCGCTGCGCAACCGGAGGCGATGGCACAGGGACTGACCGCGAGCGCCTTTTCGTTCAACTCCGGTAACGGCCGTTGCGAACGTTGCTCGGGCACAGGTTATGAAAAGATCGAGATGCAATTCTTGAGCGATCTTTATGTGCGTTGCGCAGAATGCGAAGGCAAACGTTTCCAGCCACACGTGCTCAAGGTCCGCCTGCACGACAAATCGATTCACGACGTCCTCGAACTCACGATTAGTGAAGCCATCCATTTTTTTGCGAAAACCGGCGAAGATTGCGGCGCGCGAATTTCCAACGGCCTCAAAGCGCTCGACGAAGTGGGGCTTGGTTATCTGCGGCTGGGTCAGCCGTTGAACACCTTATCCGGCGGCGAATCGCAGCGGCTAAAGTTAGTGGGACATTTGTCGGACGCTTCTGGCACCCGCAATCTCTTCATCTTCGACGAGCCAACCACGGGACTTCATTTCGACGATGTGGCGATGCTGCTGCAATTATTCCAGCGCCTTGTAGGTCACGGGCACTCGCTCGTGGTGATCGAGCACAATCTGGAGGTGATTAAGAGCGCCGATTGGATCGTCGATCTCGGCCCAGAAGCTGGTGATGCCGGTGGTGAAGTGGTGGCAACCGGAACGCCCGAACAAGTTGCGCAAGCCGAGAACTCGCATACCGGCAAGTTTCTCGCGCAGGTGTTGAGAATGGGGAGCGCGGGCATGTTGCCCGCCGTCCGCGGCATTCTGCCGCGAACCACACAGCGCGTTTATACGGATGATGACAGCGAGCTTGCGTTGCGCGCCGCAGAAGAGCCGTCCGGCAAAATGCCGGACGCAGCGAGCAGAATGCTCGCGCTCCCCAGAAATCGGAACGGCGCGATTCATGTTCACGGCGCGCGCGAGCACAATCTCAAAAACATCGATCTGAAAATCCCGCGGGAACAACTGGTGGTCATCACCGGGCTGAGCGGCTCCGGCAAATCGACGGTCGCGTTCGACATCCTATTCGCCGAAGGGCAACGCCGGTTTCTCGACAGCATGTCGCCGTATGCGCGGCAATTCGTGGAGCAACTCGAAAAACCAGATGTTGATCTGGTCAGCGGATTGCCCCCGACCGTCGCGATCGAGCAACGTGTGACTCGCGGCGGCGGCAAATCGACCGTTGCGACGGTTACGGAGGTTTACCATTTCCTGCGGCTCCTGTTTGCAAAAACCGGAACGCAGTTTTGTCCTGACTGTGATTTGCCTGTGCAAAAACAGAGTGCGGCATCCATTGTGAAACAGATCGAGACGGCTGCGAAACGCAGTCCGCTGAAGGTGCTGGCGCCGCTGGTGAAAGCTCGCAAAGGTTTTCACACCGACGTAGCGCGGTGGGCGGAGCGCCAGAGATTCGACACTCTTTATGTGGATGGAAAGCTCGTTCCGGTTGCGCAGTTTCGGAAACTGGAGCGTTTCAAAGAACACACTATTGATGTAGTTGTGGGCGTGATCGGGGTGGACGCGACGCCCTCGTCGCGCTCTCACTCGAGCAAGAAAGCGGCGAGGCCACCGCTTCCACATTGCTCTGCGCGCGAGATTGCCAGCCGCGCGCTCGAGATTGGCCGCGGCACAGCGCGTCTACTCGATTCAAAAAATCGCCTTACCGTCATGAGCACCGAGATGAGTTGCCCGAATTGCGGCCGCGCATTTGAGGAACTCGATCCGCGTTTGTTCTCGTTTAATTCGCCTCATGGGATGTGCGAAGAATGCGGCGGGTTCGGCGAAATTTGGGATCACGATTTGCAAACGGGAGCGAGCCGCGATGGCGAATCTGTTCTGGAAATCGAATTGGCCGCCGAGCGCGAATCCGAATGGATCGACGAAGGCGAAGCGCGCGAATGTCCAAGTTGTCACGGCTCTCGTTTGAACGCGGCCGCGCGCCATGTGCGCGTGCAAGGCTATACCATCGATCAATTCACGGATCTCTCGGCGGGCGAAGCAGCGCGCGCCATCGCGAAACTTAGATTCAAAGGGAGAGATCAGACGGTCGCCGCCGGTCTCATTCCCGAGATTCAACAGCGACTGCGTTTCATGGAGACCGTCGGACTCGGCTACCTCGCGCTTGGGCGCTCGGCAAAAACGTTGAGCGGCGGGGAATCGCAGCGAATCCGTTTGGCTGCGCAGCTCGGCTCAAATTTGCGCGGCGTGCTTTACGTACTGGACGAGCCAACGATCGGTTTGCATCCGCGAGATAATCAGCGCTTGCTCGAAACGCTCACGACGCTGCGGAACAAGGGTAACTCATTGATCGTGGTCGAGCACGACGAAGAAACGATGCGGCGCGCCGATCACATCGTCGATCTCGGGCCGCGCGCGGGAATTCACGGGGGCGAGGTGGTGGCGAGCGGAACGCTGAGCGATGTCCAGAAAAATCCAAATTCCGAAACCGCGCGGTGCTTGAAATCGCCCCTGTGTCATCCGGTCCGTGGGTCACGCCGCTCGCTGCGCGATGTCGAAAACTGGATCGAGATTCGTGGGGCGCGCGCGAACAATTTGAAGAACATCGATGTGCGTTTCCCGGTGGGCAGGCTTTCGGTGATTACTGGTATCTCCGGCAGCGGCAAATCCACGTTAATGCACGACGTAATCCTCCCGGCGGTCCGCACGAATCTGGGGAGCGCACGCCTTCTGCGTGCCGGTGAAGGCATTCTGCCTTCACGAACTTCCCAATTGCGTCTGTGGCCTGATAAATCGCGAAAGGAGAAAAGTTCGTTGCCGCAGAATGCGGCAACCAGCACCCCACAGGCGTGTGCTCCCCAAATCGCTGCAGTGTACGAAGTCGATCAGTCGCCGATCGGAAAGACCTCGCGCTCGACGCCGGGAACCTACGTGAAAGCTTTCGACGAGATCCGAAATCTTTACGCGCAATTGCCGGTGTCGCGGGTGCGCGGTTATTCGGCGAGCCGATTCTCGTTTAATGCCGAAGGCGGGCGCTGCGAGGCCTGTAAAGGCCAGGGCGTGATCAAGCTCGAGATGAACTTTCTGCCCAGTAGTTATGTCTCGTGTGAAGATTGCCACGGCCGGCGGTACAATCCGCAGACGCTGGAGGTGCTCTATAACGAAAAATCCATCGGGGACGTGATGGAAATGACGATTGAAGAGGCCTCGCAATTCTTTTCAGCGCATCCGAAAATCGGCCGTCCTCTTTCGCTCCTGGTCGACACCGGCCTTGGGTATCTGAAGCTCGGACAACCGAGTCCCACTCTAAGCGGCGGCGAAGCGCAGCGCCTTAAGCTGGTGACGCAATTGAAACGCGGAGTGAGCCGCGCTGCGAACGAGCGGATCCGAAAAATGCGCAAGCCCGGATCGACATTGTATTTGCTCGAGGAACCAACCATTGGCCTGCACATGGCAGACATTGAATTGCTCCTCAACGTGCTGCATCGGCTCGTTGACGAAGGAAACACCGTGATTGTCATCGAACATAATCTTAGTGTGATCGCCGAAGCCGATTACATCGTCGATCTCGGCCCGGAGGCGGGTGATGCTGGCGGCGAAGTGGTCGCCTGCGGAACGCCCGAACAGGTGGCGAAAAACCGTGTCAGCCGCACCGCGCCATTTTTGCGAAAAATTTTGAATCACTCCGCGGCACGCGTATCTTCAGTGTAGATACATGAAAACGGTGGTTCGACGATGGGGCAACAGTCTCGCCGTACGGATTCCGCGGCATATTGCGCGCGAATCTCATATCGAACGCGGTACACGCGTCGAGGTAAGTATCGCCAATGGCAATTTGGTTCTCACTCCACTCTCGAAGCGCCGCTCCTATTCCCTCGCTTCGCTGGTAAAAAAAATCACGCCAGCCAATCGACACGTCGAGATCGATTTCGGTAAGCCGGTCGGTCGCGAGGTCTGGTAATGGCACGCTACGTGCCGAATCGCGGAGACGTAGTGTGGATCAATTTCGATCCTCAAGCCGGGCACGAGCAAAAAGGGCGGCGTCCCGCCCTGATTGTTTCTCAACGCAACTATAATGCGCCAAGTGGTCTCGCGCTCTGTTGTCCAATCACATCCCGGGTCAAAAGGCTATCCATTTGAGGTTCCGGTAACTCCTGCAAATGGAGTCCGCGGCGTCGTTCTTTGTGATCAAGTTCGCAACGTGGACTGGCGTGCTCGTAATGCTCGCCTCATCATACGGGCGTCGCCCGAGTGTGTGGACGATGTCCTGGCTAAAATAGAAGCTCTCCTCTCGCGCTAAGAAATGGTTGCCTACTATCTGCACAGTCTTGATCCGATCATTTTTCGGATCTACGACAACGTCGGACCGCGATGGTATGGGCTCGCTTATGTGGCTGCGTTTGTATCGAGCTATTTCCTTTACCTGTGGCTGTCCAAGCGCGGATACGCCGATCTGCCGCCGCAACGCGTAGGCGATTTCATCACCGGCTGCGCGTTGTTCGGCGTGATCGTTGGCGGGCGTCTTGGCTACGTTTTGTTCTACAAGCCGGAAATGTTGCGCGAGCCGTTGTCGATCTTGCGCGTCTGGGAAGGCGGCATGTCGAGTCACGGCGGGATGATCGGTCTGTTGTTGTTCACGCTTTACTACGCACGCCGTCACAAAATTTCATGGCTGAACCTCGGCGACAATCTCGTCGTAACGGCGCCGATGGGATTGTTCTTCGGCCGGTGCGCGAATTTTATTAATGGCGAGCTGTACGGGCGGATCGCCAATGTTCCTTGGGCGATGCAATTCCCGAAGGAATTGTTCGATCATCCTCAGGAAGCTGAGCGCGCAGTTGCGGCGTGCGCGCGAATCGATCCGTCGCTGACCACGGCGGATGCAATCGTTGGCGCGGTGCACAGCCGGCCAGAGGTCACAAACGCGCTGCGGTCAATTCTGTCGCCACGCCATCCGTCGCAGCTTTACGAAGCATTTTTCGAAGGCATCGCGTTGTTCGCAATTTTGTGGTTCGTGCGAACGGCCACCCGCCAACCCAACGGCGTTTTGACCGGATTGTTTTTCATTTGTTACGCGATCTTTAGAATCATGATCGAAAACTTTCGCGAGCCCGATGCCGAACTCATCGGGCCGTTCACGCGCGGCCAATTCTTTTCGTTTTTTCTGGTCGCCATTGGTATTGCGTTCATCGTCGCGGCAAAGAGGCGACCGACTTTTCCGCGAAGAATGTCCTCGTAGGGGTCTGTCATGTCGAGCGAAGTCGAGACATCTCTGGATTAGTAACAAACAAGAGATTTCTCCACTCCGCTGCGCTTCGGTCGAAATGACAAGTAGCGTTTCCTTGAAACCGCGTTATTACTTATGCCGGTGACGCGGGAATGCTCGTTCCGGAAATCGTAGCGGCCGGCGGCGGTTTACTGTTTGCGTTCGATCACTCGACGATCGCAGGAAAAATCGTTCTCACTCTTCTGGCCGTCGCATCGATTTTCAGCTGGTCGATTATGATAACAAAACTGCGCGTGATCCGCTTCGCGCGAAAACAGAACGCGCGGTTTCTGGCTGCTTTTCACAAAGACCGACAGCCGCTGCGTCTGTTTGAGAAAAACGCCCGTTTTGCCGGCTCCCCCGTTTTCAACGTCTATCGCGCCGGGTGCGAGGAAATGACATTTCATCTGCTCGGCTCGGCTGAAGTGGATGACACGTTTCGCGCGCGCCTCGAGATCGCCGACAAGATTTCACCAGCGCAGATGGGTGCGGTCAACGCTGCTATGGAACGCGCGGTTGGCGAGACTGCCCTTTCGCTCGAATCGCAGATGATTCTGCTCGCTACCGCTGTGAGCGGTTCGCCTTTTCTCGGATTGCTCGGCACGGTCTGGGGCGTGATGGACGCATTCACCGGTGTTGCTGAGGCGGGCTCACCCAACCTCGTAGCAATGGCCCCCGGCGTATCCGGCGCGTTGATTACGACCGTTACGGCCCTCTGCGTCGCGATTCCGGCAATGTTCGGTTACAACTTTCTCGTTACCAGCATACGCGGGATCATCGTGGAGATGGACAACTTCGCCGCCGAGCTCGCATCCGAGTTTGAGCACAAGTACGTCGATCACGGGTCGCGGGAATCGGCGTTTCGCAGATGAGACGTTACTCGCAACGCCAGAATCTCTCCACGTTGAGTGAGATCAATATCACGCCGCTGCTCGATCTCGCTTTTGTGCTGTTGATTATTTTCATGATTACCACGCCGCTGCTGGAAAGCAGCATGAACCTGGTTATCCCATCCAGTGGGACGAAGAATCCGCCCATCAACACGTCGCATGTGCAAACGGTCTCAATCGATCGCAGCGACGCTATCCGGTTCAATAATCAAGTGATGGACCTGGAAACTCTCACATCGCAATTGGTGCAGTTGAAACAAACGAATCCGGATAGCGCCATTGTGATTCGACCCGATCGCGATTTGCCTGTGCAAAAATTAATCGGAGTGATGGACGCATTGCAACGCGCGGGAATCACCAAGGTCGGCATCGCCACAAAGGCGACCCCGAATGAACACTAATGGACACGAACGTTTTAGGCTTTTCTGCCGCAGATGTCGATGGTAGGGCGCGCCACTCCGTGCGCGCCGCGCCACATGATGTTCCGGCGTGCAGAGGACTGCCCGCCCTACCGGGTTCCCGATGTTTCAATTACGAACGCGTTCGCGAGCAGGGCGGTTCAACGTTTCAATGATCTAGTGGGGTGAAGCCCTTTTGGCGAAACGTCGTTCTGATCGCGCTGGCCCACATCGCGCTCATCGCCGGACTGATCCGCTGGAGTGTGGCAGCGAGGGCCTCATCGAATCCAGAGAGCATCGTGTGGTTGGGTGGCGCGGGAGATCTCCCGGCAGACGAATCGGAAAAACAGGAAGTGCCAGCATCAAAACAGCCACCCATTGTTACTGAATCCAGCCGGTCAGAAGAGGATGAAGGCGCAGACGAAAAGCCTGTCGTAACAACTGCGAAGAGCGAAATCGAATTGCCATCAGCTACTCCGAAACCGGCGGCAACTGCAACGCCGCGGCCAAAGGCGAGTGCCACTCCTGCGCCGCGACCAAAGGTGACTCCAAAACCAATCCCGAAACCCACTCCCAAAAAAACGGCGGCGGCGAAAGCTTCTCCGAAACCATTGGCAAAACCCAAGGCGAGCCCAGCAAAAGCGAACGCAAAGTCGGAGAAAAAAGACAAAATCACTTTGGCAAAAAAGGATTCCGCGTCTCAGACCGAAAGCGGGCAAAGCGGATCAACAGGCAAAGCTGGCAGCGGGAGCGGAAGCAGTGCGTCCGAATTCGGCTGGTATGGCAACATGTTGCATGATCGTTTTTACAGTGCCTGGATTCAGCCCACCACGAACGTTCCTTCAGGCACAAAAATTTCGACACTCGTGAACGTGCGAATCGAGAAGGACGGTCGCGTTTCGAAATTCGAAATCGCCAAACCGTCCGGGAACGCCACAGTGAATGAATCAGTAGCGGCGGTTGCCAAACAAGTCAGCCACGTTGATCCGCCGCCGACGGGACTAATCAAGGGCGATCACTACGACGTAAAAATTAATTTCGAACTAAATACCGGGGAATAGTAACCACGAACCCCGAAAGCTCTCGGGGCGAATGGGCACTAATCGTTTCTGCTAGTACTGCCATCCGGAGATCTGTGAAGCGGTCGAATCTCGATTGTTTTGCAGATCGATCATGTTAGCGTATTACACAATAGGAGTCGATCTATGACACGAACTACGTTATCTCCCAAATATCAGGTCGTGATTCCGAAAGATGTTCGCAAGACCCTCAAGCTGCGCCCGGGAACGCAATTCAACGTCATTGAGCACGAGGGGCGAATCGAGCTGTTGCCAGTCCGTTCAGCAAAACAGATGCGCGGGTTTTTGCGCGGCATCGACACGTCGGTTCCGCGGGAGAGGGACCGGGTGTGAATCTGGTTGATTCATCAGCATGGCTCGAGTACTTCGCCGACGGACCAAATGCCGGGTTCTTTGCGACCGCGATAGAAAAGATCAACGAACTGATTGTGCCGACCATTGTGATTTTTGAAGTCTTCAAACGAGTGCTTCAACAACGCACCGCTAGAGCTGCTCTGGAGACCATCGCGATTCTGAGGCAGGGCCGATTAGTGGAGCTGACCGGCAATCTCGCGATCGCGGCGGCAAGCATTAGTCACCGTCAAAAACTGCCGATGGCGGACAGTATTATCATTGCGACCGCTCGCGCTGAAAACGCTGTCATCTGGACGCAGGATGCCGACTTCGAAGGATTACCCAGCGTGAAATTCCGGGCAAAGAAAAGGTAGCAGGGCACTCACCCGTTCGGCTTTTACGCGCCAAGGCACGGCTCTGCGGGCCGCTCGGTTTTTTGGGCAGCGTGTAGCCCCGCGGCGCGCGCCTTGGCATTCCACCGGCACATGCCGTGGTCACCTCAATTATCCGCGCAGAAGAAAAATCTATAACCGCGCTCGCGCAGAACCGTTCATTTCAACTGTCATTTGGAGCGAAGCGGCCTGGCTTGCCGTAGCTTTATGCGAAGGTCGGGAGGAATCTGTTGTTGTGTTCCGTGCGGCGCTTGCGAAGCAAGTCAGCCAGGTTGGTCCGCCGCCAACGGGGCTAGTCACGGGCGATCACTACGACGTAAAAATCAATT
>QHOX01000232.1:5192-5604 GCA_003219465.1 Verrucomicrobiota bacterium | reverse complement strand
GATAGTTGCGCCCAATTCGCTAAAGTCTCGGTTGGCTGGAAACTCGCTCGCGCAGAACCACACAGCCTTCCTATCTCGAAAGAGGGAGGATAGATCACCTCGCCAGTAGCATTGGAAAATCCCACGCACGCGCAATGGCTGCCGTTTGCCTATTGCCGATGTTGACGGCTATGAAGACGAACGCTTCTTCAATCGTTCCGAATAAAGTGCCGGCTTACGTTCAACTTCAGCAACAAATACACGAAGCCTTGCGCGCGCAGCACCCCGAGTGGGTCGAGCCTACTGGCGATTGCCCGACATGCGAATCGTACGAATCGCGCCTAGCAGAGCTGCTCGGCCTTCCTTCCCCGAGCGAGTACCGCTCCGCTGCCTAATCAATTGCAATAACTCCGATGGGCGGAACGACCATGTA
>QHOX01000232.1:0-5157 GCA_003219465.1 Verrucomicrobiota bacterium | reverse complement strand
TGAAAATGGCTGAAAGGAAAACGCACCATGAACTGGTATGACTACGTCGCTTGTTTGTTTGCCGGAATGTTTCTCGCTAACGTCGTGCCGCATTTCGTGCATGGTATTTCGGGCGACCGATTTCCAACCCCGTTCGCTAACCCTGTAGGAAAAGGATTGTCCTCACCGACAGTGAACGTGGTTTGGGCGCTGGTTAATCTAATTGTTGGCTATGTCCTGTTTCGGGTCGGAAAGGTTTCGAACGGCGGCAATCTGACACTGATTGCTTTCTTCGTCGGTATCGTTGCTATCAGCATATGGCTAAGCGTGCTGTTCGCTAAGCAAAAACCACTTCGACAATTGGGAACATCAAGTCGCGACCTAACGAATAATGAGGTTAAAGCTCGGCCATGACAGAATCGGATGCCGCGAAAGCTGTGGTCCGCCGAAATACCGAAGAGGTCCAAGGCAAAGGAAGGTTCGACATTTTTGAAGAGCTTTTCGCGGACGCTTTCGTCGATCACACACCTCAACCACACATGACTCCCGACAAAGCCGGTGTTCGCAAACTCTACGGCTACATCCGTGAGGCGTTCCCCGACTTTCATCCAAAGATCCATTGGCAACTCGCCGATGGCGACCGCGTGATCACTTACAAGACATACTACGGAACACATGAAGGAGATTTCCTCGGCATCGCTCCAACTCACCGCAAGATTCACTTTGAGACTGTCGACGTGATGCGCGTCCGCGACGGCAAGATCACCGACCATTGGGGTGTCGGGAATCTTTTCTCACTGATGCAGCAACTCGGTGTCTTAAAACTCTGATTCAATTGAGTGAAACAAAAAATGAAAGAAATAAAATGAGTAACACAAAACCAAATGGAAAGGTTGCATTCATTACTGGAGCCAATCGTGGTCTCGGTTTGGAGACCGCGCGCGAGCTCGGCAAGGAAGGTATCACTGTCGTTCTGGGATCACGTGATCCGAAAAAAGGTGAAGCCGCAGCTGCGAAACTTCGCGACGAACGCATTACAGCAGAAAGTCTGGGCTTTGACGTCAACAAACCGCAGGATCATCAGAAGGCTTACGATTACTTCGCAAAAAAGTACGGCCGGCTGGATATTCTGGTTAACAACGCAGGGGTTTTGAAGGAAAGCCAAATTTCGCAGAGTGGCTCAGGGCCAAACCCTGTTAGCGCGGTGTCGCCGGAAATCTTGCGCGAAACATTCGAAACGAATTTCTTTGCGCCCGTTGCGCTGACCCACAAACTATTGCCGCTCATACGCAAATCGCCGGCCGGTCGAATTGTGAATGTTTCCAGCATTTTGAGCTCTCTCACCCTTCATTCCGATCCGAACTCGCCGATCTACCCGTTCAAGACTTTCGCTTACGACGCGTCGAAGGCTGCGCTGAATTCATTCACGATCCATCTAGCCTACGAATTGCGCGACAACAAAATCAAAGTGAACTCCGCGCATCCCGGCTGGGTAAAGACCGAGATGGGCGGCCCAAATGCGACGATGGAAGTTAGCGAGGGCGGAAAGACGAGTGCGCAACTTGCCACACTCGCCGACGAGGGCCCGAACGGCGGGTTCTTCCATCTTGGCCAACCACTTCCCTGGTAAAACAAACAAAAGGAACACAAATGAAAAATGGAAAGCTAAACGGAAAAGTTGCGGTAGTAACTGGAGCGTCGAAAGGAATCGGCGCGGGAATCGCGAAAGAGTTCGCGGCGCAAGGCGCATCTGTGGTCGTTAACTACGCCTCCGCGAAATCGGATGCCGACAAAGTGGTAGACGAAATAACGAAATGCGGCGGTAAAGCCGTCACCGTGCAGGCGAATGTCGCGAAGAAGTCAGAAGTTCAGCGACTTTTCGCCGAGACGGAGAAGGCCTTGGGCAAGATCGACATTCTGGTGAACAATGCCGGCGTTTATGAATTCGTGCCCTTGGAAGACGTCACCGAGCAACAGGTTCACAGACTTTTTGATGTGAACGTTCTCGGAATGCTTCTTGCCACTCAAGAGGCACTCAAGCACTTCAGTTCGGATGGCGGGAGTATCATTAACATCGGTTCGCTTGCCAGCTCTCTGACTCCGCCCACTGCGGTGGTTTACAACGCGACGAAGGGCGCGGTGGATGCGATCACGCGCACTCTGGCGAAGGAACTCGGGCCGCGCAAAATCCGCGTTAATTCCATCAACCCAGGCATGGTGATAACCGAAGGAGCCGTAGCCGGCGGCTACACCGAAGGTGACATGCGGAAAATGTTTGAATCGCAGACACCGCTCGGTCGCGTCGGACAAACGGAAGACATCGCGCCCGCTGCGGTGTTCTTCGCGTCACCCGATTCGGCGTGGATTACCGGCGAAACGCTGCTCATCGCGGGAGGCCTTCGATAGTCTGGCTCCAATTGAGCCACCTGCAGTTGCTGTTCGGAATGTTTTCGAACTCGCCGCTGATTATGGAATTCGCTTCGGGGATTGATGCCGGTGAAATCGGAACACGATGAATGAAACTGTTCACAAGCACTTTCCCTCGCCCTTCGTTCATGAGGCTAAAGGAAAACGTTACCCGGCCCGCCCCGGAATGAACCCGCGCAACTTTTTTGCCGAACTGAAGCGACGCCACGTCTACAGGGGCGCAATCGCTTACGCTGTTGTCGCCTGGCTCCTGGTCCAGGTCGCCACCCAAGTTTTTCCATTCTTCGAAATTCCGAGTTGGATCGTCAGGCTTGTAGTGTTGCTTACTGTCCTCGGTTTTCCCGGCGCTCTCGTCGTTGCCTGGGCTTTTGAAATGACGCCGGAAGGCCTCAAGCGCGCAGGTGACATCGCGCCTAACGAGTATGTCCCGCGGTGGAGCACGCGGAGGTTCGCAGTCCTTATCATAAGTCTGGCGATACTCGCGGCGGGTGTGCCGTTGTTTCACCTTAGTCGGAGCAAACCGACCTGGCTGCCGTGGACTAATGCCGTTTCAACGGCCTCTCAAAAGTCGATCGCAGTTCTGCCATTGCTTAACGAAAGTGGCAATCCGGGCGACGAGTATTTTTCAGATGGGCTGTCGGAAGAATTGATTGCCGCCCTGGCTCAAGTCAAAGGACTCAAGGTAATCGGCCGCAGTTCTTCGTTCCGTTTCAAGGACAAAAACACCGACGTCAAAACCATTGGCGAGGAGCTGGGCGTAAGCACGCTACTGGAAGGGACGGTACGCAAGCAGGGCGATCAGGTGCGGATCGTCGCTGAATTGGTTAATACTGCGGATGGAAGCGAACTATGGTCGCGAACTTTCGATCGTGAACTCAAGGATATCTTCGCGGTCCAAGCCGAAATAGCGGAGGCTGTTGCTACGTCACTGGAGTTAACAGTGCTCGGCACGCAAGACAAACCCGCGAAGAACGCTGCGACGAAAAGTGTAGAAGCACACAACGCCTATCTCCAGGGACACTTTTACTTCGAGCGCGGTAATCTCGAAGACTATCGCAAGGCAGTCGGCTTCTTCGAGCAAGCGACCCATCTTGATCCTGACTATGCGCTGGCTTACGCGGAGTGCTCGGAAGCTTGGGCTTGGATCGGCGATTTAAGCAGCGAGAAACAGAAGGAAGCTTGGGCAGCAGCAGGAAGTGATGCCGAGAAGGCCATCGCAATCGACCCGGGTCTCGCAGAAGCGCACGCGGCCCTGGGATGGGTTCGCTTCTTTATCGAATGGAGATTTGCCGAGGGTCTGGCCGAACTCAGGCGCGCGCAGCAGCTCTCGCCGTGGAACCCGACCGCCGATGATCTAATGGCGCGAGTAGTGGTTTATCTTGGTGAATTTCAAGAGGCCGAGAAGCTGGCCCGAAAGGCAGTTGAACTCGATCGCTTGCTTATCAAGCTCGGACCAGCCTGGCCCGCATTCTTTTTACCGAGGGAAAACTCGATGAGGCCGAAACTTCAGCGCGCAAGGCTGCGGAACTGCAGCCGGCTGCGGCGGGCAACCATCGGTGGCAGGTATTCGTGGCGATCCAGCGCGGCGATGGCGAGGCGGCCCTGCGCGAAGCTCAACTGGAGCCTAACGAAGGCTACAGATGTTTCGAACTCTCGCTCGCACACTATGCGCGCGGAGAGCGCCGTGCGGCAGACGAAGCCCTTGCCCAGTTGATCGCCAAGGACAGAGACTTCTTGGCGTATCAGATCGCCGAGGTTTATGCGCGGCGGGGTGAAACGGATAAGGCGTTTGAGTGGTTACAAGTTTCCCTAGATAATCATGATACCGGGACCCTGAGCCTTTTGATCAACCCATTTATGCGCGGTTTACAGCATGATCCGCGCTACAACAGCCTCCTAGCAAAAATAGGGCTGCCGCTGCGGTTATGAGTGGAATTGGTCGAACCGAGAGCGATGCGCCGGGTGCCCGATCCCAAAGCAACGAAGCTCATGATGTTATCGCATAAGCCTGAGGATTGGCCACGTCTGTTCGTGGAGCATCTCGAATCCGGCGATCTCGAGGCAGTCGCAGCGCTGTACGCCCCCAACGCCCGATTCGTGGGGAGATCCGGGGAAATCATCGTCGGCCGCGACCGGATTCGTGACATGTTAACCCGAATGACCCGGTCGAAGACGAAATTGCAAAGCCGAGTGATCAAGGCGATCGGCGTCGATGATGTCGGCGTGTTATACACCGACTTTCAAGGCACGACGATGGATGCGTCAGAAAAGACGATGGACGTCCGCTACAATGCTGTCGAGGCCCTCCGCCAACAGCCTGACTGCTGGAAGTTGATCGTAAGCGACCCCAATGGGCGCGAACGAGATGCGATTAGATTGCCTTCATGACAACTAAGGAGAAACGCGATATCTACATTACGAATATCGACGTGCTGATGAACATTTCCGACTGATTCTAGAAATGACAATCAACGAAAGGTTAACTTCATGAACAACAAAACGTTCTCAGGCAAAGTTGTGCTCGTGACCGGAGGAACATCCGGTATCGGCAAGGCTACGGCGATCGAATTCGCGCGCGCTGGCGCGAAGGTCGTTTTGACTGGGCGCCGCGACAAAGAAGGCGGACAAGTCGTTGCCGAAATTAAGAAACTCGGCGGCGATGCCGCATTCGTCCATGCAGATGTCGCCAAAGATGCCGACGTGAAAGCAATGGTCGATTTCACCGTCGATCGATTCGGCCGTCTCGACGTC
>QHOX01000157.1 GCA_003219465.1 Verrucomicrobiota bacterium | reverse complement strand
CGGTGGCAACGGCGGCGGCATCTTCAGCACTAATGCGACGTTGACGGTAACGCACAGCACCCTTAGCGGCAACTCGGCCGGCACCGGCGGTGGCATCTTCTACAATGGTGGTGGAACGCTGACGGTGATCAACAGCATTCTCAGCGGCAACTCGGCAAACAGCGCCGGCGGCGGCATGGGCAGCGGCCTGCAAGGCACCACGATCGCGACGGTAAGGGACAGCACCATCAGCGGCAACTCGTCCGGTGGCAACGGCGGCGGCATCTTCAACTATCCGCAGACGCTGACGGTGATCAGCAGCACGATCAGCGGCAACTCGTCCGGCCAAGATGGCGGCGGCATCTGGACCGGTGGGAACCCTGAAAGTTTGACAGTAACCAACAGCACCATCAGCGGCAACTCGGCAAGCAGCAGTGGGGGCGGCATTTGGAATGGTGCCCAGAATAATGGCTCAACCGTAAAAAACAGTACCCTTAGTGGCAACTCGGCGCTCAACCTCACTGGTGGAGGCATCTTCAACCAAGCAGGGGCGACGACAACGATCGGAGATACCGTCCTGAACGCAGGCGCTTCCGGGGGAACCATCTTCAACAATGGTGGCACATTCACCTCTGTTGGGTACAACCTGGCCAGCGACAACGGCGGCGGCCTTTTAACCGGTCCGGGCGATCAGATCAACACCGATCCGATGCTCGGCCCGCTGCACAACAACGGCGGACCGACCTTCACGCATGCGCTGTTACCCGGGAGCCCGGGTATTAATGAAGGCGACCCGACTTTCACTCCTCCGCCCAACTTCGATCAACGCGGCTCCGGCTTCCCGCGCGTGGTGAACGGCCGCATCGACATCGGTTCGTTCGAAGTGCAGCCTACGCCTTCACCGACTCCAACTGCCACTGCCACAGCTACGCCTACTGCAACTGCAACTGCCACAGCGACAGCTACACCTACAGCCACCGCCACTCCAACGGCAACCCCAACTCCAACACCTACACCTACCCCGACACCAGCACCTACGCCCGCTGCTCCCAGGGCACTAAAGGCAACCAATGTGACTGCCAACAGCTTCACTGCTAACTGGAGACTTGCGCGCGGCGCGACCGGATACCGGCTGGATGTAGCGACGGACAGTTCATTTTTCAATTACGTCCCGGGCTACCAAGACCTGGACGTCGGCAATACGAGTAGCTATAACGTCACTGGATTGAGCTCCAATACACACTATTTCTACCGCCTACGTGCTTACAACGCCAACGGTACGGGTCCGGATTCCAATGTCATCACTGTCAGGACCAAAAGGAGCTGACGTTGCTTGTGGGCCCGTGACCAGCTGTAGCGACGGCTCCGATCCCCGGTCACTAGTCAGGTTCGGTGCTGCCACGGACGGGGACCTCCAATCCCAGTCAACAAATTCAACAATTGCTTTCTGCTCTGGCAGCCGTTCAGACTGGTTATTTTAGCGCCTCCGCTAAATCGCGCTTGCCCTCTTTCTCATAAATTGTGATCAAGTTTCTAGTTGCCGATTTCATTAGCGGATGTTGTGCGCCAAGATTTCGAAGCACATCTTCGCGCGCCTGAACAGCCATCTGTTCGGCTTCGGCCGGCCGGTTTTGAGCAAGCAGGAACTGGCTTAAATCAATTTCCAAGTTCCCAATATCGAAGTAGTTCTTCGTGGTTTGTTCTTCTAAGATCGCGAGTGCCTGCCGCAAATAATCTTCGCCTTCGCGAGCGCGTCCCGACTTAATCAGAATTTTCCCAAGAGTATTCACTGGCATCGCCCACCACAGGCTCTGCTCAGGAGAGCAATCACGCGCCATCGTGAGCGCTTCGCGAGCCTTTGCCTCCGCGGCATTAAGGTCATTCTTTTCTAAAAGCACGGCAGCTTGTCGGCTAAGATTGGCGACCAAGTACGAACTTTTGTCACCAAGAATCTCCCGGAAAATCTGTTCGCCCTCCTGCAAGAACTCTTGCGCTTCGTCGAATTGTCTCTTGATCATTGCGGCCGCGCCAAGGTGCGTCAGAGTTGAGCCTTGCTCCCACCGTGGGCGGCCCGAGATTTGACGATATTCGGCGAGCGCTTCGCGCAAGAGAGCTTCTCCCTTCTCCACCTCACCGGTATAAACCATGTTGGCGCCTGCGTCGGTTTTATTGAAAGCAAGCACTCCTCGTTCGTCCCCTTTCAGATTTGCGCTCAAGGAGACTTGTAACGCCTCCGCCAGCAGTGGCTTGCCGGCGTAGGGATCGATCTGATAGGCCTTGATGACCCCAAGATATTTCAACGCGAGCGCGAACTTCGCAGCGTTATAGCCGGGAGCCTTCGCTTGCCGTTGCTTGCGATACGCGGCGACTGCTTTTTCCAGCACCCTGTTGGATTCGTCGTATCTCAGCTGTCGGTAACAGAGCACACCCAGCTCAGACATCGTATCGGCTGCTTCGAGGCTTTCTTCTCCGTAAAACTGAGTTTCTGCGTTTAAGGCGGCGCGCAGGTTTCTCTCGGCCAAATCATACCGGCCCTGCGACGCGTAAGCGTTCCCGAGTGTGCGCTGCACCTGAGCGCGAACATCCGGCTCATCGGAGAGTTCGGCCTGCACCTGCGGCGTGATCTGGTCAAGCATATCGTTGACCGTCACGTCTCGTTTCTCCGCTACCGGCCAGACGGACGTAATGCTCTGATTTGAGAAAGAGAGCATTCGTTGCAGGAAGGCGTTGATGCGTTCAGCCTTCAACCTCTCATGTTGCGCAAGATCGCGCTGCTTGCGGGCGTTTTCTGCCTGCCACAACGCAAGGATTAGACCCGTGATGACGGCCAGGACGACTAAAGCCGCTGCTGTTACTGCAACCTTGTTCCTATTAACAAACTTAACTGAGCGATAGCTAAAAGTGTCATTCCGCGCACTTACCGGACGTCCTTCAAGATGACGGCGAATATCTTCCGAGAGGTGCTCGACTGATGCGTAGCGGCGCTGCGGCTCTTTGCGTATCGCCTTCAGAACGATGTTATCCAGATCGCCACGAAGCAGTTTGGGATTCGGAATTTGGGGTTTGGAACTTCCATCGCCCCTGGCAACCCGTGCTTGGTCGCGCCGGTTCCTGTTCAGTGATGGCGCGCGCGATCTCAGCAGGGTTGCGATCTTTGATGCGATATGGACGCTGGCCAGTAAGAAGCTCGTAAAGAACCACGCCAAGGCTATAGACATCGCTCGCGGTGGTCATCGTTTCTCCGCGGACCTGTTCCGGGCTGGCGTATTCCGGTGTCATCGCTGCGGCAAGGGTCATGGTTTGATCGCCAGCCATTGACCTTTCCGGGTCCAACAGCTTGGCGATGCCGAAGTCAAGCAGCTTCGGCTCGCCTTCTTTCGTGATCAAAATGTTCGCCGGCTTAATATCGCGATGAATGATCAGCCGTTGATGGGCGCAGGAAACCGCAGCGGCAATTTTTCGGAACAACTTCAGTTGTTGAATGATCGGCAACTGCCGTTCGCGGCAGTAATCGTCCAGCCGCACGCCGTCCACATACTCCATGACGAAGTAAGGCAGACCCTTGGCCGTCAGTGCGCCGCCGTAGAGCTGAGCGATATTTGGATGAACCAGCCCGGCCAGGATCCATTCTTCCTGTTGAAAATGACGTATGAAACTCGCTGTGCCTAAGCCGAATTTCAAAAGCTTGATCGCGACTTTGCGGCGCAGCTTCATATCATCGGCGAGATACACCTCGCTCATGCCACCCTCGCCGATGAGCGAAATGATTTTGTAATCGTCGAGATTTTCTCCTGGTTTCAACGCGCTGCCCGGACCGGCGATAAATTCTGGCGCCGCGGCTAGGGCTGGCTGCTCGATGAAATCCCGTGCGCGGTGTTCGAGCGCCAACAGCGATTCTACTTCCCGGCGAAGATCGACATCCTCACCGCACGCAGCGGTGACATACTTCTGCCGCTCAACCGTCGGAAGCTCGAGCGTTTGCTCGACAATTTCCGCGACGCGTTCGGCGGCTTCCGCGTTCATCAGGCCGCATCTTGGGTGAGCGCGCGGCAGAGCCAGAGCTTGGCGAAGTTCCAGTCGCGCAGGACGGTTTTTTCCGAGACTTGGAGCACTTCGGCTATTTCTCTGGCGTCTAGCCCACCAAAAAATTTTAACTCCACTACCTCGCTTTTGCGTGGGTAATCTTTGGCGAAACTTTCCAGCGCGCTATCGAGCTTGAGAAGATCAACATCCGTTTCAGCGGGAAGCTCACGCGCTTCCTCAAGCGAAATTTTTTGCGCTAGGCCGCCGCGTTTGGTGCTCCGGTGCGCGCGTGCGTGCTCGACTAAAATGCGGCGCATCACCCGAGCGGCGATTCCGTAAAAATGTACGCGGTCCTTCCAGTTAAGCTGTGTCTGATCGGCGAGTCGCAAATAAGTTTCGTGCACGAGCGCCGTCGCCTGCAGAGTGTGATCGGCGCGCTCACGGGCGACATAGCTGCGCGCCAGCCGGCGTAGCTCTTCGTAAACCAACGGCATCAGTTTCGCCGCCGCATTTGAATCGCCCGCGCTCCACTCTTTGAGGAGCTGCGTCACGTCGTCCGAAGCTCTCGTGCCCATGCGCTGTGTGCGGTCTGCTTACTCCATTTTAGCCAGTCGCCCTTGTCGTGGCGAAACGATTTTTTCAGAAAAATGTCCGTTTTCTGCCGTGCTTTTCGCATTGCTAGCCAAAGACAAATGAAAACTAGATTCATATCCGTTGTCACGTCCAGCACCATTGCCACGGCACTACTTTTTATCACAGCAATCTGCGCGTACGCCACCACCATTACCGTCACCAACACCAACGACAGCGGCCCCGGCTCGTTGCGCAACGCGCTCGCTATCGCGAACGACGGCGACAGGATTGACGCCACCGGCGTCTCCGGCACCATCCTGCTGACCAGCGGCGAACTTCAGGTCACCCGCAATGTGACGATCAATGGCCCAGGTGCTGCAATCTGGCTGTCAACGGCAACGCTATGTTCCGCGTTTTCTACATTGCCGGCTCGCCCTTGACCAACGGGAACGTTGTCATCTCCGGGTTAACCATCACCAACGGCTTGGGTAGCGGCGCCGACGGCATCGACGGAGGGGGCGGGATCGGCAACAACGATATGGTGGGCACCGTCACACTCAATCACTGCACCGTGAGCAACAACGCGGTCGGGTGCTGCAATTCCGCCGGCGGCATCAGCAACTATGGAAACCTCACCATAAGCAACAGCATAATAACCGGCAACTCGGCGCAGGTTTACGACGGCGGCGGCATCTACAACCATGGGGCCCTCACTGTAACCAACAGCACCATTACCAGCAACTCGGCGAGCCGGAGCGGCGGAGGCATCATTACCACGAGCTCGCTGACGGTAGACAACTGCATCATTAGTAACAACTCGGCAGTTAACGGCTTTGGCGGGGGCATCGACGATGAGTACGAGGCGAGCGTCGTGGCGACAGTAACCAACAGCACCATCAGCGGTAACTCGTCCAACGACGGCGGCGGCGGTATCGGTAACGGTGCGACTGCGACCGTGATCAACAGCACCATCAGTGGCAACTCGGCCATCAGCACTGGTGGTGGCGGCATGGTGATTACTGGTGGGGCGCTGACGGTAAAAGACTGCACTTTCAGCGGCAACTCGGCCCCAAACGGCGGCGCTATCTACAGCTGGACAGGAGGGACGACACAGATCCTCGATACCGTTCTGAATGCTGGCGCTACCGGTGGAACCCTCTTCGACAATAACGGCACCATCACCTCTCTTGGATACAACCTCGCCAGTGATAACGGAGGCGGGTTCCTGACGGCGACGGGGGACCAGATCAACACCAACCCGAGGCTTGGTCCGTTGCACAATAACGGCGGACCGACCCAGACCCATGCGCTGTTGCCCGGCAGCCCGGCCATTGATGCGGGCGATCCCAGTTTCACACCACCGCCCGATTTCGATCAACGCGGCCCCGGCTTTCCGCGCGTGTTCAACGGCCGCATCGACATCGGCTCATTCGAAGTGCAGCCTACACCGACGCCAACGCCTACACCTACACCGACGCCAATCCCCACTGCAACGCCAACTCCGACGCCTACGGCTGGACCGATCACACTCACCGCCCGTGGCAAAAAGATAGGGGGAATAGATACATCGCGTCTCACCTGGAGCGGGGCGACCTCGGCCAACATCGACGTCTACCGTGATGGAAATGTGATCGCGACAGTTGCCAACGCGGGCCGCTATACTGATTCGACCGGCGTCACCGGCCGGGCTAGCTTCGTGTACAAGGTGTGTGACGCTGGAAACCAGACCTGCTCCAACGAGGTGACAGTGACGTTCCGGCGTTAAGGGAGCAACCAAGCCACTTCACTATCGATCCATAAAAACGGCGACGCGTCACCGCACACCAAGAGTGGACGTTGAGCGTGGGGTGCTTTATCTATTGCGCTGCCTCGACAGAGGCTCGCTCTATCGAATATCGCAAAATGCTGTCGTTTATCATTCCCGCCTACAACGAAGAGCACGAGCTTTCCGGCACGCTCGCCGCGATTCATGATTCGGCTTCTGGCGCGGCACAGCCCTACGAGATCATCGTTGTTGATGATGCCTCAACGGATGCGACGCCGGAGATTGCCTCTCGCGCGGGCGCGAAAGTCGTCCGAATCAATCGACGCCAAATCGCGGCCGCCCGGAATGCAGGCGCGCGGGCGGCGCAGGGCGAGTATTTGTTCTTCATTGACGCCGACACGCGCATCAATCGAGCGCATGTGAGTGGCGGGATCGCCGCCATGGAATCGGGTTACGCAGGCGGCAGCGCACGAGTGGCGATGGACGGATTTGTTCCCATTTGGGGACGCATGCTGTTGCTCGGCTTTTCGTCGGTTTATTTCGGCCTGAATCTTGGGGCCGGTGCATTTCTTTTCACTACACGGCGCAACTTCGATGTCGTTGGCGGATTCGATGAGCAGTACTTTGCCGGCGAAGAGGTTTATTTTTCCCTCGAGCTAAAAAAGCTGGGCCGTTTCAAAGTGCTGCGGGAACCGGTTGTCACTTCAGGTCGAAAATTGCGCATGTATCCTGCGAAACATTTTCTGCGCAAATTCTTTGGCATAATCCTCCGCGGTCCGCGCGGAGTCCGTTCGCGTGCAAAGCTCAGCCTTTGGTACGACGGCAAACGCGAAAGCCATCCAGCCTAGCAACACGCCCGCTGGTGCAGGACGGCCGGTTTTGAGCGGTTGCGAAGATCGGTTCTTCGGTTACAATAGGCCCTTCGTTATGGCTGAGAGCAACCAAACGTTGGATCTCAAGGAGTTCCAGTTGCATGACAAAGATACCGGCAGCGCGGATGTGCAAGTCGCACTTCTCACCCGCCGGATCGAGCATTTGACTGAGCACCTTAAGGCTAACCGGAAAGATCATTCGTCGCGGCGGGGCTTACTCAAGATGGTCGCGCAACGGCGGAGCCTGCTCGATTATTTGAGCAAAACGGAAGCTGATCGTTACAAGAATTTGATCGAGAAGCTGAACCTTCGGAAATAACCGGAGCGCTCAATTCGTTAGGTTCCGATCTTGAATTTGAACTGCTCGAAGCCACAACTAACTAAGAAAATAACCAGCAGTCCAGGCGTAGCAATCACCTTGGATTTTAGGTTTTAGTTTCGCGTCCGCTGCGGCGGACAACGGGTTTAAAACCTACAGTCGAGGTGACCGCCTGGAACCGCGAATCCAGGAAAATAACAATGCAACAAAAGGTCACCGCCAAAATCGGCGGCAATGAAATATCTATCGAAACCGGCAAAATCGCCAGGCTCGCCGATGGCGCAGTTATCGTCACGTGCGGCGACACCACTGTGCTTGTCAGCGCGGTTTCGGCACTAGCAGTCAAAGAAGGTCAGGATTTCTTTCCGCTGACAGTTGATTACCGCGAGAAAGCGGCGGCCGCCGGAAAATTCCCGGGCGGCTACTTCAAACGCGAAGGCCGTCCTACAGAGAAGGAAACACTCACTTCGCGCATGATCGATCGGCCGTTGCGGCCACTTTTTCCAAAGGGATATTTTTACGATACACAGATCATCTCCATCCTGCTTAGCGCCGATGGCCAGAATGATCCCGATATTCTCGCACTCAACGGCGCGTCCGCCGCGCTGAGCATTTCGGATATTCCGTTTGCAGGGCCGATTGGCGCGGTGCGCGTCGGTCGCGTTAACGGTGAGTTCGTTGCTAATCCGACACACGACGAGCGGGCCCAAAGCGATCTCGACCTTGTTTACGTCGGCACTGAAAACGATGTGATCATGATCGAAGGCTCGGCAAAGGAAATGCCGGAAGCTGAATTCATAAAAGCACTCGAGTTCGCGCACGGGTATGCGCGTGAGATGATTCGCATTCAAAAAGAGCTGGCGGCAATGGCGGGCAGACCGAAACGCGAGGCCGCGTTGCTTAAGGTGGATCAGGAGCTCCTCGACATCGCTTACCGCGTTGCGGGCGACCGCATCGAAGAGGCGCTTTATACCGAAGGCAAGATGGCGCGCGCCAAAGCCGTGGACGGATTGCGCGAGGAAGTGAAGACCGCAATCCAGGAAAAACATCCCGAAACCGATCCTTTCGCTATCTCGCAGGCCTTCGATTACGTGCAAAAGAAGGCGTTTCGCGTCAGTATTTTGGAAAAACAGAAGCGCGTCGATGGCCGCGGCTACAGCGATTTGCGCCCTATCAGCTGCGAAGTAAGCGTGCTGCCGCGCGCACATGGTTCGGCTATTTTTCAGCGCGGCGAAACTCAGGCACTCGCGCTGGCGACACTGGCGCCGATCGAAGAAGCACAGATGATTGACGCATACGGCGGCGGGGAACAATCGAAGCGGTTTATTCTGCACTACAATTTTCCGCCGTTTAGCGTCGGCGAAACCGGCCGGACAGGCGCGCCCGGGCGGCGTGAGATTGGACACGGCGCACTGGCTGAACGTTCGCTTGAACCGGTCGTGCCCAGCGAAAACGAATTTCGTTATGCCATCCGCGTTTCCAGCGAGATTATGGAATCTAACGGCTCGACATCCATGGCCAGTGTGTGCGGCGGAATGCTCGCGCTCATGGACGCTGGTGTGCCGATGAAGGGCATGGTTGCTGGAATCTCAATCGGTCTGGTCACCGAGGCTGGCGACGATAAGCAATTGAAACGTTACGAGTTGCTCACCGACATCATTGGGTCGGAAGATCATTTTGGCGATATGGATTTCAAGCTTTGCGGGACAGACGCAGGCGTCACCGGTTTTCAGCTCGACCTGAAACTTCCGGGGATCCGTCACGACATCATGGCGGAAGCGATCCAACGCGCGAAAGAGGCGCGCAGCAGGATTCTCGAAATTATGCGTAGCACTCTCGATAAGCCGCGGAGTGAGTTATCGAAATACGCGCCGCGGATCGAGACGATTAAAATCAATCCGGAGAAGATCGGCGCGCTCATCGGGCCCGGCGGCAAAACCATCAAGGGCATCGTCGCCGAAACTGGCGCCGAAATTAACATCGAGGACGACGGCTCAGTGCACATCTACGCAACGACTGGTGAGAGCATGGCGCGCGCGAAGGAAATTATCGGCGGGATGACCCGCGAAATCGAAATCGGACAAACCTATCAGGGACGAGTCGTCACGACGAAGGAGTTCGGGGCGTTTGTTGAAGTTTTCCCAGGCAAAGACGGTTTGGTGCACATTTCCGAGCTTGCCGATTTTCGAGTGAAGCGCACCGAAGACGTGGTCAAGGTTGGCGATATGATTTGGGTCAAATGCATCGGCATCGACGATAAAGGCCGCGTAAAACTTTCGCGCAAGGCGGCGCTGAAAGAACGCGCTGAAAAAGAAACAGGCCAGGCTTTGTAAGCGGCACATTGTTGCTAGCGCAGCGAGACGTTCCAAACGGTCCTTCTGTGATCGCCCGGCGGCGATTTTCAATCTTTTGTTTTGCGTGAATCCTAGGATCGCGGCGCGATGGTATTCCATCTTGTTGTGAGCCAAATATGTGCCCGGGAAACCTTCGCTCCGCGACGTAAACCCGGTGCGCTGAAGACAGCGCACTCTACAGCAAGGTACGGCCTAGTTGACAATGTCCGGTGGGGATGGAGTTAAAAGGGGTGAGTGAATCATGATTACCCCGAGGCGAGTTTCTTACGCGGTGCTCGCCGCAACAATCATTCTAACGGGCGTTCTTCATCTTGGCGTGCCGCTGCTGGTAGTCCTGTTTTCGTATTTTGCATTGCGCCAGCTATATTCTCTCACTAGGAGAAAATGGCTGGCGCTGGCGTTGTTCATCATCGCTGTGGCCGGGGTTGCCGCTGCCGGAGTTCATTTTACCCGGACGGCCGTTTTGGCTCTGCCGGACGTGGCGGATACCTCCATACCGTCGGCCAGCGCTTGGGCTCAGAAGAGGCAGATCGAATTACCTTTTACGGATTTCGAAAGTTTCAGGCAGGTTATCGTCGGCGCGCTCGGGGAGGAAGCGAGTTATCTGCGCAACGTTGCCAACGTTGCCAAAGCCACGGCCGCGAACCTGGTTTTCAGCATCCTTGGAATCGTCGCTGCCGCGAGCCTCTCGTTGAAAACCGGGCTCGACCCCTATCGGGGCACGCATCGGGTGAAGAATAATCTTTACTCTATTTGCTGCGATCAAGTCTCAAGGCGGTTCCGCGATTTTTATCGAAGCTTTGCTACGGTCATGGGCGCGCAGATCACCATTTCGCTCATCAATACGGCGTTGACCGCGATCTTTCTCTTGGCGGTTCGCATGCCGCACGCACCGCTGCTCATAGCGGTCACCTTTCTTTGCGGACTCGTGCCAATCGTCGGCAACCTTGTGAGTAATACAATCATCGTCTTTGTTGCGTTAACGGTGTCCCTGAAGCTGGCGATTTCCGCGCTGGTGTTCCTCGTCGTGATCCACAAGCTCGAGTATTTGCTGAACAGCAAGATCATCGGCGACCGGATTCGAAACCCGGTTTGGCTGACGCTGATTGCGCTGATTCTTGGTGAACGACTCATGGGCATTCCGGGCTTGATCCTCGCGCCGGTAGTATTGAATTATTTGCGCGTCGAAATGCTGACCGTGGAGGTGCCGGTTCAACGCGAAGAAGTTGAAATCTTGAACCGGTGAACGGTTGAATCGGCAAAGCTTATCCGTTGTAGCGTTTCAACGCTGACATGAGTCATGAAAGCCGGCTTCCGTTTTTGTCATTCCGAGCGAAGTCGAGGAATCTCAGTTTAACAAGGGCACTGTGATAGCACCGTGAAAGCTGGCTTTTTAGAAAAACTCATCGAGCGGCTCGGGCGTATCGGGCCGGAAGAGGTGCAGAATTATTTTCTGCGCCTGGCGCAGGAGAAAGGTTTTCTCGAAACGGTATTCAACGCCATCCAGGAAGGGATCATCGTCACCGATTCGAAAGGACGGATCACTTACGTGAATGACGCAGCGTGCGGACTATTTGGACTCGAAGCAGGCGAAGCAGTCGGCAAACGGCTCGACGAACGCATTCGAGGTCTCGATTGGGCATCTCTTACCCAAAGCGGAGGCCCGGTCAGCCACGACATCGAAATCTTCTATCCGCAAAATCGGTTCATCAATTTTTACGTTGTGCCGTTGGTGATGGAGCCTCGCGAAGCTGTAGCCGGAATCGGTGATTCCGGTCGGAACGAATCCTTGCGGAGTGAACGCGGTGGGCCGAGGTCAGCGACCCCGGCTACAGCAGAAGAGGTTGGCCACGTCATGATCCTGCGCGACATCACCGAGAGCCGCCGCACAGCGCAGCAAACGATTGAGTCGGAACGTTTGAACGCACTGATGTTGCTGGCGGCAGGCGTCGCGCACGAGATCGGCAATCCGCTGAACTCGCTGCACATTCACTTGCAATTGATGGAGCGCAGTGTGCAAAAGCTGCAGGACGGCGCGAAGGAGGACCTTGAACAGTCAATCGAGGTAGCCCGTTCCGAAGTCAACAGGCTGGATTCCATCGTTACGCAATTCTTGAAAGCCATCCGGCCATCGCGTCCGCAACTGCGGGCGGAAAATGTAAACACAATCGTCGAGGAAGCGGTTCGCTTTTTCGCCCCTGAGCTCCAGGACCGCGAAATCGTCGTCGAACAAGAGCTTCGCTCGGACGTGCCATTGCTTCAGCTCGATCGCGATCAGATCAAGCAGGCGTTTTACAACGTGATCAAAAACAGTCTCGAAGCCATGCACCGCCACGGCACCTTGCGAATTCGCACCGATTTGGACGACACGCATGTCATCGTCCGGTTTGTCGATACCGGCGGTGGGATGTCGGCGGAGAACTTGAGCCGCGTCTTTCAGCCTTATTTCACAACCAAACCATCCGGGACCGGGCTTGGATTATTGATTGTACGCCGGATCGTGCGCGAACACGGTGGCGAGCTCTCCATCGAGAGCAGCCAGGGCAGAGGTCTTACCCTGACGATCCGCTTGCCGTACATCGACAAACGCATTCGCATGTTGGAAGCCGGGCATCAGAAACCGCAAGCATGAAGGCACCCCCAAGCGGAGGGGGAGCTCTGCGACGCCGCCGAAGGTTGCGTGCCGCTCTGGACGGAAGAAACCGGCGCATTTTCCGACAGTTGAGGCTGGCTTCCGATCGATCATCATCTTCCTCACCGTGTGCACACACCGGCGAAGACCGCTGCTTGCAAACGACGAAGCTGCGGAACTGCTGATCACAGCATGGCAGGCGGCAAATCTCTGGCGGACTGGCCGCTACGTCATCATGCCGGATCACATTCATTTGTTCTGCGCGCCAAATACGTTCCCCCGGGCAACCGCTCAAGAATTGGATTAGCTTCTGGCGAAATCACGTGACGCGAGCGTGGCCATTGCTTTCTGTCCGTTGTCGGCTTCGAAACTTTCGCTCTGTGCCGTTAATGCGCCGGTGCGTCGAATCGGCGCGTAACGCGCCCGAGGAAAATGCAAACCCTTTGCCGTTTCCTGTTCCATGGCTGTACGGAATGCGTCGCTCTCAACGTCGTGAGTGAGGAGCGGACTGAAGAACACTGCGACGCCAACCGCGAATGTGATCACTAAAAATATCGCAATCGCGGCGGCGATGATGAGTACTTTCCTTCGCAAAGGTACAACGGTACAAGGTTACAGTGTTACAACAGTTACAATGAAGATCGCTTGTAACTCTTGTAACTAATCACCGGGCTTGCCCGTCATCCCCAGCTGCGCAAAGAGAAACACGTAAATGTCGGCCAACTGTTTGATGCGCTCGGTCAGTGCGGTGCCGATGCCGTGGCCCGCGCTGGAACTTGTTCGTAGCAGGATTGGGTTGTCCGATTTGTTCGCGGCAAGCAGCCGCGCCGTCATCTTGCGGGAGTGATAAGGCGCCACGCGTCCATCGTTAGCACCCGTCATCATTAAGACGGCAGGGTATTTCGTTCCGTCCACTACGTGATGATAGGGCGAGTAAGCGTAAAGCGCATTAAATTGCTCGAGATTTTTCACCGTGCCGAACTCGGTTACGTTGAACGCACCGTTCGGTGCCAGTTCCACCCGCAGCATGTCGTAAATACCCACCGAGGAAACAACCGCGCGGAACAAATCAGGCTGCTGCGTGATCATTGCGCCCATCAAAAGGCCGCCGTTGCTTCCACCCTGAATGCCCAGCTTTTCGGGGCGCGTATATTTCTGTTTGATCAGATACTCGGCAGCAGCCGCGAAATCATCGAACACGTTTTGCTTTTTCGTGAGGTTGCCGGCTTTGTGCCATTCTTCGCCGAACTCGCCGCCACCGCGGATATTCGCCACGACGTACACGCCGCCACGGTCGAACCAGAGCCGCCGTGTAAAATCAAAATTTGGCGACATGCTGATTCCGTACCCGCCGTACGCGTAAAGAAGCGTCGGATTCTGCCCATCACCACGCGGCGTTCCTTTCCTGAAGAGAATGTTGAGTGGGATTTTTGTACCGTCTTTTGAAGTAGCGAACGCACGACGCACTTCAACGTCGGCAAACGACACTGGCGACGTGTTCCGCAGCGCTGTTTTGACCGGCTCAGTTCGGCCTTGAGAGCATTGAAACCACGCCGCCGGTTCCGTGTAGCTCACGTCGCGGAAAAGCAATGCACCGTCTTCCGTGGCAAGCATTTCCTGCACCGCCGAAATTGGAGCGATCGGAATGATCGTTTCGTTTTTGCCGTTCAGATCGAAGCGCCGGATTTGCGAAGGACCGCCCAGCAGATCGCCAACGTAGAGGGCCTCTTGCGTCGGGACAATTTGCTCGATTACTGCCTGCCCGGTCGACACGATCTCAGCTGCGTTGTTCAATTCCGGTGCCTGAAGCGGCAGCCGTAGAATTTTGCCGCGCGGCGCGTTTGCGCGTGAAAGCAGATAAAGCGCGTTATCGCGGCCGAGCCTCGCGAGCTTTATTTGATCGCTGAATTGCGTGATCTGCTTCCACTTTCCATCTGGCCCGAGCAAATAATGCGCGAAGTCCCCGCCATCACCGTTCGCCACCGTTGCCAGAATGTATTTGCCGTCCCGCGATGATTGGAGAGTGATCTCCGCGATTCGTGGGAAGTCTTTGCCGATCGAATATGAGTCCTCTGTGTCGGGCGTGCCGAGCTTATGAAAGTAAATCTGCTGATAAAAATTGAGATCAGCGTCGGGCCGCTCGCCTTTCCGGGGAAACCGCGTGTAATAGACCCCGGTGCCATCCGAATTCCAAGCCGCACTGCCGCCCGCCGTGGGATATTGAACATGCGCGATGGTGTCCGGCAGCGCTTTGCCCGACGCAGTTTCGTAAAAGTGAAGTGTGCCGTCTTCGCTGCCCCCTTTGGAAAGTGAGATGGCGACATATCTGCCGTCCAACGACGGCACAAACCAGTCGATCGCCGTTGTGCCTTTCGCGTCGAGGACGTTCGGATCGAGCACTACTTTTTCCGACTTGAGATCGTCCGCCGAC
Source organism: Verrucomicrobiota bacterium (assembly GCA_003219465.1). Lineage (GTDB taxonomy): Bacteria > Verrucomicrobiota > Verrucomicrobiia > Chthoniobacterales > UBA10450 > Udaeobacter. The sequence continues at coordinate 1,533 of QHOX01000157.1, read as the reverse complement.
GCGAGCGTCACTAACAGCGGCTGCTGTTTCGGCGGCTGGAACTTCATCATGAACAAGATTCCCGGTCGCGAGACGAGCGAGAAATAACTCGGCGAAGTCTTTGCGTACCAGTCTTGTAACTGTTTTTCAATCGCCGCCCGATCAGGGAAGCTGTCGAGATATTTGCGTGTCTGCTGGTTCTCCGCGTCCGACCACGCTTTCACCTGCGAGTCCTCGTCCGCTTCGAGCCACTGATATGGATCCTCCACGGTCACGCCCTGGTATTCGGTGTCTACAGGTTTCTTTGGAGTGTCGGGCAAACGTTCGGCCCAGGTCGCGTTGATGAGCGTAAGCGCACCGGCGGTTACGACTAGAGACAGGAAGAAATTCGCTCTCATACGGAGAGACGATACTCGCGCGCGTTAGTTGCGAAAAAGATTTTGCTAGGGCCTGGCGGGCGCTGATGACGCCTGCGAAGCTGCCGCGTACTTTGGCTCCTTTACCTGCTTCCGGATGGCTGCGTACAACTTCTTTATTGCCGTCAGGCTGGCGTGATTGGCGATGAACGCCGGGATGACACCACCAGTGTCAGAGTAAATCGAATACGTAGCGCGTGTTTTTGCCGGCCCATCGGGCTCAAGCAGCCAATTGCCATTGCAAACTTTTACGCGGACAACTCCTTTTTGTTCCACTGGTCCCATTTCGTTCGCAGTCTCCCATTGACTGAGATACGTGAGCCCTTTCGGGCCGGGCCATGATTTCTTCCAGACGCGCAGTGTGTAATCGCGGTCCTCACAAATCTTCGGGGAGAGCCGTTGGTAACCGATCACCGATTCGCCTTCGCGTTTTAGGAGACGGCATTCCAAGGTGTAAGGCATGAACTTCGGATAATTCTCGAAATCGTCGATGACTGCGTGCACGGCGTAACTGGAAGCGTCAATGGACCCGATTGCCTTGAACTCTTTCAGGTTCGAATCCGTGTGCGGCCGGCTGTAGATGATCACTTCTTTCGCGTCGGCTACCAGCTTCCAGCCATCCTTCGGGCTAACCGCGCTGGAAAACTCGGCGCCAAACGTGTTCGAACCCGAAACGAGCAGAATCAACCCGAAGCCGGGGAGAACTCGGCAAAGCATCGCGCGATGATACACGGTTTCCTCTTCGTGGCGAATCTTGTTTAATGGTCGTTCATCTGCGCACGTCGAGAAATGCTGAGTTCGAATGACGAAATCCGAATGACGAAGCTCGAAAGAATGACTAATGATCAAATGACGAACGCTATCAGCACTACTTCTTCGTCATTCTGGCTTTGTGCTTCCTTCGTCACTCGCCAACCACGCCGAAGCCTAGGCGAAGGCGGGTGCTTCGTCATTGGCGCAAACTTGATACTGAGCAAAAATCTAGCATCTAGCATTTAGCCCCGGCATCGCCATGAATCTCCAGCCCACTGTCCTGATCGTTGACGACGAGAAGCATACGCGCGATGGCCTGCGCCGTTTGCTCGAGAACGATTACGACGTGTATGTCGCCACGGACATCGCGGGCGCGATGGACGTG
>QHOX01000231.1 GCA_003219465.1 Verrucomicrobiota bacterium | reverse complement strand
CTCAAATTCGTCGGCGCCTTTGATGATACCGGGCTCGGTGGCGGGATGAATCGTGAGCGCGCAGGTTAAGAAGAGCGCTGGAGCGACGGCGAAACGGATCGTTCGCTTCATCGTTCTATTCGTTAGCTCAGCGGCACTTTGTTCCACTTGCCGTTTTCTTCTTTCCAGTTGTAAAGCGGTTTGCCGTCGAAGTTCAGATTTGTTGAATTCTATTCGTCGAAGAGACGCATCGAGCAACAATTTTATTTAGGGAAGATTTTTTTCGCGGGCCTTCGGCCAAGCAAAGTCAGATAATCACCGTCCGTTCACGACAACACCGTTTCAAATGCGGGTCTCAATCATTGTTCCGGTCTTGAATGAGGCGCCGTTGATACGCCCCTTTCTCGAGCATCTTCGCCAGCGAGCGCCTGGAGCGGAAATCATTGTGGTCGATGGTGCAAGCACCGACGGCACGGACGAGCTTGCTGCGGGGTTTTGCGATCAGCTTGTTCGGAGCGGCGAACGCAGCCGTGCGATGCAAATGAACGCTGGCGCCCGCGTGGCGAGCGGCGATGTTTTCTGGTTCCTGCATGCAGACGCCGAAGTGCCAACGGGATGCTTGAATGAGATTGGCCGCATAATCCGGGATCGAAGAGTCAGTGGCGGTTACTTTCGCATCCGCTTGCCTCGAGGTGTTGTTTACCGGCTGACGGACAGCTTTGCGCATTATGCGGGGCGTCTGCTCCGGATGCGATGCGGCGATCATGGAATTTTCTGCCGGCGGACGGCATTTATCGATGCTGGAGGGTTTCCGAATGTGCCGCTTATGGAAGATGTGGAATTTTTCCGGCGACTTCGTCGCAGTGGCCGCGTCATCAACAGTAAGAAGCGGATCGCGGCAAGCGCCCGCCGCTACGAAGCAATCGGGCCGTTGCGACTCACGTTTGCCTACGGCTTTATCGCGAGTCTTTATGTTTTTGGGGTCCGTCTGTCGACGCTTGCCCGCATTTACCGACGCACCTGTTGCGCTCCGGAGCCCGGAGGTCGAGCGAAGCCAATCTAACCCGACGTCCGTTGCTCGTGCGCGCGATTAGGCTGCCTGATCCGATCCGATTATATAGAACGTAATTAGTAGGAGGAAGGGAACATGAAAATCACGAGTTTGATTGCTGCTTTGGTTGCGACCGCAGCGCTGACTGCCCTCGGCCAGGAGGGCGCACTTCAAGACGTAAAACACGGCGCGAAGAAGACAGGGGAAACAATCAAGGACGGACTGGAAACGGTAGGTGAGAAAACAAAGGAGACTGCTAAAACGGTCGGCAAGAAAACAAAAGAGACTGCCGAGACCGTAGGAGAGAAAACCAAAGAGACAGGAGAGACCGTAGCGAGAAAGACAAAGGAAACTGTCGAAGGCACGGGTGAGAAGACGACTCACACGAGCAGAAAAACCCACCGGAATTCCACAAAGACGTCCACAAAGCCGAGAACAGAAACCTCTGAAGAGGGATCGGGAAGTCAGGAATCCAAACCCGAGCCGAGTCCGAGCAGTCGCTGATACTAAAATTGCCCAAACCGAGCGTGGAAATTCCGCGACTTCGTCCGGCGCGGTGCAGCTTCGCTTCATCAGAATGACAGCGAAGCCTAAGATTTTGATCCTTCCAACTTGCTCAGATTGATCGCCTGAGTCCTATTTGGCGCCATGAGTTTGCGTCTTGGAGTCAACGTCGATCACGTCGCGACATTGCGGCAGGCGCGATATGTCACAATGCCGGAATCGAAGAATGCCGAGCCTGATCCACTTGTTGCCGCGCGAGTGTGCGAGCGAGCAGGCGCCGGCGGGATTGTTGCGCATCTGCGCGCTGATCGACGCCACATTCAGGACCGCGACATCGAACGTCTCCGCCAGAACATTATGACCAAACTAAATCTCGAGATGGGCAACACGGAGGAGATCGTTGACGTCGCGCTGCGCATTAAGCCGGAGGAGGTCTGCCTGGTGCCGGAAAAACGAGAAGAAGTCACGACAGAAGGGGGTTTGGATGTCATTGCGCAGCGCAAGGAACTCGAGCCAACTATTAAACGGCTGCAAGTGGCCGGGATTCGCGTTAGCCTGTTTATCGATCCCACGTTAGAACAGGTGGATGTCGCAGCCGAGCTCGGGGTGGAAATGGTTGAGCTGCATACCGGCAGGCTTGCCAACGCATTTACGGAAAAGATCCAAAAGGAAGAACTGGAACAATTGCGAGCAGCCGCGCGCGCTGCATCAGAATCCCATATGCAAGTTAACGCCGGCCACGGCATCAATTACAAGAACATCGCGCTCATTCACCAGATTCGGGATTTTTCCGAACTGAACATCGGTCACGCCATTATCTCACGCGCGATGTGGGTTGGCCTCGAAACTGCCGTGAAAGAAATGCTCCGAGCGATGGCGAATTATCCCGGATGAGCTCAATGCCATTTGCAGGGCGTCTGTGTCAGACGCCAAGGCCCGGCGTTTCACAGAAACGCCCTACAGTTCTCGTCGCATGAGCGTGATTGGTATCGGCGTTGATGTTATCGAGTGCGCCCGCATCCAGCATTCCATGGAGCGATTCGGAGATCGCTTCCTTCATCGCGTTTTCACACACGGTGAAATTGAATACTCCATGTCGATGAAATTCCCGGAGCGCCATCTGGCGGCGCGTTTCGCGGGCAAGGAGGCAGTGGCAAAAGCTTTCGGCACCGGGATAGGCAAAGCGATGGGCTGGCGCAACATCGACATTCGCAAAAAAGAGAGCGGCGAACCTTTTCTTGTTTTTTCAGGACCCGCCGAAGCTTTCGCCGCAGAACGCGGCATAACGTCGGCGCTCATCACTCTCAGCCACACTGAAAATTACGCAGTCGCGTGTGTTGTTCTGGAGGCATAATTGCAAAGGTGGAACGCGTTGTCCTCAACGCGTTGCCAGAGTAAACGCGCGTGATAATTGCGCCTTCGGCGATCGTAGTCATCGTCTTCGGAGCCGTAACGGATGCGAAGCAACGGCCGGGCTTTCCACCCGATCCACCATGCACGGATTGGGCTAGCCCGAGGAACAGCATTGAAAAGCTCTCTAGTTTCCGGCAACTAAGACGTTCATGGAAAATTTTCGACAACTCATGGAAGTTATCGGCACAGCTGTCGATGGCGTCGGCGTGTTCATTGTCGCTGCCGGCGCGATCGTGGCGACTGCGCGCCTTCTGGTGCGTCGCGCCCACAACACGGGCAACTACTATTCGTCTTATCGGCAGGACATCGGCCGCGCGATTCTGTTGGGCTTGGAGTTTTTGATTGCGGGCGACATTATCCGAACCGTTGTTGTCGCCCCCACGGTTCAAAACGTGCTTGTCCTTGGATTAATTGTGCTCATCCGCACGTTCCTGAGTTTGTCGCTGCAATTGGAAATCGAAGGACGGTTGCCGTGGCGCCGCGAAGCGCAGCCGCCAGTCTAGAACGTTAGGCTATTCTCTTGGCCTGCTTGGATTGACGTATGAACAATGCGTCGTTAATCTCGTGAGCGTGCTTCGTTGCATTTGTCGCGTCATCACGATTTTTGCGCTTTGCTGCGCGATCGGGTTGCACTGGATCGCGCTACAGTCGTTGGCATGGACAACAATGGTAATCGATTATTCGAAACGCGAGCCACTATGTCAGGCGATTGCGCAAACGTTCGATGGCGCTCATCCATGCTCGCTTTGCAAAATGGTTAACAAGGCGAAATCGACCGAAAGGAAGTCGGATCTGCAACCGCTTACGCCGAAGATCGATATGATTTGTGCAAGAGGCACAGTCGCAGTTGTCCATCCATCTATTGATTTCGAATACGCGAGTTGCGATTTCTCTCTCTCAGAAACCTGGCAAACTCCGCCCGTTCCGCCACCGCGCTCACTCCTCAGTTAGTTCGCGCTTGATGGTTTGCGCCGTGCGTGTGCACGGGTCGTAGCCTCGCGCGCATTACACAACCGGAAACCGCCGCCCAGCAGTCGCGGTTGTTTCGACTTTCGGAGGATTGAAATGAATTTTTTATCTTTGTTTTTTTGGCTTGTTTGTGCCGGATGCGAATTCGGCGCCACCAGCCGGATGTATGCTCACGGCTTTGCGGGCGCGCGGTTTTTTCCGGCGACGCTTTCGACCGATGATCCCTTTGTCTCTGACGAACTTTCACTTCCAACGGTCAGCACGATAAGAACGCCGGACGACGGTGGAACGCGCGAGACGGATATCTCCATGGACATCTCCAAACGCATCACTCCAGAATTTGCGATCGAAATCGGTGACACTTTTACCGCACTCAATCCACATGACGGGCGTGCGGCAAATGGGTTCGGCAATCTGGAATTAGGCGGGAAATATCAACTCCTGAAAAACGGCGAGCACGAAACCATTGTCTCAATCGGACTTGGCGTGGAAGTCGGAGGCACCGGCGGGCGCTCGGTGGGCGCCGACTCGTTTAGCACCTGGGCGCCAGGAATTTTTTTCGGCAAAGGCTTGGGCGATTTACCCAATGAGCTGAGGTTCCTGAAGCCATTTGCTATTACAGGGCAACTTGGTGTTGCGATTCCCACGAGCGCGAGCACACGCAGTGTTACTGAGGATGCCCAGACCGGCGAACGCGACATTGAAGTTGAGCGGCACCCGGACGTGCTGGAGTGGGGCTTTGCACTGGAGTACAGCCTGATCTACCTGCAATCGCAGGTGCAGGACTTGCACTTGCACGCGCCACTAGATCGGTTGATTCCGCTGGTGGAGTTCGCATTGGAAACTCCCCTGAACCGCGGAGAAGAGGGACAAACGACCGGCACGATAAACCCCGGCGTGATCTGGGCGGGTAAATACTTCCAGGTTGGAGTTGAGGCTGTTATTCCCATCAACGAGCGCACTGGAAACAATGTCGGGGTGATCGCGCAACTGCACTTCTTTGTGGACGATCTTTTCCCGCACAGCCTGGGCCGTCCCCTCTTTGGAGGAAACAAATGAAACGTATCGTCATCTTCTTTTTAATTCTTGTAGCCGCGTCAACCCGGCTTAAAGCGCACGCTTTTCTCAAAGATGCAGACCCGGGAGTGGGCAGCACCATGCAGAGATCGCCGAGCGAGGTTCGAATTCGATTTACGGAGAATATCGAACCCACCGTTAGCAGCATTCAGGTCTTCGACGCGTCTGGAAAAGAAGTGGACAAACGCGATCGGCATCTGGATCACTCCTCCGACCACGCGCTGCTGCACGTTTCTCTCCCGCTGCTCGGCGCGGGAATATATAAAGTCGTGTGGCGCGTGGTTTCGGTTGATACACACGTGACAAACGGAAACTTCACGTTCCGGGTCGTTCGTTAGGCATTCGTGCGGAAGAGAATTTGATGGTAACCACGCTCATCATTACCCGTGCTGTGCAAATCGCCGCGTCGATTCTAATTGCGGGAATCTTTACCTTCGATTTCGTTATGCTCGGCCTGACCGGCCAGTCCGAAAGCAACGATTTGCACGAAATCGAGCGGCGCTTATTTCGCCTGGCTTTTTGGAGTCTGATCGCGGCGCTTCTCTCCGCTCTGCTTTGGTTTTGGCTGGAAGTCGCGAGCATGAGTGGATTGCCGCTCAAGAATACTTTCTCGGCGTCAGTGTGGGGAACGGTTTTGTTTGAAACGCAATTCGGTCAAGTCTGGCAGCTTCGTCTCGGCCTGATCGCACCTGCGTTTGTGCTCGTCGCCTCAGCTCTGGCGCAAGTTAAAGCACGAAGGGCACTGATCGTGGTTCTCTGGCTGATAAGCGTTGTTCTTCTGATCTCGCTGGCATGGATCAGCCACGCTGCAGCAGCCACAGTGCATCCATTCGGTGTGTCAGGCGATATGCTTCATCTTTGCGCGGCGGGCTTCTGGATCGGCGGACTGGTGCCGCTGACGATTTTCCTCGCGCGCGTCCGTGCATCCTTCTCATTAGGCGAAACGGTAGTTCGCGTAGTCCGCCGTTTTTCTACGCTCAGCTTGTGCTGCGTGAGCGTTCTCGTCGTAAGCGGAATTTCCAACAGTTGGTTGCTGGTCGGTTCAATTCACGCGCTTTTCACGACGCGTTATGGCCAGCTTCTGCTTTTTAAGCTCGCGCTCTTTGCGATTCTTGTTGTCTTCGGCGCGCGCAACCGATTCCTCGTCAAAGCAAAGCCGCTCAAGGCTCCCGCCGACCGAAACGTGCTGTCTCAACTTCGCCGAAATGTGCTCTGCGAAGCGTATCTTGGCGTTGCAGTGGTGGCGCTCGTCGCGTGTTTAGGCGTAACGCCTCCTGCCCGGCATCCATGATACTAAGACCGAACGAGCGGCGGAAGCCTAACGAATAACCACCAACATAAGAATAGTCTTAATCGACCGCGATCTGTGCAAGACAGTTTAATCAAACGACCTCCCATCCGCATTGCGTTGGTCATCATCGCTTTCGCAGCCGCAGCCGCCGTGCTGGTTGGCGCTCGGGTGCACGACGCGGCCGGGCGCGAGCTGCGCGAGACGATTCTCGCGGAACTCCAGCCGGTCGCCTTGAAGAACTGCACGTTGAAGCGATTCGGCAGCGCCAATGACGGCGGATACCTGATGTGCCAGAATTTGATTGAGCCGATTGATGCAGCCTACTCGTACGGCATTGGCCCGAACGATGACTGGGGATGCGATGTGTCGCGTCGGTATCACGTTCCCGTGCATCAATACGACTGTTTTGATCCTGCGCGGCCAACGTGCAGCGGCGGCGCGTTCGTGTTTCACAACGAATGCGTCGGCGATCGGACCGGATACAGGAAATCGCATTTGTTCGATACACTGGAAAACCAGATCCGGAAAAACGGCGACACCAGCCGGCACCTGATCATCAAGATGGATATCGAGGGCGGGGAATGGGATTCGCTCTTCGCAGCCCCTGACGAACTGCTGGCGTCGATTCCGCAGATCGCGATGGAAATGCACGGGTTCGACAATCCGAAAATTGTCGAGGTGATCCGCAAGCTGAAGCGGAACTTTTATCTCGTGAATCTTCACTTTAACAACTGGTCGTGCACATCGAAAGCATCGCCGCTGCCTG
>QHOX01000156.1 GCA_003219465.1 Verrucomicrobiota bacterium | reverse complement strand
TGCACAGCCGAAGTTTCGGCAACGGAGGCACATCATCCGTGTCGCAAAACGCCTGGTAAAAAACTGGCGTGCCCGGAAAAACCGTCGCGCCGGTGCGCGCGAGATCAGCAAGAACGGCTCGTGGTGTTCTGTCGCGGCTCACAGCCATCGGCACACCGCGCGCCATCAATGGTGTAAGCAAATTGCTAAACCCATACGAGTGTGAGACCTGGATCACGCCAAAATTCAGGTCGTCATCTGAAATGTCCATCGTGTCGCAAATCTGATTGCAATCGGCCAGCAACTGATTACTGCGAAATCGAATCGCTCGCGGCGCTGCCGTTGTGCCCGAGGTAAGTTTTACGAGCGAGGGCACATTCTCGCCCCAATCTGCTGTAGTGTCGGCTGTTCTCCGCCGAGTGATCTGCGGAGAATTTCCGGTGGGGACGGCGGACACTACAGCGCTCGCTCTGCAAATCTCCAACGCTGCGTCACGTTGTTGTTCACTGACCGACTCGTCCAGCGGAAGAACAACCAGCTGCCTTCGCAGGCAGGCGATAAAGATGGATGGCCAATCTTCGTGATTGCCAATTTGCACGGCCACGACCGCCCCCGGGAGGAGCTTGTCCAGTTTCGCTTCGAAAGCACGCGCGTGCACTTCAATGTCACGAAAGCTCCGCGCGATCCTGCCAGTTGCATCGAAAACGGCAGCGCGATCATCTTTGCGTGAGACGGTCTCTTGCCACGCCGCCAGCAGTGGATCGCCATGTTTCATCGCTTGCGAAAACCGGCATTCACGAATACATTCCGCGCTCCATTTAGAAGATGAAAGCAGGCATTCATCCAGAATATTATGAGACTGATATCGTGTGCGCATGCGGCGCGGTGTATCACACTCGCTCCACGCGTCGCGATATTAAGATCGGCATTTGTGCCGCTTGTCATCCTTTTTTCACGGGCGAACAAAAGTTTGTCGATACCGCGGGCCGGGTCGAGAAATTTGCCCGCCGATACGGCAGCACGAAAGCTGCCCGCGCCGAAAAGAAAGCTTAGCTCGTTGTAGAGGCGCTTTTGCCAAGCGCCTTGGTTCGCGGCTGACACAGCCGCCACTACACTGCGATGGACCTAAATTCCCTTATCCAACTCAAACGCGAACGCTTCGAACAGCTCGAGCGCGAGATTGCCGATCCACGCCTGTTCGATAATCGCAAGCGCGCCGAGGAGATCATGCGCGAACACGCGGGCCTGAAGGACCTGATGGAGAAATGGCGCGCGCTCGAAACGGTGCGCAAGCAATTAGACGACAATCGCGAGCTGGCGATGTCGCGCGATGTCGAGATAGCGGCGATGGCTGACGATGAGATTCCGGAACTCGAAAAACGCGTGGCTGATCTTGAGCGCGACGTTCAGATCGCGTTGCTGCCGACGGATCAAACGGAAGAGCGCGACGCGATCGTGGAAATCCGCGCCGGGACAGGCGGCAACGAAGCCGCCATCTTCGCCGCCGATCTTTACCGGATGTATCATCGCTATGCAGAAGCGGCAGGACTGAAAACTGAGGACCTGGAATCGAGTCGGTCGGAGCTTGGTGGATTCAAGGAGGCGATCTTCCGAGTTTCCGGCGAATCGGTCTTTCGAAAGCTTCGTTACGAGAGCGGTGTGCACCGAGTGCAACGTGTGCCTGCGACAGAGGCTCAGGGCCGCATTCATACATCCACGGCAACAGTGGCAGTGTTGCCTGAGGCGGAAGATATTGATGTTGAGTTAAAAGCCGAAGATTTGCGAATTGAAGTGTCTCGCGCAGGCGGTCCGGGCGGCCAGGGCGTGAACACGACCGACTCTGCCGTACAGGTGATGCACATTTCAACTGGCATGATTGTTCGCTGCCAGGATGGCCGCAGCCAGATCAAAAACAAGGAGCGCGCGTTATCAATCCTGCGGGCGCGCTTGCTGGAGCGCAGGCAGCGCGAGGAAGCTGAGAAATATAGCGCGCAACGAAGAGGACAGATTGGTACGGGCGGACGCGAAGAAAAAATTCGCACCTACAATTTTCCCCAGAACCGTGTGACCGATCACCGCATCGGTCTCACGCTTTACAATTTGGATCGGGTGATGGACGGCGAGCTCGGCGATTTAATTCGGTCATTGCAGGCCGCGGATGTCGCTCAGAGGTTGAAACAATCAGCGGCTGCCGCGTGATCGACCCAGCATTTCGGAGCACGCTGGAATCATTGCTGCGCGGCGACTACGTCATAAACCGCGCGGCAAGTTGATCGCGTTGTTTTTGCAACTCTTCCGGCACCACCCCGCCTAACGAATCGAAAAATTCTTTGTGCGCAGCGATCTCTTTCTGCCATTCCTCGTGATCGAGGCCAAGGAGTTCGTCAACGGCATTGCGATCGATGTCGAGCCCGGCAAGATCGAGATCGTGCGGGCTGGGCAGCCAGCCGATCGGCGATTTGAGTGCGCCACCGCTTTCCTCGCATCGGTCGATGATCCATTTAAGCACGCGCATGTTTTCACCGAAACCGGGCCAGAGGAATTTTCTGTCTGCGCCTTTGCGAAACCAATTCACATTGAAAATAAGCGGCGGATTGGTGAGCCGCTTTCCGATATCGAGCCAGTGCTGAAAATAATCCCCGATGTTGTATCCACAGAAGGGTAGCATCGCCATTGGGTCGCGCCGCACTCGCCCTACAGCACCGGTGGCGGCTGCGGTGGTTTCCGAAGCCATCGTCGCGCCTAAATATACGCCGTGGTTCCAATCGAACGCCTGATAAACCAGCGGCACGGTATCACTGCGGCGGCCACCGAAAATGATCGCACTGATCGGCACGCCTTCACCTTTCTCGACATCGGAGTCAAGGGCCGGGTTGTTGCGCATCGGCGTGGTGAACCGGCTATTCGGGTGCGCAGCTTTCTCTTTTGATTGCGGTGTCCATTCGTTTCCGCGCCAATCGATCGCATGTGCAGGTGGCGGGCCGTCTTTGCCCTCCCACCATACGTCACTGTCGTCATTGAGCGCCACGTTGGTATAAATTGTGTCGTGCGCGATCGATCGCATCGCGTTCGGATTCGATTGATAGCTCGTCCCGGGCACGACCCCGAAATAGCCGTTCTCCGGATTAACCGCGTACAAGCGGCCGTCGCGGATTCGCATCCAGCCGATATCATCCCCAACAGTCGTCACCTTCCAGCCTTTGAAATGCGCGGGCGGAATGAGCATCGCGAAATTCGTCTTGCCGCATGCGCTGGGGAATGCAGCGGCGACGTAGTGTTTACGGCCGTCGGGCGATTCCACGCCCAGGATCAGCATGTGCTCCGCCATCCAGCCCTGTTTCCGCGCGAGATAGGAACCGATGCGCAAGGCGAGACATTTTTTGCTCAGCAAAACGTTGCCGCCATAACCGGAGCCCACTGAGATGATCGTATTGTCCTGCGGAAAATGACAGATGAACCGGCGCTCAGGATTTACATCCAGCAATGAGTGCACGCCACGGTTCCATTCTGCACTCGGATCACTGCCGAGCCGTTTCAGAGCGGTCTTGCCCATGCGGGTCATGATCCTCATGCTGAGCACCACATATTTGGAATCGGTGATCTCGAAACCAACCTTGGTCAGCGGTGAATCCGCCGGGCCCATCATGTAGGGAATCACGAACATTGTGCGCCCGAGCATGGCGCTTCGGAGCAACGTCCGAAGTTTCGCATATGTCTCTCCCGGCTCAGACCAATTATTTGTCGGCCCGGCTTCATCCTTTGTTGGCGTGCAGACAAAAGTGAATTGCTCGACGCGCGCGACATCATTTGGATTGGACCGATGCAGATAGGAGCGAGGAACTTTGTTGTGGTCCAGCTCAATCAGGACATTTTGTTTTAGCGACTCAGCGATTAGAAAGTCGTTCTCGCGCTCCGAGCCATCGCACCAAAAAATGTTCTCGGGTTGTGTGAGTGTCGCGATCTCGTGCACCCAATCGAGCACCGCCTTGTTGGCGGGCTTTGCATCACCGATCCCCTTGGGCGGGAATATGGCAGGAGCGAGATTTTTCATCGAACGAAACTGCCCACTTTAACCATGAATCCGCCCCCGTCGAGGCTACGGCGTGACGGCTACACACCCGATGAGGCGTTACAGAATCACGAGGCACCATTAACAAATAGCCAAAGGAAATCCGACGCACGAAATTTGAAATGCAGCCTCTGTCGTTTCACTTGCGCAACGACAACGCGCGGCATTAATTGAAAAGTATGTTCGGGGTCACCAGGTCCGATGATTATCGGCCGGTTGCGTGGATGGGTCGCTATCCCGTCGATGTGACCACGATGCTGGTGGGGGTACATGTGGTCTGTGCGGTACTTGCGTGCATTGTGACTGCAATTCCCGGTCTGGCTGGCACACTCAATTATTTTGTTTTCGACAGTGCGCGGATCTGGAACGGGCTGCAGGTATGGCGGCTCGGTACGTATGCGTTCGTCCATTTCCCCTCATCACTGCTCTGGTTTGCCATCGAGATGTACCTGCTGTTCGTATTCGGCCGGGAGGTGGAACGTTTTCTCGGCCGGCGCGCCTACATCGCGCTCTACGTAACGTTGTTGCTCACACCGGCGGTGCTCTTAACGATATGGGGCCTATTGGAACGCTCCCTAATCGCCGGTTCGCCGGCGTTGCACTTTGGAATCTTTGTTGCATTCGCGAGCATTTATCCGCGCGTCGAATTGCTGCTGCGGATCCAGGCTAAGTGGGTCGCGGTAATTCTGGCTGCCGTTTACACTCTTCAATTGCTCGCCTATCACGCCTGGAGCGATCTGGTCGTTGTCTGGACAAGCATCGGTGTTGCGTTTCTTTTTGTCGAATTGAATGGCGCCGGCCCGGAACTCGCCTGGTGGAACGCGGTGAAGGCACGTTTTGCCTCGCGACCGAAATACCATGTCCTCCCGAAACCACGAGCGCACACCGGCGGCGTCCGATTAGAATCGGACGACGTTTACGCCTCGATCGATCCGATCCTCGACAAAATTTCCAAATCTGGAATTGGAAGCCTCACCGCGAGCGAGAGACGGCAGCTGAATCGCGAGCGTGAACGGTTGCTGAAAAAATCAGAGTAACGTGTGGCCGTCGCACTCTGCGCGACGATTTGTTGTTGGAACGTTTGGCCCCATGCTTCCCACAGTGAAGGTGCTAGGGCGCCGCTGCTATGTTTTATCCAGCTGCGCCTCGATCATCTCGCACAGCACGTGAATCAGAAGCTGGTGCGCTTCCTGGATCCTGGCTGTTGAGTCGTTTTTGACCAAAAGGTCGATATCTGCCATGCCTATTGTCGATCCGCCATCGCGCCCGAGGAACGCGATCGTTTTCAGTTTGCGCGCTTTCGCTTCTTCCAAGGCGCCAACCACGTTTTTGGAGTTGCCGGAAGTGGTGAGGCAAATGAGCACATCGCCCGGCTGGCCGAACGCCGCCACCTGACGCGCGAAAATTTTATCGAATCCATAATCGTTTCCAGCGGCGGTGAGAATTCCGCTATCGCTCGCGAGACATATCGCCGGAAGCGCACGTCGGTCTTTGGTAAAACGCACTACAAGCTCCGTTGCAAAATGAGATGCGTCGGCCGCGCTGCCACCGTTCCCGCACACCAGCAACTTGTTTCCCGTGCGGAAACACTCGCCAATCAGATCTGCGGCTTTGCTGACTTGCGGCTCAAGGTTTTTCAACGATTCCAACACCCGGACTGAGTGATTAATCGCCTGGTTGAGATTTGAAGAGATGTTACTCATCACACAGAGGTGGTGCGCGATAGAGGGTTCGAACCTCTGACCCCTACCGTGTCAAGGTAGTGCTCTACCACTGAGCTAACCGCGCATGAAAGTCAGAAGTGATAAGTGATCGGTGATCAGTAATCAGTCAAGACCAAGGAGGACCAATCGCAGGCACTGGTCACAGAGCAGATGAATACTAGACAACCGGAATGCGTGAAGCGAATGTCTCAGTTCCCGTGAGCACACTGTTTTTCAAGCGTTTCCTGAAGCGTCCGTTCCAGATTGCTTCAATTGTGCCCAGCTCCCAGGCGCTGGTGGAACGCGTCGCCACCAAAATGGATTTCAGCCAGTCACGCGTGATTGCGGAATATGGCCCGGGCGAAGGCGTCCACTCACGTGAGATCGCGCGGCGGATGACACCAGATTCGCATCTACTCTTGTTCGAGCTCGATGCCGCGCTCGCGCGTGCGCTGGAACGGCAATTTACTGGTGATTCGCGCGTCCATGTCATCCATGGTGATGCCGCCTCGTTGCCGTACGAGCTGAAACGCCTCGGCTTCACTTCATGTGATTACATTCTCTCCGGCATCCCGTTCAGCATTCTCAAGATCGACAAGAAGCGCGCGCTGCTGCGAAAAACGTACGACGCGCTCAAACCCGGCGGCAAATTCATCATTTACCAGGTCACCAATGAAGTGAGGCAGCACGCCACCGTTTTCCAGCGCGACGAATCGGAATATTTTCTGCAAAATATCCCGCCGATGTTTATCACGGTGTTTCACAAGATACCTTCGGCACAGGGCGGTGGACGCATATTTAAGAAGAGCCGTTCGCGCCTCGCCGGCGTCGGCGCAGAGCGTTCGGCATGACGGAAGAACCGACGCGAATCGAAAAAGATTCGATGGGCGAGATGACCGTGCCCGCGCATGCTCTCCATGGCGCGTCTACGCATCGCGCGGTGTTGAATTTTCCAGTAAGCGGTTATCGATTTCCCCGGCCATTCATTCGCGCGTTGGGTCTAATCAAATGGGCGGCCGCGAAGGCGAACCAGGGCTTAGGTTTGCTCGACGCCGACCGAGCAGCGGTGATCGCACAGGCAGCCGAAGAAGTCGCCGAAGGAAAACTCGACGAACATTTTCCGCTCGACATTTTTCAGACCGGCTCGGGAACGAGCACCAACACCAACGCGAACGAAGTGATCGCGAACCGTTCGGCGCAACTGTCAGGGAAACCAATCGGATCGCATGACCCGGTTCATCCCAACGATCACGTGAACATGGGGCAATCGAGCAACGACGTGATTCCCTCGGCGATTCACATCAGCGCCGCTGCACAATTAAAGAACGAGTTGGTCCCCGCCCTGGATAAATTGCACGGCGCGCTCGAAGCCAAGGCGAAAGAATTCTGGCACGTGATGAAGATTGGGCGCACGCATTTGATGGATGCGACGCCTGTGCGACTCGGACAGGAATTCTCCGGCTACGCGCAGCAGGTCGCATACGGCAAGGCGCGCACAGAGAAAGCGATCGAAGCTTTGCGCGAGGTCGCGCTCGGCGGGACTGCCGTAGGCACTGGCCTGAATCGCCATATCGATTTTCCGAAGAAGGTGCTGCAACACATCCAGCAGCGTACCGGGATAGCATTTTACGAGGCGAAAAATCATTTCGAAGCGCAGGGCGGCAAGGACGCAGTTGTCGAGGCGAGCGGGCATTTAAAAACTATCGCTGTAACTCTCTTCAAAATCGCGAACGACATTCGCTGGCTCAGTAGCGGGCCGCGGTGCGGCATCGGCGAAATTCAATTGCCCGCCACGCAACCCGGCAGCTCGATCATGCCGGGGAAAGTGAACCCAGTGATGGCCGAATCACTCATGATGGTGTGTGCACAAGTGATCGGCAACGACGTGACAATCACCTGGGCAGGCGCGAATGGAAACTTTGAGCTGAACGTTATGATGCCGGTGATGGCGCACGATCTTTTGGAATCCATCCGGTTGCTCGCGAACGCGGTTGATATCTTCACTGAAAAATGCGTGCGCGGCATTGTGGCAAACGAGAATCGTTGCCGCGAACTGGTGGAGCTTTCAATGGCAATGGTGACCAGCCTCTCGCCAAAGATTGGTTACGATCGCGCGGCGGAGATTGCCAAAGAAAGCGCGAAGACCGGACGAACGGTTCGCGAGATTGCGACGGAGAAAAACATTTTGCCTGAGGAAGAACTCGAGCGCGCACTGGACCCGATCAAAATGACCGAGCCCGGCGGAACCGGCGGGGAGTAATTGCTTCGTGGTTGCCAAACTCGAAGGGCCGCAGTTTTCAGGCGGCGCGAACATCGCAATCAAGTGCCCGAGCCACACGTACGAGCAGACGGTTGCCTTTTATCGGGACACCCTGGGGCTGCCTTTGATTGAGGAGGAAA
The DNA here is from genome assembly GCA_003219465.1 of Verrucomicrobiota bacterium. Lineage (GTDB taxonomy): Bacteria > Verrucomicrobiota > Verrucomicrobiia > Chthoniobacterales > UBA10450 > Udaeobacter. The sequence goes on along the minus strand of QHOX01000156.1, from coordinate 8,374 downwards.
AAGACGGCTGCATTTTTCAATTCGGCCCGAACCGGCTTTGGATCGATAGCGTGCCGAACCTGAGTCATTCGGATATCTGGCTGGAATTGGAGACGAACGACACGGAAGCGGCCGCCTCATTTTTGAAAATTCATGGCGTCTCCCGTCGCGATGAAGTCGAGCAGTTGCGCGAAGACTTCAACGGCTTCTTCGTCTCCGCGCCGAACGGCCTCATCCATCTCGTCGTGGGGCCAGAGGAAGTGTGACTGCGAATGCCGCAGGATTACATTTTGCGGCTCATCGAAGAAGTGGCCTTAATGCTCGCCGAGTTGGCTCGACTGAAAAGCGGTGAGAAGCCAGCGCGCATCAGCGCGCTTTGCTTGCGCGAGACTGGACTGCCGCTCGATTTTGTGAAGCATTCTGCTCCGGACACGATCCTCCGATTGCTGGAGACTGGCGGAGGCACACAATACGCCCGTGCGGTTTTGTTGGCTGAGTTACTTCTGCAAGACGCCGATGTCAGCGAGTCCGCGGGCAAAAACCGTGAGGCGATCATTAGTCGCGCCCAGGCAGCCACGCTGCTTGAGCACAGCATCGATCATCTTTCACCAGACGAACAGGCAGTGTATCGACCAAAGCTTGATGCGCTGCGGTTCGATCTCAAACCGTCTCCGCACTAGTGCGCTAGCATTCGCACACGGTGACGTAACACGCGAGCAGGTGCCTGCATCATGCTGATGCGGAGAGAAGCATCTCTGATTCTGGGTTTGGCCGACGAGTGCTCACACATAATCAGAAATTCTTCGCTTCGCTTAGAATGATACCGCAACGGATTGTCCGCTGAAGCTTCAACGGTGCAATGGTTGGCCGCCGCACCAGCGTCCCACCCAAGTGCTCCAGCCGTAGAACCCCAGCGGCTCCAACAAACCTTCCTTCACTAATGCATCCACGTCCGCGCGGCTTAGCGTGATCTTTTCGTTGGCATTAGCGCCATATATGTCGTCGATCACCATCCAGCATCCCTCGGCAAATTTATCGCGGTAACAATCGATGTCTCTGCGTTTGGCAGCATCGGCATCGAGGATTAAGAGGCCGACTTGATCCGAACCGAGCCCTTGACGGACAGCGGAAATCGTTTCCGGCCTAAACGACTGTCCCTTGATCAACGTGACCATGTTGGCCACATGCTCCCTGGCGAGATTGCGTTCCAAGTCGCGCAAGATATTGCGAGTGCCGAGCCGTTTGTGTTTCACGCTGCCGCCGGGTTCGATCACGATCAATTTCTTCCTCTGACCTGAATCGCGGACGCCGAACGCTGCGGCAATTGTTGCTCCTCCAACAAACGCGCCGATCTCGAGAATCGCGTCCGAGCAAAATTTCGCGAAGTGATAAATCAAAATCAGCACGTCCAAATGGAGCATGGAGTAGTTGTCGCGGATCTTCATTAGCTCCGAATGAATTGCCTCGTGGCGGTACGCCATCAAACTGTGCATTAAATCCAGGCATTCCTTGTCGCTAGCAGCCCGGGCGATCGGCTTTGTGGGATTCACGGCTTGTGTCTGCTGCGAGCGCTTCGAGCCGCGGCAGGTGAACGCGCTGGCGAGTGCGTCGAACCAACCGACGCCGTTGGCGCGGGGCTGGAAACGCGAAATGCGAACGTCGGCGCGGGCGAAGGAGACGGTGTTCCCGACGCAGTTGATGAAGGAGACGGCGTCCCGCTCGAAGATGGCGAAGGACTCGGCGTGGCGCTGGGAGTTGGCGAAGGGATAATGTTTTCCAACCGATGCAACGGCACGCTCGCGCCGCCGATCTCTTTTACCAGTGTTTCGCAACGCGCATGGATTTTTTCCAAGTCAGGCGGACCAAATGGCTTCTCAGCCGTTCCGGGAAAGATGAGATAAGTCACCTTCAGATCGCTCACCGGACGGTTGTAGGCGGTTGAAAGCGCGTTGACTTCTTTTGCAATGCGCAGCGACGCCTCACCGACCTTATCGTTGGGTCCGACGTCTCCGACTATGACTGGATAAATCGCGTCCGCGAAAACCACGACGGCGTAATCGCCTGGTTTTACTGGATTAGGACTACGAGTAAACGTGCCCGGCACCACGATGAACGGATCGGTCGCGCCGATCAGAAAACTAAATTTTTTTAGCGTACCAACCTCGGCGCGTATTTCCGCGATTGCGTTGCGCAGCTCGCGTCTGCGCGGGGGCGCGGTACTTGCCAGCGCGTACTCGTCTTCTGCGCGTTTCAACCGCTGTTCAGTCCCGGCGAGATACGGGTTGGGCGCGTCGGTTTTCTTTTCCCAACGATAACTGGTGGCCGGTTTGAAATTCGCCGGCGCACCGGTTCCAGCAGGCAGGCGATCGGAATCGGAGCCGTCGGCGTCCACATCCATGTCCGCCTGAAGTAGAAGCGCTTTCCGATGGGTTTGAGGATGCTGAAGCTGTAGAACGGTCTGACAGTCGAAAAAATTATGCCGCGACAAAAGCAGATCAAGACGACCGAGGTTCTCGCGTAGCATTCTGACCTTTGTGTCGTACAACTCCGCGAATAGCGGCGAAACCGAATCAGCTGACAGCATCGAGGTCAAACCTGGCAAAAGGGTTGGTAGTTCGGGACTGACTTTCGCCAAGTCCTCGATGGTTTTGTTCGGCGACGGCACGTGCGCCAGCAGCTTGAGATCCAGCACGTAACTCTCGGGTTGCGTGCGCTCGGTTGCAGCATCAGCCCCCGGAACTGTCTCGACCGTGGAGTGAAGCGTGATCCCATTAAACAGTTTTGCCATATCCAACTTTCCCGTGATCACAGGCGGCCGGGTTGCCGTCGGTTCTGGCGTGGGCGTTCCGGATAGCTCAATGGGTGCGAAACGTTGCAATCGCTCGAGCGAGATCCAGCGATAGATAATCGCGGCGAAAATCGCGCAGAACAAGACCAGCACCAGCCGCCGCCAGGTCCGAAGGCGAATTTTTCCCACGCGACTACCTTTTTACCCAAGCGACGATGGCTGCAATGATTCCGATTATGCTCAGCACCGACATCATGCCAGCGGGCATGAGTGCGCCTGTGCTCAAATATTTGCGGATGAAATATGCCGCCAGCAAAAGCGAGACGATCAGCGCAGTCGCTAGTCCCGCCACGCGGTGTTCAGGCATGATAAACGCCGCTACGAGCAGCAAAACTCCCGTGATTGAGCCGGCAATGATGGACGCCGCGCTGCCAGCCTTTACGTAACCGACAATGCCTCCGGCGATCGTGAGCAGCCCAAAAATAATGAAATAAATCTTCGTCGCTTCCATTTGGAACGCGCCAGCATTGGTAAGCCAACTGGGCGCCGCTGTCCAGCTACAGTGTAACCAAGCACCTGTAGCGCCTCAGTGTGGAAATTCGAAGGTAGACTGTAGACGAACGGCTCGCAGCGCGTATTACGCAGCGCGCACGCCAGCGTCATTATAAAATTCGATCTGTCGGCCGCCGAGGCGGCGTATGACGCGCCAGCCATGGCTTTTTGCAAATTCACGCACGTCATCTTCTGACATGTCGCTAAGAACTCGCAGCTCCGCGGGTTGCGTAACGACATACTCCGATCGGTTTGAAAGGGCTTCCCCGATCTTGGCCGCGAGAGCTGGTAAATCGTTGCGCATACGTTGCGGCTCTAGCGATTATCCGTGCCACTCGTGTCTCGAACGCTTTTCTTCAAAGGCAGAGGCGGCGGCCGCTTGGGTTTACGATTTAGTCGCGGCCCTAGGGCGTTAACAGCTTTGCGTCCTGGCGAAGGGCCACGTGCGGTTGGTTTCTCCATCTTGCTCGTTGCCTACGTATCCAATTTCGCAATCGGCACAAGCTCGGCCAGAACAATTCCGGTTCACTGGCGCGCTGCTTTTCCTTGGCTAAATTTTGTCGATGTTTTCGGAGACGATCGAGTTACGCGGTCACATCATTGATTCGCTCATCCTACCGAAGGTGCTCGATCAGATTCTGACGCATGGCGGGAACTTCAAGATTACTGAAGTCCAAATCGGTCGGAAACGCGCAGATCAAAGCTTTGCCCGAATCGAAGTCTCCGCCGAAACAGGCGAAGCCTTGGACGAGCTGATCCTGCGGCTTCGCCAGCAGGGCGCTGAAGTACTGGAGCGGGCAAACGCTGATGTTGCCCCGGCTCCAGCCGACGGCGTTTTCCCGCCCGAGTTCTACGTAACCACCAACCAGCAAACGTTTGTTCGTTTCGACGGTAAGGAGATCGAGGTAACGCCCGCGATCATCAATAGCGCAATCGCGGTTGATCGGAAAAAGGGCGACGCGCGTGCCGTTAAGTTCTTCGACGTCAAAAAAGGCGACGAGATCGTCGTCGGACACCAGGGAATCCGGGTTGTGCCGGTGCAGCGAGCCACTACGCACACGGATCCGTTTCAGTTCATCAACAACATTGTTGATGCCGAGGAACCCAAGTCTGCCATCATTCGCGAGATCGCCGAGGAATTGCGACGCGCCCACAGCGCCGGCGGCAAAATCGCAGTTGTCGGCGGACCGGCGATCGTGCGCACCGGCGCAGGCGGACACTTGGTTCGATTGATTGAAGGAGGTTGCATCGATCGGCTCTTCGCAGGAAACGCATTTGCCGCTTACGATGTTGAGCGCGCCTTGTTCGGAACCTCGTTGGGATTAAGTCCCGATGTCGCGATCGCTCGCGGCGGACACGAAAATCATCTCCGTGCAATAAATACAATTCGGGAAGTCGGCGGAATTGCTGCTGCTGTCCGCGAAAAGATCCTGACCAGCGGGATCATGCATGCGTGCGTGCAACACGACGTCGATATCGTGTTGATCGGGGCAATTGGTGACGAGGGGCCGCTCCCCGGCGTAACGACTGACGTAATCGAATGCGAGAAAATCCTGAGAGATAAGCTCCGTGATGTGACTCATGTGATGTTGTTAGCGACGCTCCGCTACTCGCTCGCGTTAGGCGCTTTCCTTGCCAACAATGTGAAAACCGTTTGCGTCGATATCGATCCGCCGGCAGTGGAACGAGCGGTCGAGCGGCAGCCGTTGCAATCCATCGGCCTCGTCACAGACGTCGAACCATTTCTGCGGGAACTGGACGATTGCCTGAGCGGGTCCAAGGTCAGTCAGTAGATTTCCGGTTCTATGCGCGAGCTGCTTCTTTGTCCGCCGGATTACTACGGTATCGAGTATGAGATCAATCCCTGGATGAGCGTCGCCCGCGGCGCCGAAACGGCGATCGTCCAGGAGCAATGGAAACAACTGCACGCAACGCTTTCCAAGTTTTGCAAGGTTCATCTGATTACGCCGCAGCCACGACTGCCCGACATGGTCTTCACCGCTAACGCCGGGCTGACGGTTGGCCGCAAATTCATCCCCAGCAATTTCCGCCACAAGGAACGCGCCGGAGAACAACCGTTTTTTGCCAAATGGATGGAGCAACACGGCTACCAAGTGGGTTGGCTGCCGGAGAAGCTTTACTTCGAAGGCGAAGGCGACGCACTCTTTAGCAACGACGTGCTCTTTTGTGGTTATAAATTTCGTTCCGATATTCAATCGCACCGCACCATCGCAGACATGCTCAGCTGTCTCACAATTTCGGTGGAGCTTGTTGATCCACGTTTTTACCACCTTGATACCTGCTTTTGTCCGCTGCCGGACGGCGGCGCTTTTTGGTTCCCAAATGCGTTTGATGAGTACGGGCAGCGCGCAATCCGGGAGCACGTGACTGATTTGATCGATGTCGCACCGGAAGAAGCAATGCACTTTTCATGTAACGCCGTGGTGATCGACCGCGACATCGTTTTGCCCGAAGGCGCGCCCCAACTCGTGACGAAGTTGGAAGAGCGCGGCTACCGCTGTCACGAGTTGCCGATGAGCGAATTCATCAAAGCCGGCGGCGCCTGCAAATGTCTCACCATGTTTATGCCGCAGCGGCAGGCGATGTAATGGTAGAGACGGACCGCCGGGCCGTCTGTTAAGGATCGGCGCGCTCGGCGATCGCGCCCTAGTGTTGACGCTTCGCTCGCAGTGCAGTCTCGATTTTTCCAAGTGGCAGACAATTGACGACGTCGTCTTTAGTGAGCCACCCTTTGCGAGCGATGCCGATTCCGAACCACAAATCCTGCAATCGCTCGGTGCGGTGAGCGTCTGGGTTGATGACGCATTTAACTCCTTTTTGTTTAGCTAATGGCCACCATCGCCAATCGAGATCGAGTCGCTTTGGCGCGGCGTTGAGTTCAATCCATGTGCCGGTGCGCGCTGCCGCGTCGAGCACCGCGGGGATGTCGATTTGGTACGGGTCGCGCTTCAGGAGCAATCGGCCGGTCGGATGCGCCAGCATGGTGACGAATGGATTCTCCAGCGCGCGGATCACGCGCTCGGTCATCTCCGATTCGCTCAAATTGAAAACGGAATGAACTGACACGACGACGTAGTCGAGTTGCGAGAGCACTTCATCGGGAAAATCGAGCGAGCCGTCGCGCAAGATGTCGCATTCGACTCCGGCAAATAACCGAAATCTGTCGAGTGCCTCGTTCAGCTTCCGAATCGCGGCGACTTGCGCGAGCAACTTTTCCGCGGCAATCCCGTGGCCTTGAACGGAGCTGCGGCTGTGATCGGCGATGCCGAGATACTCCAGCCCGAGTTCGCGTGCCGCTTCGGCCATTTCTTCGAGTGTGTTGTGACCGTCGCTCGCCACCGTGTGGCAATGAAATGTGCCGCGCAGATTTTCCCTTTCGATGAGTTTTGGCAGGGAATGCTGCTCGGCCGCTTCGAATTCGCCGCAGTTTTCCCGTAGCTCCGGCGGAATGAAATCGAGATCGACCGCCCGATACAAATCGGCTTCGTCGCGGATACTCGGAATTTTGCGTGGTGATTTTTTCTTCTTCGCCTTCGGCTCGACAGGAACCGGAGCGAGTCGATATTCATTGAGCGTCCAGCCCCGTTGCAATGCGCGGCTGCGCATCTCGATGTTGTGTTCCTTGTTCCCGGTGAAATAAGCGAGCGCAAACGGGTATTCTGCCGTCGTGACCACTCGCAGATCGCACTGCACTCCCGAACGCAACCGAACGCTCGATTTCGTCGGGCCCTGTGCAATAACGGATTCGACCAGCGGATGCGCTACGAAAAATTTTGTAATGACTTCCGGTTCCTTTGTTGCCACCAGCAAATCGAGGTCGTGCACGACCTCTTTTCGCCGCCTATAACTCCCGGCAATCTCGATTTGCAAAGCTTCTTCGTGCGCCGCCAGATCCGAGCTCAGCGCTTCCGCCTCAGCTGCGACTTGTCCGAATTGAAATGAACCTACGTGCGATGCGCGTCTGGCGATGGCCTCACAAATTTTCTGCTGTGTTGTTTCGCCAAAGCCAGGCAATTCGGCAACGCGGCCCTGTTCACATGCGTTCTGCAACTGCTCGATCGAGCTGATGCCGAGTTTGTCGTGAAGCGCCTTGATCTTTTTGGCACCAAGCCCGGGTAACGAAAACAACTCCAGAATTCCCGGCGGAAATTCCTCACTCAAGTCCTGGAAGTATTTGAGCGATCCAGTTTCGGCCAGCTCCCTAATCTTCAGTGCGATGCTTTTTCCGATTCCCGGAATCTTTGCGACCGCTTTTTCGTCCTGAAAATTCGTGACATTCGCGCCGAATGTTTCGATCGCGCGCGCTGCGTTCGTGTAGGCGCGGATCTTGAAGGGATTTTCGTCCTTCAATTCCAGCAGCGTTGCGATTTTCTCTAGAACGCCGGCGATATCCTCCTTGGTCATTACTTAAACGGTTAGCGCAGATTGCGCTGCCGTCGATGCCGCCGTTGCTTCGGTTCTGGTCGTTGAACCGTCCGGACACAAATTGCGAAGCCGACCGATGCTTACTACGTCTGGTGCGCGCTAACGGTTGCTCACTGCCCGACCAAGGAACAGCTTTAACGTTTGTTCATCACCACTTTGGCTGGCGGCTTTGTCGTTTCCAGCTGGGCGTTCGCTTTCTGGATTTGCGCAGCGTTGTCTTTCAACTGGGCTGTGAGCGTTTCTATTTGTTGCTGTTGCTGCGTGACGGTTGCCTGCAAATTCTCAACTGTGCGATCAAGCACGGCTTGCTTTGAAGCATCAGGAATGGCCTGGGGCCGGATGCTGCCTTTGGGCGAAAATCCACCCGGGTCGGGTCCATCGGAGGTGACCGTGCCCAATCTTCCATCGGAATCGACCATCACGATAGCGGCCGTCGCTGCAGAAACCGGCGCACCGGAGATGTTGTCGATAAAGCACCTGTCACTCTCCTGGCCAAACACACTGTGCACACCAGAGTGGTGGCCGATGATGATATTATTATCGGCGGTGGTGATGCCAGCCCCGGCCATGCTGCCTATGGCAACGTGGTCACCGTTGCTGACGTTACTC
>QHOX01000155.1 GCA_003219465.1 Verrucomicrobiota bacterium | reverse complement strand
TTACCGATGGCTGTGTTGTTGCTTCCGCTGGTGTTGGCAGTGAGCGCTTCCCAACCAGTGGCCGTGTTGGAGCCGCCGGTGGTATTGTTCATGAGAGAAAAGTAACCGGTAGCAGTGTTAGCGGAACCGCTGTCGTTAAAGACGAGCGCGTCGGTTCCAACGGCGGTGTTTTGTGTGCCGGTGGTATTGAGCAAGAGCGCTGCCACGCCAACTG
>QHOX01000154.1:29050-49030 GCA_003219465.1 Verrucomicrobiota bacterium | reverse complement strand
GAAGCCGAGTGCGCCTGCACGAGGAGATCGGGAACAATGACTTTGCCTGCGAGCTCGGGATGTTTGCCCTTTTTGCGCGGGTCCTGATGATTTCCGATGTAATACCACGGCCAGCCATAAAATCCGCCGCGACGGACACTGCTGATGTAGTCGGGCGGCAAATCTTCGCCCATCTCGTCCCGCTCGTTTGTGCTCATCCACAGCTCGTTTGTACCTGGCCGAAAGGCGATGCCGACTGCGTTGCGAATTCCCCAGGCGTAAACCTTTTGCTCGCTGCCGTCAGGGTTAAACTCGAAGATGCGCGCGCGATTTTCTTCCGCAGCATTGTCCGACACATTCGAGCGCGAGCCGATCGACACGTACATTTTTTTACCGTCCGGTGAAAAGACAATGCATCGTGTCCAGTGTCCGCCGCCGCGCAGCAACCCACCGGAGGAGAGATGTGCCGCGAGTTTCTGGGCTGGTCCGCGCGCTTTGAGATTGCCATTTCGGTAGGGAAATCGAATGACGCCATCGGTATTCGCGACATACAAAAACTGCGGATCGCCACCCGGCGGATAGAACGCGATTCCGAACGGTTTGTTTAGATCGTGTTCTGCAAAGATTTCAGTGCGGTCTGGCTTACCGTCGGCGTTGCTGTCACGCAGCACCTTGATTTGATTCGCGCGACTCTCTACAACGAAGATGTCGCCATTCGGCGCGGTGAGCAGGAATCGCGGATCGCGAAAACCGCTGGCATACAATTCGATTTTGAACCCCGGTGGAACTTTGGGTTGAGTGTCAGTTGGGCGGTCCACAACGTGCGGCCGATTAATTGCAAGAGCATTCGAACTGGGTGCAGGCAAATCCTGGACTGTGATTTTGCGCCTGACGCCAGGCGCATCGCTTGTCCAATCGCCCATCGCGGCCTTGCCCGTGAGGAGCGCGCCATTTTCAACGGCCGCGCCTGTTAGAGCAACGCTGTAGAACACTGCCGCAAAGAAGGTCGCGCAGAAAACCGGATGGGTTGATCGGCTACCTTTCATTTCAGTTGAATCGTTCGGGTTTCAAATCCTGCTCGGATTAAAATCGTTCTGTTTCGGACAAAACCTACAGCTCTTGTGTTTTCTACCGAGCGGAGCGATTGGAAACTCATGAGTAAAAAAATGCGTGTTGTCCAAGTCCCGCGAGCAGGCGGGCCGTTTGAGTTAGTCGAACGCGACATCCCCGAGCCGGAGCGGGGCTGGGTGCGGGTCAAGGTTGAAGCGTGCGGCATTTGTCACAGTGATACGTTGGTCAAAGAAGGACTCTGGCCCGGAATCCAATACCCGCGTGTGCCGGGACATGAAGTCATCGGAATTGTGGATGCTGTAGGCGAAGGGGTGAAGCCATGGAAGAACGGTCAGCGAGCCGGCGTCGGCTGGCACGGTGGCAACTGCGGTTATTGCGATCACTGCCGGCGCGGCGAGTTTTTTGCCTGCACTGTGGCCTTGCTCACAACCGGAATTTCATTCGACGGCGGTTACGGCGAATACATGGTTGCGCCAGCTGAAGCGCTGGCGCTTGTGCCTGATGAACTCTCTTCCGTTGATGGCGCGCCTCTGATGTGCGCTGGTGTAACCACTTTCAACGCGTTGCGAAACAGCGGCGCAACGGGCGGCGATGTTGTTGCCGTGCTCGGGATTGGCGGCCTCGGTCATCTCGGCGTCCAGTACGCAGCCAAAATGGGTTTCAATACCGTGGCGATTGCACGTGGGAAGGATAAGGAAGCCTTCGCCAAAAAACTCGGCGCACACCATTACATCGACAGCAAGGGATCCGATCCGGCGGCGGAACTGAACAAGCTCGGCGGCGCGAAAGTTGTGATCGCGACCGTGACGAATGCCGAAGCGATGGCAGCAGTCCTCGGAGGGCTTGCGCCGAACGGTGTGCTCATGGTGATTGGCGCAGCAGGGCCGCTCTCGGTCGATGCGATTCTGCTCATCACCGGACAACGTTCTGTGAAAGGCTGGTACTCGGGCACATCGATCGACTCGCAGGACACGCTCAAATTCAGTGCGTTGGCGGACGTGCATTCTATGAACGAAGTTTTTCCATTGGAGCGAGCCGCCGAGGCGTACGAGCGCATGATGAGTGGCAAAGCGCGTTTCCGCGTCGTTCTCGATATCGCCGGCAAATAAAATCCCGTCAGAGCCGGCAGTGTTGGTCACTTGTTAGGCTACGTTTGGGGTTACTTCGCCCTCTAAGGGAGACGGGGAGGGTGTGGGATAGTGGTAACAAGCAAAGCGTCAACTTGGCTACGCGAATCGCGTTTACACAAGAATCTGAAATCCTGGAGCATCTCGCCGACGCCAGCCAGAACACGTGTCATACCCAATGCCAGAATGTTCGACATAAGAACCGACAGATATTCGAACGCACCCATCGGTCGGAGATTGATTTAGGAGGTTTGATGTTTCATCTGAAGCCAATACCATGAGCATCCACGAATAATCGATCACGAGCACGGGCATGAACACAATCAAGAGCAGATACGATGTTGTAATCCTGGGAGCGGGTCACAACGGACTGGTCGCCGCGGCTTATCTCGGCCGAGCCGGATTAAGCGTGCTCTTGCTGGAAAAAAATGATTACATCGGCGGCGCGACGACTTCGCAGCAAATCTTTCCGGATTACGACGCGCGCTTGTCGCGGTACTCGTATCTAGTCAGCCTCTTTCCGTACAAGATCATCCACGATCTCGGATTGAAATTGGAATTGCGCCGGCGCGCGATCGCGTCCTGCACGCCATATCTGAAGCACGGACACCATGGCGCGTTGCTCTTGAGCAATGTCGATGAAGAGGTGAGCCGCCGGTCGATGTGTGAACTGACCGGAAACGACTCTGAGTACGACGGGCTAAAGCGATTTTACGCGTTGCCGCGCGCGTTCGCCGAACGCGTCTGGGATTTGATGCTCGAGCCGCTGGTTTCCAGAGAGGAGATGGCGCGGCGTTTCAAGGCTGACGAAATCTCGCGCGAAGCTTGGCGCAGTTTGGTCGAGGAACCGCTGGGGAACGCGGTCGAGCGTTATCTGCGCGATGACCTGGTGCGCGGCCTCGTGTTTACAGATGCGAAGGTCGGCGTCTTCACGCATCCGCACGACAGTTCACTGCTGCAAAACCGGTGTTTTCTTTATCACCTGATCGGCAATAAAACGGGCGAATGGAAGGTGCCAGTCGGCGGGATGGGCTGGCTCTGTTCAGAATTGGAGCGCGCAGCCCGCAAAGCAGGCGCCGAAATGCTAACGAATGTTCACGTCCACGCGCTGAACGTCACCGGCAAAACGAGCACGGTTGAATTTCTCGTGAACGAAAGAAACGAGACCGTCGAGGCGCATTTTCTCCTGATCAACTTCGGCCGTAACGTGCTGGCAAAGTTTACTGGCCGCTTCTTTCAGCCCGATCGCACTGATGAAGGGTCCGTTTTCAAGATCAACATGCTTCTGAGCCGTTTGCCGAAGTTGAAGGCAAAAAAAATTCCGGCGACTGAAGCGTTCTGCGGGACCTTTCATACCGACGAAGGCTACGAACAGATGAATGTGAGCTATGACGAAGCATCCGACGGCACGTTGCCAGCGAAAATGCCATGCGAAATCTATTGCCACACGTTGACCGACGACAGCATTCTCGCGCCGGAGTTGTGCGAACAGGGCTTTCACACGATGACGCTCTTCGGATTGGATGCGCCGTGGAGCTTGTTTGTACGAGATAATCAAGAGATGCGGCGGGAAGCGGAGCAAAAATACATCGCCAGCATCAACCAATGGTTGGAAGAGCCGATCGAGAGTTGCCTCGCTCTGGCGCGTGATGGCAGCGCTTGCATCGAAAGTAAAAGCCCCGTGGACATCGAGGACGAGTTGGGGATGTATCACGGGAACATTTTTCATAACGCGCCGACGTTTCCATTTGCCGAACGCAGAGAACAAGTCGGCACGTGGGGCGTTGAGACGGAATACCAAAATGTGCTTTTCTGCGGATCGAGCGCCTTGCGAGGTGGCGCGGTTAGCGGGATCCCCGGACATAACGCGGCGATGAAGGTGCTTGAACTCTGTCGATAGAATCAAAATACAATCCTTGTGTCCAATGCCCCAACCAGCTGATCCGCGCGACGTAGAGTCAATCGACGCAATCATCGCCGCGGCATACGATTCAATCTCCGGACCCGCTGGCGAAAAACGGAATTGGGAGCGAGAGCGCTCGCTGTATTATCCCGACGCGCGCTTAATTCCGACCGGAAAGCCAGATGCACATGACGGTCTCGTGCCGGAAATGCTCGACGTCGATGGTTTCGTCGCGCGCGTAGAACCCTACTTCGCGGAGCACGGCTTTTACGAAACCGAGGTCGCGCGGCGAACCGAACAGTTTGGCCGCATCGCGCACGTTTGGAGCACCTACGAATCGCGTCACGATCCAAGGGATCCCGCGCCGTTCATGCGCGGCATCAACAGTTTTCAGCTTTTCAATGACGGCAAACGCTGGTGGATCTTGTCGGTTTACTGGCAGCACGAGATCGCGGAGCACGCGATTCCGCAGAAATATCTGTAGCTGCAACATTCGGACTTACGGTGACCGGCGTTTTGAATCAGTAAGAGGTCGCGAATGTCTTCGCTCTCGATCGACGATCGTCAGGTCGTCAGTGTCTGGTGCGGGCGCCAAAAGCATTCACTTCTTTTGCAAATCTGTCTAGCATCCCCGACGCAGGTTGTGGCGCATACCGCAGCAGGATGTACGTGTCGGCGATTTGCCGGATGCGATTAGATTCGTTAGGCAGCGATTGAGCAGCGCGCCGTGCAAAATCCAACGGACCTTCGCAGGGATCGCGCGGCACACCGAGCCTGGCGATCTTTCGGCAAAAATATTCGTACAACGCCTTTACCCGGTCTACGCGTGAGCGTGTCCGCAGCTGCATCGATGCGAAATAGATTGCAAGCAGCGCGAATGCGACGAGCAGAATTTCTACGACGAGAAACCCCGGACCGCGGGTGGCGATTCCCATGGACGTCAGCAAGACGTCTTGTACGTCGGCGTCGAACGCAAGCAGCCGCGTGTCCCACTCATAGCTCAGTGTTTGCCAAATGAACCGGACATGGGTGGAAACGCCGGACCGGAGCAACCGCGCTATCAAAGCGTTCCGGCGAGATCCCATTTGACCGGAACCGACGCGTGCCTCTAAAAACGAGGTGAGATCAAAGCTCGCTCTTCCCGGAGCAACTGCGCTCGTTGGATCCACTCGAGTCCATCCGTTTTCCGGAAGCCAAACCTCGCACCAGGCGTGCGTGTCCGCCTGCCGCACTAGAACGAAGTGGCCTAGATCGTTGTACTCACCCCCGAGGTATCCGACAACAACACGCGCAGGAATTCCTGCCAACCGCATCAGAGTCGCGAAACTCGCAGCATAATGTTCGCAGAATCCCACGCGACGGCGGAAGAGAAATTCCTCAAGATCGTCGTATTCGCCTGGTGTCAACGAATAGCTGAACCCTTGTGTCCGGAAGAACTGAAGCGCGCTGTTTACCACGGCGCGCGAGTCACGATTTTGCACCGTCCAGGACTGTGCCAGCTTGCGCACCGCCGGACTGATGGATGCCGGCACCTCAAGCGCTTCCGCTCGTTCCTTTGCCGTGATCTCGTTCCCGCTGAATTCCGATGACACGACGTCGTATCGGCGGGATTTTCGAATCGGCTGGAGGTTCCAGAGATAATCGCCCCTTGCGAGTATTGCACCAGGAACAGCTTTGATCGGGCGGTCGAGCGCAAACATCCAGCGCGCGCCGTGTGGCGCTAGCGTGATGCGCTGCTGGATTTCCTTAGCGCTGGCGGATGGAACTGGGAGGCTGCCGCTGCCCGCGCTCTCAAGCGTGGAAGATGAAGACTTCGGCCGTGGCATGTAAGGAGCTCGCCATTCCATGCCGTTGCAACGCCACATGACGACCCCGCGCCAATACATCGGACCAGACGGGCGAGTGCTAGTTCCAGGAAACTCCGCGCGGAAGGCGATCTCTGAAGAATTTGCAAGATTCCAGGAGAAAGTCGATCGGAAAAGCCGGTGTTTGCCGAACGGACGGGACGCAGTTCAAACCGGAGTCCGGCATTGATCCGGGGAAACAGGAAAAAGAAGAGTACGACAAGCGGAGACGCCTGAAGGAGGAGTTTGCACGTCGTGCCGACCGGAGGCCAGAGTGCGCCCGGTGACGCTCCACGATGAAACTGAATTAGTGCTACCGCGAGCAAGGCAAATGCGGTCAGGAGACAAAGCGCGCTCGCAAAGTCTTGCGAAAGGAAAAATCCACACAAACAAAGCATCCACCCGATTAGTACCATGACTCGGAACTCGCGTGCCGTGTGTGCCTCGAGAACCTTCAGAGACATCAGAACCACAAGGAGTGATATGCCTGCCTCGACGCCTCTAACAGAACCGTAACTGATAAAAACTGTCGTAAGCGCCGTGGCAACGAGTAGCAGTTTCAAAACGGCAGAGCGAAGTCGGTAACCTCTGGGTTCCATCCAAAATTTCAGCCCAAGCGAGACAAGAAAAAGCCATGGAACCCAAAGGGCGAGCGAGTCAAAGAACGGAGGTAGTGTGAAGAGCAATGCTGCTGCCATCCAAAGCAGCGGGCGCCGAGGGATGCTCGTGTCAGTCTTAGTCGGACTCCGTGTGTTACTAGTACTCATACCCCGTTGGTCGGAACAGACTCAAAACGCGCAGGCAGTAGTGAAAATGCATCTGCCCAAGGCTTGGAGAAATTTCGGTGCCTGGGAGACAAAGACCGTAAGGTTGCCGCGCACGTTCAGCCTTGATCACCCACAGCGTGAGCTGCGACAGCCTTTGTTCGACATCCGCAAATTGGAGCTCGAAAAAATCGAGACACACGGCGCCTTTAGTTTCGGCAGCAAACTGCTTTGTCATCAATGGTTGCCCACGCGCCACAGCTTTCCAATCAATGTGGCGTTGGGATTCTCCCTGCACATAAGCGCGCACCCCTGCAAAGTCGTCGCCATGTCCTATGCCTCGCTGAACCCAGCTATTGGCAAATCGAGAGCGGTTTACCGGTAGCTGAGAACTTCCCGCCGGCCTGGGATAGACGAGGTAGGTCTGGTTAGACACAAATCTCCTCAACGCACGGACAAATCCAAAAGGGTAACAACTCGTTAGCTCTAACGTTTCTATTTTATGCTCGCCTCGGTGATGCGCGGAAAATCGAAGGGTCAGACGAGCCGCACTCTCGCGAGGAATGCAGTCGAGGCGCTCACGCGTTTTATTTGCGTCCGGCAAGACCACCTCGATTCCATAGCGTGTCGCACGGAAGCTGTTTATGATCTCAATCGGCAAGCACACCTCGTCGCCTGCAAAGGTTGGTTTGGCGGATTCAACTCTCAGGGTGACGCCAGCAAGGTTGGTCAGGGTATGCGGAATCGAGACCAGAAACACCGAAACCAGCAAAAATAAGAGCAGATAAATTGCTGCGCTGTTTTGACTCGACGCCGCGTACCACATCGCGCCCATGACAAACAGCAGCGCCCCGAAAGCTGCAGTTGGATAGAGCAGCTGAAATTTGCCTGCTTTCACGGGACCGGCACGCTGTGAAGCAGATTATCAGCGAGTGTCCGTCCGCTTTGCCCGGACTGTTCGAGGTCATGTCCGAGGCGATGTGCCATGACTGCCACTCCCACGGCCTGGATGTCTTCGGGAAGGAGCATCTCACGTCCGTGCATCAGCGCCCAAGCCTGCGACGCGTGGAGCAATGCGAGCCCTGCTCGCGGGGATAGCCCTGTGCTGTGGCGTTGTCGAGACGCATCCAGCAAGTCCTGCAGATAATCGAGTAACGCCGGTGAGGCGTAGACCTTTCGCACGTTATGTTGAATCTCGATCAATGTTCGCGGACTCATCACCGGCTTTAACTCCTTGAGCATTTCCCGGCGATCCATTCCCAGCAGCATTGCGCGCTCGCTGGTGCGATCCGGTACGCCCAGCTCGATCCGCATGAGAAAACGGTCAAGCTGCGATTCCGGCAACGGAAAGGTCCCGACTGCATGTTGTGGATTCTGTGTCGCGACCACAAAAAACGGTTCGGGCAAATTATAGGTCATGCCATCGACGGAGATGCGGTGTTCTTCCATTGCTTCAAGCAACGCGCTTTGCGTCTTTGCTGTCGCGCGATTGACTTCGTCGATCAGTACTACCTGCGAAAATAGCGGGCCGCGATGAAAAACGAAACGCTGTTCGGTGCGATCGAAAATGGAATTGCCGAGAATATCAGCCGGCAACAGATCACTCGTAAATTGAATCCGCTGGAATGCGAGCGCCAGCGAGCGCGCCAGCGTCTGGGACAGCGTCGTTTTGCCGACGCCAGGAATATCTTCGATCAAAAGATGGCCGCGCGCGAGCAAGCAGGCGACAGAGAGCTTTACCGCCTGGTTCTTGCCTACAATGACTTCACAAATCTGCCTCGTGAACGCCTCAATGTGATCGGTCACTCCGGAATGATCTGTGGGAACAATCCCTTTCGCAAACAGGATGTGCGCGAATTCAGTTTCCGCCTCGTCACTTCTGCTCGTGCTTTTGGTACGTGCTGAATCTGACAAGTTAAGCTTTTCTGCGGATTTTCGCGTTCGTCTGTCATAAAGTACGTCATGGTCAAGCATAGCCAGATTGCGCGACTGACTGTTCGCCCGCTCGCCAGGGAAGATCTGGATGGTTACATCGCTTACTTTACGCGACCTTCCAAAGTCGACGCCGAGCGCATGGGCCTTGCAATCGATCGAGTGCCGTCGGCCACCCGGCTGCGTTCCGATTTGGAGGCGATGATCGCTACTCCGCTCGATCGGCTTCGTAGCTTCGTACTTGCATGGTGCGTCGACGGCAAAGCGATCGGACATTCTTCGCTCAAGGACATCGTGTCTGGCGAGTTCGGCAGCATACATCTGCACATCTGGCTCGCCAATCTGCAGGGTAAGGGCTACGGCCCGTGCCTCTTTTGCTTGTCGGCGCTCGATTTCTACGAACGATTCAATCTGAAGCGCATCATCTGCGAGCCTAAGGCCGACAACCCGATGGCAAACCGCATGCTGGAGAAGATCGGCTTTCCGCTCGCTCTGACGCACGTTGCCGCATCCTCGGAACTGAGTGTTGTCTGCGAGCTGAACCGCTATGAGATCCTGCGCGACGTTGCCGAGCGCTACGCAATCGCGCATGCAGAGTGATGCAACTGCGCGGCCTAACTAAACTCGAAGGTGGAGGGAGGAATCGCTGCCGGCGGAATCCGTTTTCCGGATCGATTTTGGGATTTGCGAATGCGCCTCCCGGTAACATTTCGTAACCAAGCCGAGCACGAACGCCGCGATTATGAACAGCGCTACTCGTCTCTCAGTGGGAGTGAGGCGGAATCTTTGCCTCACTTCATCGAATTTAAAACGCCGGGTCTTTTTAACCAAGGCGCGAATCTATCCAAATCGGTGTAGTCAAATCCGTTGCCCGATTACACCGATGTCTTGTTAGGCGACTGTTTAAGCAAGAGCGCCTCATTCGTATCGCAACGCGTCGATGGGGTCGAGGTTGGCAGCTCGATAGGCGGGATAGAGGCCGAAGCCTATGCCGATGGCTGAGCAGACAACAAGACCGGCGATCGCCCAGCCGTATGGGAAAATGATGTTGACCTTCAGCCAAACAGCGAGCAAGTCGCCAGCGATGATGCCTAGCACGATCCCGAGAATTCCGCCGGCCTCGGAGATAAAAACCGCTTCCGTCAGGAATTGACGCAGAACGTCGCGACTGCGTGCGCCGATCGATTTCCGCACACCGATTTCCTTCGTCCGTTCGGTAACGCTCACCAACATGATGTTCATGATACCGATCCCGGCGGCCAGCAGCGCGATAAAGCTGACGACGAACGCACCGATTCGCACGATGCCCGCGACCGAGGTGAACGCACTTTTCAGTGAGTCGTTCGAATAAATCTCGAAATCGTTTTCCTGGTCGGCGGGCAGTCCACGCGCGATGCGCATGGCACTTATGCCCTTGTCCAACGTTTGATTGTAAGTCTCGGTAGAGGACGCTTGCGTGGCGATGTTCACTGTGCGTTTTGCTTCACCGTAGTCCTCGAAGAATCGCGTGATTGGCATGATACAAAGGTCATCCTGGCTCTGGCCGAAGGAGGTTCCTTTCTCCGCGAGCACACCAACGATGGCGTACGTGTGGCCGCTGACTCTCACCACTTTGCCGATGGGCGTTTCGTGCGGGAACAATCGTTTCTCGATCATTTTGCCGACGACAATGACCCTGCGTGAAAGTTCGACGTCTTCGCCGTTCAAGTTCCGGCCGTAACCCAGGGTGTAAGCATTTGCGGTGAGAAAACTCCGGTTTGTGCCAACGATGAGAAGACTCGGCGTGGTCTTCACGCCATTGTAAACCGCCTGGCCCTTCACTTCGTACCCGAAACTTTTGAGACAGACTTCGCGTGCGTTGCCTTCCATCAACTTCGCGTAATGCAGCGCCTGGCGATAGGTGATGTTGCGGCGGTTCTGATATTTTTTCTTGATCTCGCCGCCGACGTTCACGTTCGCCGGATACTTGGCGAACTGGAAAATGTTCGAACCGAGAAAACTAATCCCGCTTTCAATGGAGGACTGCAGCGCCCCGATGGCGGTCATTACCGAGATTACCGAGAAAACGCCGATCGTAATGCCGACCATCGTCAGCGCAGCGCGCAGCTTATTCGCGCCCAGAGACGCCAGCGCCATCTTAATTATTTCACTAAAGAGCATCTCATTAACACCGGCCTTCAGACCGGTGGAATTGCATCGACTTCCGTCGCAGCCGTTTTAACGGCTTACTTGCAGGCTCGACTCTGAATATCAGCGCAGGAGTAGCGAGAAGCCGTTGAAACGGCTTGTATCTTTCGCCGCCAACCGCACCGGTCTGAAAGGCCGGTGTTAATGATACACTTGATGAATCACTCATATCTCAGTGCTGCGACCGGATCGAGACGGGATGCACTCCACGCTGGGGCAAAACCCGAGAACAAACCGGTGAGAATTGAGACGGCCATACTCACGATCACTAGGCTGAGGGAAAAACGGATCGGAAAAGAGGGGAAGGCCTTACCGATTCCGGTGCACATCACGTACGCAAACGCCAGTCCTATAAATCCCCCGAGCAGACACAGCGAAGTGGATTCGATCAGGAATTGAAGGAGGATTGTGCGTCTCCGCGCGCCCAGGGCTTTGCGCGTTCCGATTTCGCGCGTGCGTTCTTTCACGCTCACAAACGTGATATTCATTATCCCGATTGCGCCGACAAAGAGCGAAAGACCAGTAACAAAAAGCCCTGCGATGGCGATGGAATTCTTGATTGGATCCAACGTGCTTTTCAGCGCTTGTTGTTCGTTGATGCTGAAGTCGTCCTTTTTCTCCGGCGGCAATCCGCGGACACGCCGCATGACTCCGGTCAGCTCGTCTCTCGCTTCGGCAAGCCTCGTTTTGTCCTTCACTTTTACCAGAATGTCGGAATCGCTTTTAGCGCTGAAGTATTTTTGAAACGCTGGCAACGGCATCACGACAATCGAATCCAGACTGAACAATCCCAAGAATGTGCCTTGGCGTGAGATGACCCCGACTATTCTGAAAGGTTGCCCATTTATTAGCACCGATTTCTCGATCGGACTTTCGGAAGGAAAAAGCGCGTCTGCCACATCGTAGCCGATCACGCACACATTTGCGCCGCTTCGGGATTCGACATCGTTGAAAAATCGGCCCTCCTTAAAGTCGAAAGTTGAAGTGATGAGGTAATCCGAGACAGTCCCCCTAATCAGAACGTTGCTGACTTCGCTTTGTTGGTATTTCACGCTGCGCAGCAGACTCGAAGTGGGAACCGCGATCACGAGATTCGAATTGGGCGTTGCAGCGATGATGCGGTTGATCGGCTCGGCGTATTCGGTCTTGATCTTTTTGCGGTCGCGGTAATTCCACCAATCATCCACTGGCTTCCACGGCCATTGCGAGATGTAGAGCACATCGTCGCCGAAAATGGCCATGCTTTTGTCAAATCCAACCTGGATTCCGGCGATCGCGGTGCCCATGAGCGTCACGGCGACAATCCCGATGATAACGCCGAGCGCGGTGAGAGTTGAACGCGTTTTGTTGGAACGCATCTGTGCCACGGCGATTTTCCAGCTTTCGCTCAACTCGTACAAAAGGCGTTTCATTAGTAAACCGCAGCATCGGCGGGCAGGGGATCTTCCACCGGCAAGTTCTCGATGCCGTCGAACCGGCCGTCGTCGCTTTCGATCAGCCCATCGCGCAAGCGGACCGTGCGCCGTGCATGATTGGCAATATCGGCTTCGTGCGTAACGAGAATAATTGTGTGTCCGCGTTGATACAGATTTTCGAAAAGCGTCATGATTTCATCGCCGGTTTTCGAATCGAGATTGCCGGTCGGTTCGTCCGCCAGGATGATGGATGGATCGTTTACTAAAGCCCGCGCGATCGCGACGCGCTGGCGTTGACCGCCGGAAAGCTCGTTAGGCTTATGGTGCAAACGATCACCGAGCCCTACGTCGCGCAACACATGCGCGGCTCGTTCACGGCGTGTTTCGGCATCTATTCCGGCGTAAACGAGAGGCAGCTCCACATTCCGCAAGCTGTCAGCGCGGGGAAGAAGATTGAACGTTTGAAAAACAAAACCGATCTCGCGATTGCGAATGCACGCGAGCTCATCGTCCGTCATGCTGGAAACGTCGCGTCCATTGAATTCATAGCGCCCGGAACTCGGCGTATCGAGGCAGCCGAGCATGTTCATAAGCGTCGATTTGCCACTGCCACTGGGCCCCATGATCGCGAGGTACTCATTGCTGCGAATTTGCAACGACACGCCGCGCAGCGCGTGAACAATTTCTTCGCCCATCACGTAGTCTTTCGTGATGTTCTCGATGTCGATGATTATCGGGTCCGATGATCGAGTGTCACTCGTCACTTCGTCGCTTCCTTGTCGTACGCGACCTTCGCGCCTTCTTTTAATTTCCGGCTGATTGCGCTGTAGCTGCCTGAGATGACTTCCTCACCAGGTTTGATGCCGCTTTTGATTTCCACGTAGGAATCGTCGGCAATCCCAGTGGTCACCTTCACCATGTGGGCTTTGTTGGCGTTCTTGAGGAAGACAACCTTGGCCAGCTTTTCGCGTTCTTCTTTCTGGGCCTGTTTCTCGAGACGGTCATTGCTGAGCTCCGCCTTGTTATCGTCCTTGTCGCGCGCGGCGACCTTTTGCTTTTGTTTTTCGATTTCCTCCGGGCTGAGGTTGCTGTCACCGGTGCGAATCGTCACGCTTTGCATCGGCACCGCGACTGCATCCTTAACCACGTTCGTCTCGACATCCGAGGTGCAACTTAGTCCCGGGCGCAACGCCACATCTTGGTCATCGATGCGAATTTTTACCTCGAAATTTGTGACTTCTTCCTGCGTACCGGCCCCGGTCGTTTTTCCGGTGTTCGCGATTTGCTGAACGACACCTTTGAATTTGCGGTCACGGTACGCGTCGATTTTGATGCTTGCTTTATCGCCAAGTTTCACGTTTACGACATCATTCTCGTTCACGTCCACGACCGCTTGCATGTGGCTGAGATCAGCCACTCGCATCACTTCGGTTCCGGCAAATTGATTCGTGGCGACAAGTCGTTCGCCGAGCTTGCTGTTTAGAATCGTAACTGTTCCGTCCATCGGCGAGTAAATCGTCGTTTTTGAAAGCTGATCGCGCGCCTGGCTTGAGCTGGCCTGTGCACGTTCGATTTCGTGCAGTGAACTCTCGTAAGTATTTTTAGCTACGTCGTAGGCTGCTTCCGCGGCGTTATATTCCTGCTCTGAAATCAGCTTTTTCTCGAACAAGTCCTTTGATCGCCCCAAGTCGTGCCCGGTCTTAAGCATCGTCGCTTTTTGCTGAAGGTTTGTCGCTTTCGCGGCGCTGATCGCTGCTTCCTGTTGTTCGAGCAATGCCTTGTAGGAATCAGGTTTAATCTTCACAAGCAGGTCGCCTCGCTTCACCTGCATCCCATCCTCAACGGGCAGCTCGATAATTTCCCCGGCAACTTCCGGCGAAATTTTCACTTCGGTTTCGGGCTGTATCTTGCCTGTCGCGGAAACGGTCTGCAGAATTGTCCGGCGCACCGCTTTTTCCGTTGTCACAGGGATTGGCTTCTCGCGCTTGCCGGCGATGATTAGCGCAATTATCAGGAGCAAGACTGCGCCCGCGGAGCCAAAAAGAATCTTGCGCCTGCGACGCTGCCGGCGCTTCTTCGCGGCATCACGGGCAAGTGGCGGAGCGGTCAACGCTTGATGCATGGGAGGCTCGCTTATCGGGGTGAAATTATCTCACTTTAGACTTTCGCCAATCCCGTACGTTCATGGCCGTCAATTAGTGGGATGCAGTCTGCGGCGGTTTGGATTCAAACAATTTGCGGCCGCACCTGCTTTTGCCGATCGCGTATCTGTTGAATTGCCCATGCAGCGTGCTCTGCAATCAACGGCTCGGGGTCGGCTGCTGCGCGTTCGAGCGCCGGAAGATCGGATGGATCGCCCACATTGCCGAGCGCGACACACACATTGCGCAGAAACCCGCGACGCTTTATTCGCTTAATCGGCGACTTACTGAAAAGCGCTCGGAACTCCGCGTCGGTTAGGTCCAGATATTCCCGCAGCGGCATGCCACTCGTTGATCGGCGCGCGCTGAACGCGATTTCCCGAGACTCCTGAGCAAACCGGTTCCAAGGACAGGCGTCCAGACAATCATCGCAGCCAAAGATCCGATCGCCTAAGAGTGGACGAAGCTCAACAGGGATGGCGGTTTTCAGTTCGATTGTCAGGTAAGAAATGCACCGACGCGCGTCCAACCGATGCGCGGCGGTGATCGCGCCTGTTGGACAGGCTGTGATGCAACGGTCGCACGTTCCGCAACGATCCGGGACGGGCCCATCCGGCGGCAATTCAAGCGTGGTCAAAATTTCCGCGAGAAAAAACCAAGTCCCGAGCCGCTCATCAATAAGCATGGTGCTTTTGCCGTGCCAGCCAATGCCAGCCTGTGCGGCATGATCCCTTTCCAGCACCGGCCCCGTGTCGACATAACATTTCTGCTGTCCACCAAAGCTGTAAAGAAACTCATCGATCCTGTCCAGCTTTGTCTTAATTACGTCATGGTAATCATCGCCCCATGCGTACCGGGCAATTCTTCCTGTAGCCACGTCCCTGTGGGGCGTCTTCTCCTGAAAATAATTCAACGCCAAAACAACGATCGATCGCGCGCCCGGCAAAACGTTTTGCGGATCGCAACGTTTTTCCTCGCCGTATTGCATGTAATTCATTTCGCCGTGCGCGCCGTCGCGCAGCCATTCACGAAAGTCATTTGCGTGCGCAGGCGCCTTACAGGTGGCTACGCGACACGAATCAAATCCGATCTCTCTCGCAAAAGAGACAAGTCGCGCCTTCAGTTCGGTTGCCGAAATCCGCATCATGACGCTTTAGCCGGGATCGTCGGTTCCGGCTTAGAATTCACTCTCCTACGTTTCGCCAGGATCGCCACGGCCACTTCTTCATCCGTAAGTACCGAGGTATCGACCCGGATATCTGCGATGTTTGCGTAAAGAGCCCTGCGGGCATCAAAGATTCGCGAGAAAGCCTTTCTCACGTTTTTCGTTTGCAGCAACGGTCTATTCTGTTTCCGGGAGGCCCTCGCAAAAAGCGTTTCCTCGTCGCCATCGAGCCACACGATTGCACCCAATCGCTTTAGAATCTCAATGTTCTCTTCGCGCAACACAATCCCGCCGCCCGTAACGATGACCGTCTGTTCTGTTGCTGGCAGGCTCCGCAGTGCTTCTGTTTCCGCTTGGCGGAATTTCTTTTCACCGTGTTCGGCAAAAATTTCGGGAATCGATATTCCGAACTTCGAGGCAACAACCTCATCGGTATCAAGCAAAGCCCAAGCCGTTCGGCGGTGCAGGCACCGTCCAACGGACGATTTACCAGCGCCCATCATGCCGATGAGAACGATCGATCGGTGGACTTGCTTCACATTCCACTATCTCATTAACATCTGGCTGAGGCCAGGTGCAGTGTTTCGATGCACGGTACATCGGTCACCGCGCTGAAGCGCGCTGTTAATGAAACCTGCCTCGCGAGTTGGCCTTTCACGGAAAATCCCTACAATTTGCCTATGCCTGAATCGAAGCCTTTGGTCGGACTCATCATGGGAAGCAAATCGGACTGGGACACGATGCGGAATGCTGTGGAAACACTGAATGAACTCGGCGTGCCGAACGAAGCGCGCGTGTTGTCCGCTCATCGGACGCCCGATGCTACGGCAGAGTTCGCGCGAGGCGCAGCGGATCGCGGGCTGCGAGTGATCATCGCTGGCGCAGGCGGTGCGGCACATTTGGCTGGAGTCATTGCGGCGCACACGTGGTTGCCGGTTCTCGGTGTGCCAATTCAATCGAAACTCCAGGGACTCGACTCGCTTTTATCCACGGCGCAAATGCCGGGCGGGATTCCCGTCGGAACGCTGGCCATAGGAGAGGCAGGCGCCAAAAATGCCGCACTTCTGGCGGCTGCGATCCTCGCAACGTCCGATGACACGGTTCGTCAAAAGCTAGAAGCATTTCGCCGAAAACAGTCTGAAGCTGTCTTGGCCGCAAGATTGCCAACGTGAAAACGGTGATTTCAACCGACCGCGATGCGGCGGTTGAACTGCTGCGGAAAGGCGAGCTTGTCGCGCTGCCTACCGAAACCGTTTACGGACTCGCTGCGGACGCGCTGAACTCCAGTGCGGTCGCGAAAATCTTTGAAGCAAAAGAACGGCCGCGCTTCGATCCGCTTATTGTTCATATGCCGAATCACGAGTGGCTCGAGAAAATTGTGGATGTGCCAGCCGGCGATCGACAACTGATCGGCAAGTTGGCCGACAAATTTTGGCCCGGCCCGCTAACGATAGTTTTGCCTAAGCGCGAGATCGTTCCTGACATTGTTACGGCGGGCTTGGATACGGTGGCGGTGCGAATCAGTGCGCATCTCGTGTTCGCTGAAATCGTGGGTGAATTGGGTGAGCCGATCGCCGCCCCGAGCGCAAACCGCTTCGGACGCGTCAGTCCGACAACGGCGCAGCACGTGTTGGAGGAACTATACGGACGCATCCCGCTCGTCATCGATGCCGGACCGACAGAGCACGGCATTGAGTCGACAATCGTCGCTGTTCGGGACGGCAGAATCGAGGTCTTGCGACGCGGTCCGATTACACACGAACAGCTTTCCGAGTTTGCAGACATCGTCAGCATTGCCCTGACAGAAAGAATTTCGGCTCCCGGCCAATTGCCGTCGCATTATACGCCTACGACGCCATTGCATTTGGTTGACGATGCTGAATCGTTCTCGCCGCAGAAGAATCAGCGAGTTGGATTGCTCGCGTGGAGGCCCCGGCGGACTGGAGACCGCTGCTCCTTGAAGTTCGCCGCCGTTCGAAATCTAAGTCACCTCAGAGACCTGCGCGAGGCGGCCGCTAATTTATTCCGTTACCTGCGCGAGCTCGATGCACTCGGCCTGGACCTCATACTTGCGGAACGAGTTCCCTCTCGGGGACTCGGCGCGGCGATAATGGATCGACTTGAACGAGCGTCGCACCGATAGGGGTGCGCAATGCAACTGAAATAAGCACATCAGCGCCGCACTTCAAAACGTCACCGCAAAAAAAAATTCAGCGTTGCAGAACGAGCTCCTCGTCTGACACGCTGATCGGCGCTTGCTCAATGGTAGTGCTTGGCTTCTCGCCGGCCGCCTGGTACGCAAGAGCAACCGCAATGAATCCCTTGAAGAGAGGATGCGGCTTGTTTGGTTTGCTTTGAAATTCGGGATGATACTGGCAACCGACAAAGTAGGGGTGATCGCGCAGCTCGATCAATTCGGCGAGTGTCCCGTCCGGCGATGTTCCTGAAATAACGAAACCTTTTGCATTCATCCGATCACGATATTTCATGTTGAACTCGTAACGGTGTCGGTGCCGCTCTGTTACCTTCGTGTTGCCGTAGATTTTTGCCGCGAGTGTGCCCGGAACAATCTTTGTCGGCCAGGTTCCCAGCCGCATACTTGCGCCTTTGTTACGTACGCCGCGCTGCTCTTCCAGCAGCGAGATGACCGGGTCCGGATTGTCCTTGTCGAACTCGGTGCTGTTGGCGTTTTTGATTCCACATACGTTTCTGGCGAATTCAATCGTGGCCACCTGCATGCCCAGGCACAGACCGAGAAAAGGGATTCGGTGCTCGCGAGCGTAACGCGCAGCGTTGATTTTTCCTTCCGCTCCGCGGACGCCAAATCCACCGGGAACGAGAACGCCGGCTACATCTTCCAGTTGGTCATCGATGCCATCCGCTAGGGATTCAGCATCGATAAGTTTGAAATCAATTCCGCAGTCTTCGCTTGCGGCGGCATGGGTCAGTGACTCGTAAATGCTCTTGTAGGCGTCGCGCACGTCCATGTATTTGCCGACCACCGCGATTTTGACGCGTTTACTTGGACCGACGACACGTTCGACGAAATTTCTCCAGTCTTTAAGGTCGGGTTCAGGCGTTTCGAGGCGCAGAAGATCGCATACGAGCTGGTCGAGTCCCTCCGCGTGCAGGGTCAAAGGCACCTCGTAAATGGTGTGCTCGACGTCGCCTTCCTCGATCACCGCCTTTTCCGCAACGCTGCAGAACATTGACAACTTACGACGCACATCGCGGTCGAGCGGTTTTTCCGAGCGACAAATCAGCACCTGCGGCTGCAATCCGATCTCACGCAGCTTCGCCACACTTTGTTGCGTCGGCTTTGTCTTTAGCTCGTGCGCGGCCTTGATGTAGGGAACAAGCGTGACATGCATGTTCACGACATTTTCGGGCCCGACTTCAAGAATGAATTGGCGAATGGCTTCGAGAAACGGAAGACCTTCGATGTCCCCAGTCGTGCCTCCAATTTCCGTAATTACCACGTCGTATTTGGTCTCGTCTGAAAGTTTGCAGATGCGATCCTTAATCACGTCGGTGACGTGCGGAATCACCTGCACCGTCTTGCCCAGATAATCGCCGCGGCGTTCTTTTAAAATGACTGTCTCGTAAACCTGGCCGCTGGTGAGATTGTTGTGCCGCGTGAGCACACAATTAGTGAATCGCTCGTAGTGGCCAAGATCGAGATCAGTCTCCGCGCCATCATTGAGCACATAGACTTCGCCGTGCTGGAACGGATTCATCGTTCCGGGATCGACGTTGAGATACGGATCAAACTTCTGGAGTACAACGCGCAACTGGCGCGCTTCGAGTAATGTTCCCAATGAAGCAGCAGTCAGCCCTTTGCCTAACGAGCTAACCACGCCACCGGTGACAAAAATGTATTTCATCGCGAGATCCTCCGTTTCGCCCGAGCAAGCTTTTGCTCCAACGCTTCTGCGTCGGCAAGTGTATCTATCCCCGGAGATCCCTTGGCGGTGATGAGCACATGAACCTTTACACCATTTTCTAATGCGCGCAATTGCTCGAGCGACTCAGCGCGTTCCAGCGGAGCGGGTTTCCATTGCACAAATTGCAGGAGCGCGCCGCGGCGAAAACCGTAGATGCCCTGATGACGAAAATACTTTATGCCCGAAGGATTGCGGGGAAAGGGGATTGCAGCGCGGGAAAAATAGAGGGCGCGCCCGCTTTCGTCCACAACGACTTTCACTTGGTGGGGCGAGAACGCTTCGCCGGGATTTTCAAACGGATGCGCAGCAGTGACTATGTCGATGCTGCGATCCGAGCGCAGTTTTCGAACAAGCTCGTCGACCAAGCGCGGATCGATCAACGGTTCGTCGCCTTGAATGTTAACGACAAACGCGAACTGTTTCGCATGGCGTGCGACTTCTGCTATGCGATCCGTTCCGCTGCGGTGTTTGGGCGAAGTTAGCGCAATTTCTGCGCCCCAATCAAAAG
>QHOX01000154.1:0-29041 GCA_003219465.1 Verrucomicrobiota bacterium | reverse complement strand
AGCTTCGGCGATGCGCATGTCGTCGCTCGCGATGATCACTGACTCCAGATTTTTGGCTTTGCTTGATCGCTCCCAGACGCGCCGCAGAAGAGGCTTTCCAGCAATCATATACAGCGGTTTTCCCGGAAAACGTGTAGAACTCCAGCGCGCCGGAATAATGCCCACGGCCCTGTTCACGAGCGTCATCCCGAGCGGAGCGCAACGAAGTCATAGGATCCCATGGCATTTGCTTTTGAGTTTGCCACAGGATTGAAAGGTTGGGCTCGCCGCCTGCGGCGGCTGCGGTGCAGCCTCGGGTTCGCTCGGAATGACGGTAATATCATGCCTTCGTCCCCAAAATTATCTCCACCGCCGCTGGCAGATCGTCGGCATCCCAATCGGCCATCCTTCCCGTGGTGACGCGTTCAAATCCGGTTCGCACACGAATAGCGCGCACGCCTGCATTGTGAGCGCACTCGACGTCGATCTTTTTATCGCCGATAAAAAACGAGCGGGAAAGATCGATTTGGTGCTCTCGCTTGGCTTCGAGGATCATGCCGGGCTCGGGCTTGCGACGGGTGGAGGGTTGGCCGGGAACATCTGAGCAAAAATAAGTCGCATCGATCAAACCATCCCCAATCTGGCGCAACACCTCCGCTTCGACAGCGCGATATTGGTCGAGTGTAAACAGCCCGCGACCGATGCCGCTCTGGTTCGTGATGATGATGAGTTTGAACCCATTCGATTTCAGGCGCCGCAGTGCCTCCGGTACGCCGGGAAAAATCTTCACGTTTTGCGGATCGGAACAATAACCGCAATCTTCCATGATGGTGTCGTCGCGATCGATGAACACGGCGGGCGACAGCGCATTACTCATGTTTGCTGTCCTCTCGGAAACTCGCGATAAGCTCATTTCGCGTAACGGTTGCCGTCCCAAGTTTGCTCACGACAACAGCGCTCCCGTGGTTCGCAATCTCCGCCGCTTCAGTAGGAGTTGCGCCGCAGACGAGTCCCAAAGTGAATAGTGCAATCGCGGTGTCGCCTGCGCCGGAGACGTCGAAAACCTGACGCGCTTTTGTGGGAATGTAGTGCGGCACGTCGTTCTGCTGAAAAAGCATCATGCCGTAGTCGCCGAGCGTGATCAAGACATATTCTGTTTGCCATTTCTTCAGGAGTGTTTCACCGGTATGCTGAAGGTCGTTGTCTTTTTCCGGGGCTTCATCGGGGTCACGCCAGGGAACGCCAGCCGCCAGGAACGCTTCGGCGCGGTTTGGTTTCACAACTGTGACGCCGCGCCAGTCAACCGAGTGTCGCGGATTGGGATCGGCCGCCACTATTTTGCCAGCCACGCGCGCATCGTGTGCAATTTGGGCAACTAACTCAGACGTCACAAACCCTTTACCGTAATCTTCAAAAATAATTGCGTCGGTTTCTCGAATACTGTTTCGAACCGCAGCGACTACCTTTGGAATCTGCGCAGCCGATGGGGCGACAATCTTTTCGCGATCTACGCGAACCACCTGTTGGTGGAGAGCGATGATGCGAGTTTTGACGATTGTGCAAAAACGTTCATCCTCGATTGCGCTCGACGTATCGATGGTTTGTGCCGTCAGCAGTTCTCGCAGCTGGCGGCCGCTTCGATCTTTACCGAGCATTCCGATTACAGAAACGTGATCGATAAATTCACGCAGATTGCGAGCAACGTTTGCCGCGCCTCCGGGATAAAAGGATTCTCCTGTTACCTCCACCACGGGGACCGGTGCTTCCGGCGAGATGCGCCCGACCTTTCCCCAGACAAATTCGTCCAGCATCAGATCGCCAATGACGGTGATCCGTCTCGAAGCCGCGTGCTGAAGAATCTGCTCTAGGCGGTTCAGATTCATAGCAACCTGAAATCCGGCGTTTGAGGTCTCAAATCGTCTGGCCGTTGGCGATTTGAACGGACGGATGAAATCGATCGTGGCATGAGTTGTGTACGGCGATAGTTCCGGTTAAGGTTCGCTCCATTAAATCCTGAATACGAAGCCGAAATCAACATTTGAAACTGCCAATGATGCCGTTTATCAGACATTTGAAATTCAGCGTCGGTTTGCTCTGTGGGCTTGCACTTTGCGCAGATGCTGCCCAAGCGCCGCAGCACATCAACATTAAACAACTGTCCACAACTGTGGAAGACGTTGTGGTGCCGTTGCCGAACGAGATCTTCGGCGCGCTGAACAAACTAGGCACAGTCAACTGGAGGGCACATGTCCGTAGTGACAAGGGACCCAACTTTACCGAGCGTCCGCGCATTGCCCTTTTGCTCGGGACGGTGATCGCGGATGGCTTCATCGCCGTGCAGGCGGAGGACGCAGAAACTGTGAAGAACATTGGGCAGCGTGTGCTGACACTGGCGAAAGGAATCGGCGTGGGAAATTCAATCACGCCGCATGCAAAGGCGATTATCGAGGCAGCAGACAAGCGTAATTGGAATAACGTGCGGCGGGAACTGGATCGTACCCAGAACAGCGTGCAACAGGCGATGAACGAAGTGCACGATGAAAAACTATCGCAGTTGGTGAGCCTGGGTGGATGGCTGCGTGGAACGGAAGTGTTGACTGCAGTGGTGAACGACCATTTTTCGAGCGACGGCGCGGAGTTGCTGCACCAACCTGATCTTCTCTCCTATTTTCAAAAGCGACTCGAGGCAATGCCAGAGTTTGATCTTCCAATTATCCATCAAATTCAGGATGCCCTAGTTGAAGTGAAACCTTTGATTGACGTCGGTGATCGCCGTATTCCGCCTGAAACAGTAAAAAAGGTCAACGAGATCACGACGCGGCTTGGCCAGGGAATCGTCACCAAGGATTAGACCGTAAATGAAAAATTTGGTGAAGATTTTTTTGCCCGTGAGTTCTCTGCTGTTGGTTGTAACCGGGCTGCCGCCGGCCATTTTCGCGTCGGTGGACGATGCTCAATCCTTCGCCCTTCAAGCGGCCGAACCGTATGTAAAACAAGGCTTCCAAGTGCGCGAGGATTATTGGGGCGGCGATCTCGGTTCTGGAGAAAAGAAAGCCGTGCGACAGCAGTTGTTTAAAGGAAACGAATACTGGTTTTGGCTGGGAACAGAAGTAGATCGGGCAAAAGTTTCTGTTCACGTTTACGATTCGGACGGCAAGCTTGCCGAAGAACCCGACAGCTGGGAGAAAGGCCATTTCGCGGCTGCGCACGTCATCCCCAAAGCAACCGGCAGTTATTTTATCATCGTGAGCGTGGAACAATCGCCAGAGGAACGCACGCACTGGGCGCTGGTGTATGGTTTCCGCTAGTTCTAGAATTCGTGGCAGCGGCATGCCGCGATTATGACTGAATCGCGGACTTTGCAGTTCGAGAGCCCACGCGCTTTGCAGTCGCTCTACGCGAATGACATCAAGCTTTTGAAGCATCTCGAGGACTCGTTAGGCGTCAAAGTAACGACGCGCGAAGGCTGGATGAAACTGGAAGGCGACCCGAGTCGGGTCGATAAGGCTCAGCAGGTGTTTCAACAGCTTGAGCAAGCCCGCCAACAAGGCGTTGACATACAGAAACACGAATTCAATTACACGCTTAAGGCTGTGACGGAAGAACGCGATGAGATTCTCGGCGACATTGTTTCGATGAAAATCGTAACCTCTTCCCGCAAGCCTCCGGTCGTAGCACGGAGCGCAAACCAGCGAGCTTACGTGGAGGCGATTCAGAAGCATGACGTTGTTTTTGGGATTGGACCGGCTGGGACAGGCAAAACTTATCTTGCAGTTGCGATGGCTGTGGCGGCATTGAAGAAGGAACAGATGGCCCGCATTATTCTGACCCGGCCTGCGGTAGAAGCGGGAGAAGCACTGGGTTTTTTGCCGGGCGACTTGGAACAAAAGATCCTCCCGTATTTACGCCCACTTTATGATGCATTACGTGAGATGCTTGAGCCGGAGGAAATGGAGCGGGCGATCGCGCGGCAAACGATCGAAGTGGCTCCGCTTGCGTACATGCGTGGACGCACTTTGAGCAACGCGTTTGTCATTCTTGATGAGGCCCAGAACACAACCACTGAGCAGATGTTCATGTTGCTGACGCGCATCGGTTTGAATTCCAAATGCGTCGTAACCGGCGACGTCACACAAATTGATTTGCCGCCAAACAAGCGCCCAGGTGTCCTCGAGGCCCTGCAGGCCTTGAAGAACGTGCCGGGAATCGCGACGGTGTACTTCACCGAACGCGACGTTGTGCGGCATGAACTGGTGCGAGCCATCATCGGCGCGTATCAGGCCCACCGAGGGCCCACGCCCGAATCTCGCAAGTAACGATTGTTATGTTCGATTTCCTCAAACGCGGCCGCCTCATTAAACGAGGTCTGGCCTCCCGGAAGAAGCGCCGTCGCCGGCTGCACAGCGGACTGATGCGCAACTTGGAAAGTTCGTCCTACGTCAAAGTATTCATTTTTGCGCTGTTTGCCGGTGGTCTGGCGTTTCTTGTTTTTAGCGGTCAACAACCTGAACCAACGAAAAATTACGTCATTGCGCTTCTTGTCCTAGCCACTGCGATCACGCAGCTTTGGATCAACCAGCCAAAAAGCTTCGAGCAAAACTCGCGAATTCTTCTCGTCTTCAGCGTTATTTTTGTGCAGCTCGCCGTCACCAAATTGCTTTTGGTCGTTTGCAACAGCGGCGGCTACCGCTTCTTGAGACCAGAAATGGGCGGATTGATTACGCCCTACGCTTTTGCGCCGCTAGTGCTAAGTGTGTTACTGGGCCGACAGCACGGCCTCTACGCCGCTTTCTTCGTGAGCCTGTGGAGCAGTATGTTGTTTGGTCCCATCGATGCGCCACTGTTGATCACCAGTCTGATCAGCGGCTTTACCGCTGTGTCGCTGACGTTGCAGGTGCGACGGCGTAGCAAATTGATACGTGCTGGCTTCTATGTCGGGCTCGCCATCTGGTTGTTATCCCTGACGTTCGGTTTGATCGGACCAATCAATTGGTTCTACCCGACGGCTAATGACTGGGCGATGCTCGGAGTGCAAAGCGCGCTTGCCATCGGCAACGGAATCGTCACCGCGACTCTGGTTGGCGGTGCGCTGCCGATCCTTGAAAACCTGTTCCAAATCACCACGGACATTTCTTGGCTAGAAGCGTCCGATCTCAACCATCCGTTGCTGCGGCGCATGACGATTGAGGCGCCGGGCACTTATCACCACAGCCTGGTCGTCGCGAATCTCGCCGAAGCTGCCGCGGAAGCGATCGGCGCCAATGCGACGCTTTGTCGCGTCTGCTCTTACTTCCACGACGTCGGCAAGCTGGTGAAGCCGGAATACTTCACCGAGAACATGGCTTTTGCGCGCAACCCGCACGATGACTTGGCGCCGACCATGAGTGCGTTGATCATCATCGCGCATGTGAAGGAAGGGGTGGACCTCGCGCTGAAGCACCGATTAAATCAGCGCATCATCGACATTATTCAGGAGCATCACGGCACATCGCTCGTCCGTTATTTTTATCAACGGGCGCTCCAACAGCATGAAGACGCGCTTGCAGGAGGTAAGATCATGAGGCTGCGCGAGGACGACGTCCCTAAGGTGCACGAAGCAAGTTTTCGTTACAGTGGACCGAAACCGCAGACGAAAGAGAGTGCCATCGTAAGTTTGGCCGATACAGTCGAAAGCGCTTCGCGCAGTCTAGTGAAACCGACGCCGCAAAAAATCGAAACGCTGGTGAATGAACTTATCGAGGAGCGCATCAGCGACCGGCAATTGGACGAATGCGATCTCACCCTCGGCGAACTGAAAACGATCGCCGACCGATTCCGGTTCACCCTCTTATCGATGTTGCACAGTCGCATCGCCTACCCAAAGCCGAGTGGAAAGACGACTACCATTCTGCGCGACGAAGACGTGCGCCCCGACGTAATGGTTGCCACCCAAAAGCCCGAAACCGCGCCACCTATCTCTGCTGCGTGAGTAATTGAGAAACGAGGCGTCTCATACAGACGCCTTACAATTCTGGCGGGCGTGCCCGCGGCTCGCGGTCTTTTGAGCCGGCCGTGCTTGGAACCGTGACAAATGGACCGCCTTCGAGCGGCGTGACTTTCGTAAAGGCGACGTCAGGCATTTCGCTTGGCAAACCTGCCAGTGGAAAATCTTTTCGCAGCGGGAAATACGGATAACCGTCCCACATCAAAATACGACGCAGATCGGGATGGCCGTTGAATTTGATTCCCATCATGTCGTAAATCTCGCGCTCGTGCCAATTGGCCGTTGGCCAGATGTCTGAAACGGTATCGAGCGCGCCGATTTCTTCCGATAGTTTCAATTTCAATCGAAGGTGGGCGGCATGCAGCATCGAGTACAAGTGATACACGATTTCAAAACGCGGCTCTTCACCGAAATTGTCGATGCTGGTAATGTCGAGCAAGTAATCGAATGAAAGTTCATCGCGACAATACTTTGCAATGTCGCGAAGATCGCTTGCGGCGATCATGCGCGTTGTTTCGCCGCGAAATTCAGTTGTGTGCTGAAGTTTATCGCCGAAGGCCCGGCCTAACGAATCGAACAGTTCGTCGCGTGTCATTCGATACGGTATTGTAGGGCAGGCGCTGCGCCAGTAGGGGATGATGGGGGTGCGAGCGAACTGCCTGTCCTACAATTCGAATTTGAAGGCGGCTTCACGCCAGCGCGTCTTCGAGTTTCTCAGCCAATTGCGGTGCTTGGTCTCTGAAGGCGCGTTCGCGGGAAATTTTCTCCTGCAATTTCATCAACCCGGCGAGCAAGGCTTCTGGGCGCGGCGGGCAACCGGAAATGTAAACGTCAACCGGAATGAGTTGATCGATTCCCTGCAATACGGCGTAGGAGCGATACATCCCGCCCGTGGACGCGCATGCGCCCATGGCAATCACCCATTTTGGCTCGGGCATTTGCTCGTAAATTCGTTTTACCGCCAGCGCCATTTTGTACGTGACGGTGCCGGCAACAATCATCACGTCACATTGGCGTGGGGAGAAACGCATTACTTCCGCACCAAATCGGGCAATATCGAATCGCGATGCAGCCGTGGCCATCAACTCAATGGCACAACAGGCCAGCCCCATAGGCATCGGCCAAAGCGAATTCTTGCGGACCCAGTTAAGCGCCGCATCGAACCGTGTGAAAATCACATTACCTTCGATCTTTGAGTCGTAGGCCGTGTCGTGTGTTTCAGGCATCGATGAACAGTAAGATCACGCCCCACCCCCGCAAGAGGAAACCAGGCCACGGAGTGACACGGATGAAACACGGATTGCGAAGAGACCCGCATGAATCTGTGTAAATCCGTAGCTAATTCTGTCATCGTTTCCAGAAAAACCATCTCATGATCGAACTAAGCCGCTTGCATCTCGACCAACTCGAAAGCCAAAGCATTTCGTTTTTTCCGAGGCGTATGACGCTTTCAAAAAATCGGGACGCCACCCCAGAAAGAATACCGAGCAAGTGAGTAGGGGCCATCGAAAGAATGCTACTGTAGAGACACTCTGTGCGCCGCGATCGCAGCCGGCACAGCTGCCACTACAGAAAAACAAGTTTAGGATTCGCTATGCCAAATTAAGCGATGCCCCAGCCCTCGCGGCGCTGATGTGCGAGCTCGGCTACAAAACGACGAGCGACGAAATGAGGACGCGTTTGAGATCGATCCTAGACGATGCGCGTTACAGCACATTTGTCGCCGAGATCGGCAATCATGTTTGCGGGATGATTGGCACACTGACGCATGCCAGCCACGAGCATAACGATTTGTCCGGAAAAATTATCGCCTTGGTAGTTTCAAAGAAACAGCGACGCGGCAGTATCGGCCGCGCGCTCATTGCCGCAGGGGAAGAAGATTTCGCCAGAAGAAACGTTACCCGAGTAACTTTAACGACGCGGTTCGAGCGCAAAGCGGCCCACGAATTCTATGAAGCGCTCGGTTATTCCAAAACAGGCTTCCGCGTTGCAAAGAATCTTCCGCCTGTTTCCGTGCACCCATGACATTAGCTGAGAGTCCGCGCCCATCAGTGATAGAGATCGCTCCATCTCGTCGATGCCTTTGCCACACGCTTGCCCGCTAACTAGTGGAGCCGAATGTCTTCTATCTCGCGTTTGATGAAAGCGGCGCAGGCATCAATGCACTTCTCATACACAACTCGCCGTTGACGGCCACCACGCTCTGTGAAATAGCCAACTTCGTCGCGACCTTCATCGTTTTGGTGAGATACCAGCCACTCGATGTTCGTTTGTCTTCCGAGTACTGCATCCACTCTTCACTACTTTCGGGGCAACGCAGGAGTGCTGCGCGGATATCGCCTGCGGAAATTTGATCATGTAGTCCAAAATAGCCTGTGGCTTCCAACAACAAGAAAATCGATACGTCTCTAAGACTGTGAAATCTCTGCGGTAGAGTGACTATCTCCGCCGCTATGGCCTCGATGCTCGTTTTCATGTTCGATCGCTACGAAATCCAGATCGTTTTCGTGTTGGTGAATTCGCGGATGCCGGCGGCGCCAAGTTCGCGGCCGAAACCGGAGCGTTTTACGCCGCCGAATGGCAGACGTGGATCGGAGGCGACCATCGCATTAATGAAAACCATTCCGCTGTCCAACTCCGATACGAAAAGTTTTTGCTCGTTGCGATCTTTGGTCCACGCGCTCGAACCCAGGCCGAATGTAGTGTCGTTCGCGAGCTCGACGGCGGCGTGGGCATCGCCGACGCGGAAAACAGCTGCAACCGGGCCGAAAACTTCTTCGCGGTACGCCGGCGACTCTTTCGGCACATCGACGAGAACCGTTGGCTCGTAGAAAAATCCCGGACCGTGAATTCGGTTCCCGCCGGTCAATAATTTTGCGCCTTGGGCGATTGTTTTCTGAACCTGATCGTCCACGCCTTGCAGGATTTGTTCCGTCGCAAGTGGACCGAGCTCAGTCTCCGGATCCATTGGGTCGCCAACCTTGAGCGCGCGCACGCGCTCAACGAATTGTTGAAGGAACCGCTCGTGAATTTCGTCGGCGATAATGAATCGCTTCGCTGCAATACAGGACTGCCCAGTGTTGTTCGTGCGCGCTTTGAGCGCAGTGCTCAACGCAGATTCGAAGTCTGCGCTCGGCATAACGATAAATGCATCGCTGCCACCTAGCTCGAGCACACTTTTCTTGATTTCACGGGCGGCTGCGCTCGCGACGGCTGCTCCGGCTTTTTCGCTGCCTGTAACCGTTACAGCTTTGACGCGCACATCGACAATCAGTTTTTCCACTTGTTCCGGCTCGATCAGCAGCGTTTGGAAGACGCCGTCTTCAAATCCGGCGCGGCAAAGGATTTCTTCGATGGCAAGCGCGCACTGCGGCACATTCGATGCGTGCTTTAGCAAGCCGACATTGCCAGCCATCAGCGTCGGCGCAGCAAATCGAAATACCTGCCAGAAAGGAAAATTCCACGGCATCACCGCGAGCACAGGTCCGAGCGGTTGATACTCGACATAACTTTCAGCCGCATCGGTCTGCGCCGGTTCGTCCTCGAGAAATCGCGCACCGTTCTCCGCATAAAACCGGCAACCACGCGCGCACTTCTCGATTTCTGCGACTGAATCGCGGAACAGTTTCCCCATCTCTAACGTGATGACCTCCGCAAATGTTTGCTTCTCCTGGAGCAGCAACTCCGATACGGCGTGCAACAACTCTGCGCGCTCTGTGAACGTCGTGCGTCGATATCTCCTGAATGCCTCCTCTGCGCGGGTCAACCGTTTTTCAATTTCCGCATTATCGACGGGAGAGAACTCCTTCAGTTTTTCGCCATTAGAGGGATTGACTGAGGCAATTGGCATATCATTACCTTACATCGCAATTGCAATTAATGGAGGGGCGAACTCCTGTGAGCTCGGCGTAGCAGAGCTCCGCCCTCCACGGCGCCCGGGACTAAAGCCGCAATCCTCTTGGGATTAAAACGCGATCGAGCAGATCGAAAGACCATTGCACCAGCAGCGCGAGCACAGCCGCGGGAACTGCGCCTTCGAGAATGGTCACGTGATCGTTCAAGTTTAGACCGCTTATGATCGGTTCGCCTAAACCGCCGGCACCGATCAACGCGGCGAGCGTGACAGTTCCAATATTGATCACGGCGCTGGTTTTGATTCCGGAGAGGATGGACCGCGATGCCATCGGCAGATAAACTTCCCAAAGACGTGCGATCGGGCTGAGCCCCAACGCTACCGCCGACTCGCGCAATGCTCGTGGAATATCCTGCAGACCGGTCGCTGTGTTGCGCACGATCGGCAGCAAGCCGTAGAGAAAAAGCGCGGCGATTGCGGTGCGAACGCTGATTCCAAAAAAGGGGAGAGGTACAAGCAAGGCGAGTAATGCGAGCGACGGGATTGTTTGCACAACGCCGGCTGAACCAAGAATAACCTGGCCAACCGCACCGCCGCGACTCGCGACAATGCCAAGCGGAATCCCGACGATGATTGAAAGCAGCAGCGAAAATCCAGCCAACTCGAGATGGCGAAGCGTCCAGCGCGTTAGCTTGCGCAGAAAAGAATCCTCAAAGTGGGAGGGGCCTGAGTGCCCCGAAGGTCGCGGCGCTAGGGCCGCTCCCAAGTTGAAATACAAATCTGCCGCTCTTGTGTAATTCTTTGTCCGTTCAGCTTCCGCGTTCAGACGAATCATTCGCGTCTCATCCAGGGTGCCTTCCAGGCGCCGCAATGCTGCGATTGCGTCCGCGTGTTTGGACGACCGGAACAGGAAGACCGCCTCATATTTCGGAAAGAAATGAAGGTCGTCTTCGAGAACGACCAGATCGTTCTGCTCTATTTTTGCATCCGTCGAATAGGCGTCCTTTACAGCGATCGATCCGTTCGCAAGCGCGCTGTAACCGAGCGCATGATCGATGCCCACGACATTCTGCTGGGGTAGCGCATAGCGCTGGCGCAATGGCCGCCAGCCATCTTGCCGATCAAGAAATTCGTGCGTGAGCCCGAATTTAAGCTCGGGATATCTTTGTAGATCGCTGATTGTGCGGATCCCAAGTCGTTGCGCCTCGCTGCGTCGCATTACCAGCGCGTATGTATTGTTGAAACCGAGCGGAGCCGTCATGCCTACGCCAAGTTTTTCGAGCGAATCCCGAACTTGATCTGGCGACACGTTAGAATCGCTCTTTAGAATTTCGGTTGCGATTGTTCCCGTATATTCCGGATACGCGTCGATCTGTCCGCCCCGAAGCGCTTCCCACAGAATAATGCTTCCCCCCATGCCCTGGCGGTGTTCCGCTGGAATTCCCGCCTCGGTCAGGGTGCGTTTCGCGATTTCGCCGAGCACATAGGATTCCGTGAATTTTTTGGAACCGATGACGACATCGGCAGCGGAAGAGGAATGAATCAGGAAAGCAGGAACGCAGGAAAAGATCAGAAGAAAATTTGGAACCCAGGGAATCCGGAAACGCAGGAATTGCTTTGATTTCGCGGATTCATGGTTTCCAGCCCTTTCCTGTTTTTCTGTTTTCCTGATTCGATTCATAAACTCGCGATGCCGCGTTGCGCGTTGATGAATTCGGTTACGAAAAGGTCGGCTGGTCGTTCGCGCAGATCGGTAATCGTGCCTTTTTGCACGATCCGGCCTTCATTCAAGAGCACGATTTCGTCCGCAAAATAAATCGCTTCCGCCAGATCGTGAGTGACAAAAAGCACCGTTTGACCAAGTCGCGTGAAAATTTCCTTGAGGTCTTTTTGCAATGAAGCGCGCACCAGCGGGTCGAGTGCGCCGAGCGGCTCATCGAGCAATAACAACTCTGGCGAAAGCATTAGCGCACGCATCAAACTAACCCGCTGACGTTGGCCGCCGGAAAGTTCCACCGGATAACGCGGGAGCAGCTTTTCTGAAAATCTTGTCAGCTCCGACAATTCCAGGAGCCGGTTGTGCGTTTCTTCTTCAGCTTTTCCAATGTGGCGCGCCATCAAAAGAACGTTGGCGCGAGCGGTTAGATGAGGAAACAGACCGCCTTCCTGGATCACATAACCAATCTGTCGCCGCAAAGCATTGATGTTATCGGGCGTAACCGGTTTGCCATCGAACTCGATCGAGCCGGAATCCGGTTCGATTAAGCGAATCATTAATCGCAGCAAAGTGGATTTGCCGCAGCCGCTTGGTCCGATGAGCACTGTGGTTTCGCCCGACTCAACTGAGAGGTTCGTCGGGTATAGTGCGACTGCGTCGCCATAGCGTTTACTAACGTCTTCCAGCTTCACCAACGCGCTCACTTAAAGTAGTGTAGGCCTCCGGCTTGCATATTACGCGGTGGCAAGCGCGAGGCACGCGCTACTCTGAAGCTGTCACAAAGTAGAAAACGCCAAACAACCCCGCCTCGTCGCTCCACATGCGAACAAAGTTGAATCCGGCTTTGGCAGCAAACGCCGCAAACTCGTCTGGCGCATATTTATAAGAATACTCGGTGATGATTTTTTCCCCGCGACGGAAATGGAACTTGTGTTCATTGAAATGTACGAACTGGTCGGTTTCGCTGATGAGATGCATTTCAATCCTGCCGGCGTCGGAATTGTAGATTGCCCGATGCCGCCATTGATCCAGATCGAAGTCTGCACCCAGTTCGCGGTTGATGCGCTGCAGCAAATTTAGATTGAACTGCGCAGTCACGCCGGCGCTGTCGTTGTAAGCGGCTTCCAGCACCTGCCGGTCCTTCTTTAAATCAACGCCGATGAGCAGCCCGCCGCCTCCGCGACAGACATTCGCGATGCGGCGCAAGAACTGCACGGCTTCATCGGGCTCGAAATTGCCGATGGTCGATCCCGGGAAATACACAATGTTTCGTGCAGGTTTATGACGGGGCGAAGGCAACACTACAGGTTGCAGGTAGTCCGCGGACACCGGCAGAATTTCCAGTTTCGGGAAAATTTTACGGAAAAGAGCAGTCGATTGGCGCAGTTGTTTTTTCGAGATATCGACAGGGATATAGACGGCGGGATTCTCGAGCGCCTCGATCACAATCCGCGTTTTCGTTCCTGCGCCGGTGCCCAGTCCGATTAGTTCGACGCTGGGTCCAAGTTGCGACGCAATGTCAGCGCGACTTCGATCCAGAATATCGATCTCGGAGCGGGTGACGTAATATTCAGGCAGTTCACAGATCCTCTGAAACAACGCCGCGCCCCGCTCATCATAGAAGTATTTGCACGGGATCGTGCGCGGATTCGACGATAGACCAGCAATAACATCCGCCAGAAAATTCGCCGATTCCGGTGCTGAAACTTGCGGCGGAGCTATGATTGAATCTCCGGTCATTGTGGAGTTGAACTGGCGCGCACAGAGTGACGCGCCCTACCGATTTACTGTGCGTCGCGTGCGAGTCTGATTCCGGTGAACTGCCAGCGTTTTTCCGGTTGAAAGAAATTGCGATAGGTGCGGCGGATGTGAGTGCGGGATGTGGCGCAGGAACCACCGCGCAGGACGTATTGGTTGCACATGAACTTGCCGTTGTACTCGCCGAGCGCGCCGGGTTCTGCGCGATAGCCCGAGTACGGCGAGTAGGCGCTGCGCGTCCATTCCCAAACGTCCCCGAACATTTGAACCAGGTCTCGATATTGCTCTGGTCTTTCCGCTGAGACAGCCCCGAAAGCGTTCGGGGCTACAGCAACGGGGGCCGGATGAAACAATTCGGTCTCGACGAAATTGCCTTCGATTGGACAACTCAACGTCGCGCGCTCCCATTCGAACTCAGTCGGGAGGCGCGCGCCAGCCCAGTTGGCATACGCGTCAGCTTCGAAATAACTAACATGCGTGACAGGCTCGGATTGATCGACGCGGCGCAGACCGGAGAGTGTGAAATTCCACCAGGCCCCGTCGCGTTTTGTCCAGTAAAGCGGCGCGTTCCAGCGTTGTTCGTTGACAGTCATCCAACCGAGCGATAACCAGAATTCCGGCCGGCGATAACCGTTGTCCTCGATGAACGCGATGAATTCGCCATTAGTGACCGGCCGCGTTGCCAACGAAAACGCGTGGACGAGTGCCTGATGCCGCGGCCCTTCGTTGTCATAGGCGAATCCGTTGCCATCATGGCCTATTGCGGTCACGGTTTCTTCGGAATCGATAAACCGGATCGGGGTAATTTTCTTTGCGGCGACAT
Source organism: Verrucomicrobiota bacterium (assembly GCA_003219465.1). Classification (GTDB taxonomy): domain Bacteria; phylum Verrucomicrobiota; class Verrucomicrobiia; order Chthoniobacterales; family UBA10450; genus Udaeobacter. The sequence continues at coordinate 14,928 of QHOX01000154.1, read as the reverse complement.
CGCCGTTTCGCTGGCGAAAAACAGGATAGAGTGGGTTTTGCGCGAAGACATGCTTGATGTCGGTGATGAGCAATTCCTGGTGTTGCTGTTCATGATGCACGCCGAGGACGAGGAGCGGCTCGATCTCATCGAGCAACTTTTCGTCTGCATTTGAGAGCAGATCGTCCATGTGTGAATCGATCGACTCGCGGTAGCGTTGCGCTTCGCTGACGGTCGGGCGTGAAATCAATCCACGCAGATCGCGCCGGTGCATGTCGCCAGCAGCGTTGTAGTAAGAGTTAAAGAGATAAGCGTACTCTGGAATCTCGGCGCGGTATCCCGGGACGAATTTTTTCAGGATAAACGTTTCGAAAAACCATGTGGTATGCGCGAGATGCCATTTGGCCGGACTAACGTCCGGCATGGATTGCACGACGCAATCCTCGGGTTCCAGACCAACACACAGCGCGTCGGTGAATTTTCTGACTTGATGAAAGCGATCGCGCAGGCGTTCGATCTGGGATTGGGTCGCCGGGAAAAGAGATTGTTCCGCCGCCGCCGTTGCGGAGGCGGTTTCAATTGAGGTCGCGCTCAAGGATTTTCTCCCTCTTGCTGGCGTTCTTCCCGGCGTGCTTCGAGCATTTGATCGTGGGTTGCTTCCTCGATGCCTTCAATCACTAGATGCTCACCGACGCTTTCCTCCTCCTCGGTCCCGGGACGCGGGATCCGGTGACCTTTGGAGCTTGCGATGACGCTCCATTCTTCCGTCATGTCGGCGTTGTCGGGAGTTTCCTCGGGAGGCACGTTGTTCTCTTCGCCCATCAGTTCGTGGCGCGCTTGTGCCCAATCGGCCTCGGTAAACTCATCAGGATTGCGCTCATCGATCATGGCGATTTCTCTTGCGCGTCTTTCCACCTCCTCACGCGACGGTGCGCCGATTCCGTTGCCATGCTCCGAGATTTTTCCCGGGGGAGGTTGCGAATAATTTTCCATAACCAAAGCTGCCAACAACAGAATCGTTTTTCGAACTACAATTAGGTCTACACATTACGCCTTGCAATACAAGTGCACAAAGGGGATGCCAGCTCGATGAGCAGGCAAAATATCGTTCAACTTCATGGCGGCGCTGTTCTTGCGTTCGAAGAATACGGCGATCCAACTGGAGTACCTGTGATATTCTGCCATGGCTGGCCGAGCTCACGTACGATGGCACAACTGGCAGACGAACCAGCGCGGGCTCTCGGTGTTCGCATTATTTCACCGGATCGGCCGGGTATCAGCGGCTCGAGTATGCAATCTCATCGAAAGCTGAGCGAATGGCCGCGCGTTGTCGAACAGCTCGTGGATGATCTTCAGATCGGTGAATTCCGAATGCTCGCGATTTCAGGAGGCGCGCCCTACGCGTATGCGACCGCGGTCGCGATACCCGAGCGAGTGCGTGCGATCGCTGTCGTAGGCGGAGTAATTCCATTTGCGGAGCTGAAGGATTTCAAAGGATTATTGCCCCTCTATCGCTGGATGCTCGCGTTTTATCGCAACCGGCCGCAACTGTTGCGGAGATTGTTTTATCTGACGCGGCCGTTTTTATCCGTCCGTGCGCCGATCCGGCTTCGTCCGCTGCTTTTGAAGATGCTGCTGTTGCGGCCGTGCGACGCGGCCAGCTTGCGGGATGACGCAGCCTTTGAAGCCATTTTTGAGAGCCAACGGCGCGCCTGGCGCGGTTCAGCGGAAGGGGTATTGATCGATGCACGGATTTACGCGGAGCCGTGGGGATTCGCGATGGAAGATGTACGCGTGCCCGTGCGACTCTGGCATGGAACAGAAGATCGCGCATTCGCCGTTCGGCTGGCGGAACAAATCGCAAACCGGTTCCCGAATTGTAAAGCGCGGTTCATTCAGGACGAAGGACATTACTCGCTGCCGATCCGTCATATAGGTGAGATTCTTCAGGATTTGATTTCGGTTTGAGCGAATCTTGTATTCAGATGGAACCATTCCCAGAAGAAGCAATCGATCAGGCGCCGGCAAGAGCAGCGAGGCACCGTTGGAGCGTCGGTTCGCCATTTGATGCGCGAGTCAGACAATTAGTTCGGGATTGGGGTGCGCCAAAATCTCCGGCGCTTATCGAGGAAATGATTACGACCGCGCTGAAGATTGCGCGCGACGAATTAACCCTGGCAGATCTCAAGCTGATCAACCGTTCTGCAAAGGAGATGCGTTCTGCAGCGAAGATTTTCGCGCCATTCAAGCACTTCCGAAAAGTGGTCGTCTTCGGATCGGCCCGAAGCGCGCACGATTCACCCGATTACAAAATGGCGACGGACTTTGCATGCGAAATGGTCAGTGAAGGCTTTATGCTGATCGCCGGTGGCAGCGACGGAATTATGGGGGCCGTGCAGCGGGGAGCCGGGCGCGCGCACAGCTTTGCGCTCGGCATCCGTTTGCCCTCGGAGCAGCGAGTAAACGAAGCCATCGAGGGCGATCCCAAGCTGGTGACACTCAATTACTTTTTCACGCGCAAATTGAGTTTCGTGAAAGAGGCGCACGCGTTCGCGTTGTTCCCTGGCGGCTTTGGGACCATGGATGAAGCGTTCGAGGTGCTCGCGCTACTGCAAACCGGCAAAACGCGCATTGTTCCGGTCGTGCTATTGGACCAGCCAGGCGGAAAATATTGGGAAACGTGGATGCAATTTCTTAGCGAGCGTCTGCTCAACTTCGGCTTCATTTCGGAGGAAGACTTCGCGTTTTTCAAAATCAAACACAACGCCCAGGACGCCGCCGCTGAGATCACGCAGTTCTATAAAGTCTTTCATTCGGCGCGCTGGGTGGGGGAGCGGTTCGTCATCCGCCTGAATCGCTCGCTATCGAACGAGGCACTTGTCGAGCTAAACAATCACTTCGCGGACATCTTGCGCGCAGGCGAAATTGTCCAGCGTGTTGCGCCCGTGAAAAAGAACGATGGGCTTGGAACTGCCGACTTACCCCGACTGATTTTCACGCCGGTTCGCAGCAGATTTGGCCGTTTCCGTCAGCTGATTGACGCGATCAATTCTTCTCCGACGACGTGAGGTCGTGCGGATACCGGGAAGCAGATTCGCGGCCCTGTTTCTTCGCCAACACAGCAAGATCGGCGCGCAGCTTCGCCTCCATCATCTTGTCGAATGAAAAATTTTCGGCGGCGTAACGGAGGCCATTTGCTGCGCAATGCGCCGCCAGTTCCGGGTCGGAAATGAATTCCAGAATCGCAGACCCCAATGCCTGAGTATTCCCCGGTTCAATGAGCAAACCGTTCTCGCGATCGCGAACAATTTCTGGAATATCTCCGACTTTCGTAGCGATGACAGGCCGTCCGCTGGCGAAAGCCTCACGCAAAACGATCGGAGACGCTTCGGTGCGGAGCGACGCAATCACTATCATGTCACACGCTGCGTAAACGCGTATCCCAGCGATAGCCAGCCATGATAATCTTGTCGGCGAGGCCGGCACGATCGATTGCGTTCCTCACATTGATTCCCCGCTTCAAAATCCCGGTGCCCTGCCCGACGATGACGAAGCGCGCATTTGGACATTTCTCCAAGACTATTGGCGCGGCTTTGACCAGCTCAAGCTGGCCTTTGTCAGGACGAATCATCCCTACGTTGCCGATCAGCGGGGTCTCATCGTCGACGCCAATTTCGCGGCGGAATTTTGCCCGGTCGCGCGGAGGCTTGAACTTTTCCAGATCGACAGCTGAACCGATGACTTGAATTTTTGCGGGATCAATTCCGTGTTCTTCCACCAACTGGCGTTTGATCACCGACGCGTCGGCAACGATTTGCGAACAGCCGTGCTTGAAAACGAAAGCGCGACTTCGGGTGCCGATTGGATCGGTGATGCAACGCGCGCGGCTCAACGGAATTCCGCAAAGGAAAAGTGGCAGGCAAATCCAGTGATCCTTTGAGCTGTAGGTTTTAAGCAGATCGATTTTGTTCTGACGGCAAAACTTCCACAGGCGCAATGAGCAAAGCGGGTCAAAGCGGCTGCGGAGCGACATTGTGACCAGTCGCGTGCCGAGTTCAGACGCCTTGGAGTGAACCTGGCTCTCTGGATTGCAGATCAACCATGCCTGATGCCCGTGTGCGTTGAGCCAGTTTATTTCCAGACAGGTACGATATTCCTGGCCGCCCCAGCTTCGGCTACTCTCTACGTAAAGAATGTTCACGTCGAATCGCCACGGGCGATGCGCCCTTAGCACATCTAGGCAGCGGCGGCGCGCTTTTCGAGAATGTAATCGTGGATCGTGTTTACAGTCCGAAGTGCTTTTCCGGCTACATCGGAATTTGGAACGCCGACCCCGAACGTCTTTTCCATACTCACAACCAGCTCCAACGCGTCGATGGAATCAAGGCCTAGTCCATCCGCACCGAAAAGCGGCAGGTCATCACCGATCTGTTCGGGAGTAACTTGCAGCATCAGATTCTTGACCAGCATCTCTTTGATTTGGGCGCGCAAATCCGGCTCAGACATAAACGAGCGGGGATTTTGCCGTAAATTGCGTGTTCGGTCAAACGTGCAGAAGCGTCTTTCGATGTTTCGCGCAAGCTCCGGGAGTGCGCACGCGTTCTCGCGTCGCTTTCTGACGACTAAACCTGATTGCCCTCGTCGCCGGGCGTGACTGCTTCGTTTACCTGTGGCGGCGTGACGGTACTCGCGGGCTGTTCCCCGCTTCGAGCTACGGTCGACTCAGCCGGTTTCACGTCAGGCTTGGCGATTTGTGCGTCAGACTTTCCAGCCTTGTGCAGTTCGTCGTTGAACTCGTCCTTTGCTTTTTGAAACTCCTTGACCGCCTGACCCATTCCGCGGGCGAGCTCAGGCAGTTTCTTTGCTCCGAATAGAACGAGGATGATGAGCAGGATGACGATCAAGTCTGGCCCGGCCAAGTTCATGAAGCTGGCAAGGAGGCTCATTTCAACTGCCAACATCAGACTGTTTCTCCGAGTTGCAAGGAATTTCAACGGAGCAGACGAGGCGCCACAGGAGACTGGCTAAGGTTGACAGGCGCAGCACTATGGGAAAGCATTCCCCCTATGCGTCCCATCTGGAAAGGCAGCATCAGCTTCGGGCTGGTTTACATTCCGGTGGCGGTTTATCCCGCCACGCGCGAGGAGAAGCTTAGTTTCCGGCAGCTTCGCTCCAGCGATCTCAGTCCGATCAGATACAAAAAGGTGGCGGAAGCGGACTCGAAGGAAGTTCCAGCCGACCAGATCGTAAAGGGCTTCGAATTCGAGCGCGGTCATTATGTTGTGATGAAGGATGAGGACTTCGAGAAAGTGCGCATCGAATCCACCCATTCGATCGACATTACCGATTTCGTTGATTTGGAGCAGGTCGATCCGAAGTTTTTCTACAAGCCATATTTCCTTGAGCCACAAAAAGGCGGGGAGAAAGCTTACGCAGTCTTGCACAAGGCGCTCAGCGGAACGGGCAAAATCGGTATCGCCAAGGTGGTGATCAGCAATCGCGAACACCTGGCTGCTGTAAAACCGGACGGCTTGTTCCTGATTTTGGAGCTAATGCATTTTGCCAGCGAAATATTGAGCGCCGATGTCTTGCAAAACGGTTCGAATGCTGCAGTGACCGACAAAGAACTGAAAATGGCGCAGGCGCTCATTGAAAGCCTGAGTGTTGCCTGGGAGCCGGAGAAATATCGGGATGAATACCGGACGGCGTTAATGGAAATCATCGAACAGAAGGCACAGCACAAGGAGATCGCGGCAAAAGCGCCGGCTGCTCCTACCCCAACCAACGTTGTTGATCTGGTGAAGGTGTTACAAGACAGCTTGAACCGGACTCAAGCGGTAAAACAGAAGCGTTCATCTACCCGAGACGGTGCTCGCCAGTCCACTAGTACGCTGGTTAAACAGCGGCGGCGCGCGGGCGCCCTCGGCTAGGATTGTTCGACTCGCGGTTGCAAATTGGGAGGCGGGCGTTATAGTCAGCGCTCTTTATGGCTAAGAAAGCCTGGATCAACCGCAATGAACGCAAACGCGCAACAGTGAAAAAGTACGCTGCATTGCGCGCAGAGCTAAAGGCGAAAAAGGACTATGCCGGCCTGGCGCAACTGCCGCGTGACGCGAGTCCTATGCGCGTGGTGAACCGCTGCGAAGTCAGCGGCCGCCGGCGCGCGTTCATTCGTCGGTTCAAGATGTCGCGTCTGACTTTTCGCGAACTGGCTTCGCAAGGGTTGATCCCTGGCGTAACCAAATCTAGCTGGTAAGCTGTAGCCACACCGTTTTGCGACGCTTCAGCCGGGCGCGTCCGGCCTTGCTATAGATGAATTTTGTGATGTTTCCCCTAGCTTTAGCTCCAATTGCCGAAACGATTGTTCAGCACTGGGACCCGCCAATGGTGTTGCTTGGCAAACTGTTGGCCATAGCGGTGCTCGTACTGCTTAACGGCTTTTTTGTCGCCGCCGAGTTTGCGCTCGTCAAAATCCGTACCAGCCATCTCAAGACCATGGCTGCAAGCGGCAGCAAGCGAGCTGGCTTACTACGAGCGATTAAGGACAATCTGAATGCCTACCTTTCTGCGTGTCAGATCGGCATAACCATGGCGAGCCTCGGACTTGGCTGGTTGGGGGAACCTTTCCTCGCGCGAATCATTCAGCCGTTTTTCGCTTTGGCAGGAATCGAATCTCCCGCGGTGATCAAATCGATTTCGTTCGCGCTGGCTTTTTCGGCGATCACGTTTTTGCACATCGTTGTTGGCGAACAAGCGCCAAAGATTTTGGCGATCCGTAAAGCAATGCCTTCTGCGCTGTTCGTGAGCGCGCCGCTGCGATGGTTTTATATAATCCTCAGACCGGCGATCGGGTTTCTAAACGCCGCGAGCAACTGGGTACTCCGGCGGATTCTTCGCGTCGAACCAATTGCCGAAGGAGAACTGGCACATAGCGAAGAAGAACTGCGCTTGATTGTACGCGAAAGCGAAAAATCAGCCGAGGTAACGCCTCTCGGCCGCGAACTTGTATTTAACGTGCTGGATCTGCGGGACCGCGTCGTGCGTGATATCATGACACCTCGCGGCGATATCGTTTACCTGGACCTGGAGAATGATTTCGAGGCGAACCTGAAAAAGGCGATCGAATCCCAACACACGCGTTTCCCGTTGTGCCGTGAAAATTTGGATAACACGATCGGCCTCATTCATATCAAGGAACTGCTTCCGATCCTGCGCGATCCGCATCCTGATTTGATGAAGATCAAACGCGAGTTGCTTCCAGTCCCCGAGATGATGGCGCTGGAAAATCTGCTTAGATTATTCCTTGGCAAGCATGCACACGTGGCAATCGTTGTGGATGAATTTGGGGGGACTGTGGGACTCGTGACACTGGAAGATGTGTTGGAAGAACTCGTTGGCGACATCCAGGACGAGTTCGATTTCGAAAAGGAAGAGTTTCGAAAAATCAACGCAAACGAATTCAGTGTCGACGGAGCGCTTGGCCTGTACGAGCTAAACGATCTCGCGAAGATTGATTTGGAAAGTCCTGATGTAAGCACGATCGGCGGTTACGTGACGCATCTGCTGGGGCATCTACCGAAGACAGGCGAACAAGTTAAGATCGATGGTTATTTGGTTACCGTTTCCGAAGCCGACAACCGCCGCGTGAAGCAGTTGCATTTCAAGAAGTCGAGCGACGCCGTCGCCACTGCCGCGAGGTCCAGCAACCCGTAGGGGTGGAGTATTCCGGGCAGTTGCTATAGCGCACCGGCTTGCAATTGGGCGCGGAGGCCGGGTCTACGCTGCAATTGCTGGGTGAGCGCGGCAATTGCGCGCAACGTGGAGGGACTGATGTGGTGCTCCATGCCCTCGACATCATGATGAATCACTCGGTCGTCAACACCGAGCAATCTGAGGAATTCAGTTAGCAGCTTGTGCCGTTGGGCGATTCTGCGGGCCAGTTTTTTACCTGCGGTCGTTAAAATAAGCCCGCGGTACTTCTCATACTTGAGAAGCCCCTCGGCATCGAGACGTTGAACCATGTTCGTGACGCTCGCCTGCGAAATCTTCAAGGCAGCCGCGATATCGATCACCCTGGCGTATCCCTTGGAATTGATGAGTTCAAGGATACGCTCCAGGTAATCCTCCACAGCCGTGGAAGTGCCAGCGGGCGACTGGGGTGCCTTTTGTTTTCGCATGCCGGCGAACATAAAAGCATCACAACAACAGTCAACAACCAAAGATTGTCTCTTGACAGAATAATATATGACAATAAATAAATTAGTTTCACCTAAGAATCGTTTTAGCAGCATTTATGGCGCAACCGGAAATCGCAACTACGACACAACCTCGCGCGGCTTGGCGACGGACCGGGGGTCAGGTTTCCTTGCCGGAGGTCCATCGCACCATCCTTGTGCCACAGACGGCCTCCTTTTGGAAAAAGCTCATGGCATTTTCCGGTCCGGGATTCCTGGTCGCCGTGGGCTATATGGATCCGGGCAACTGGGCGACCGATTTGGCCGGAGGCGCTCGGTTCGGTTACTCGCTTCTATGTGTCATCATGATTTCGAATTTGATGGCGATCCTGCTTCAGCATTTGTGCATCAAGCTGGGCGTCGCCACAGGCCGCGACCTCGCCCAGGCGTGCCGCGACCATTACCCGCGACCGCTCGTCTGGTTTCTCTGGATTCTGTGCGAGATTGCTATCGCTGCATGCGATCTGGCCGAAGTGGTTGGCTCGGCGATCGCGCTGCAGTTGCTGTTCGGCATTCCGCTGGTGTGGGGCTGCCTCATCACCGCGCTCGATGTGCTCGCTGTTCTTTATCTCCAGAATAAAGGCTTTCATTACGTTGAAGCGCTTGTCATCACGTTAATCGCCACAATCGGATCGTGTTTCGCGCTGGAGCTAATTTTTTCTAAGCCAAGCATTGTAGGAGTTGCGCTTGGGTTTATCCCCGGGCCACACGTCGTCACAAACCAGGAAATGCTTTACGTCAGCATCGGTATCCTTGGAGCCACCGTAATGCCGCACAACCTTTATTTGCACTCGTCCATTGTGCAGACGCGGAAATTCGAGCAGACGCCGGAAGGCAGGCGCGAAGCTATCAAGTTTGCTACTATCGATTCGAGCGCGGCGCTCATGTTCGCGTTGTTCATTAATGCTGCGATCCTGATTCTTGCGGCGGCCGCTTTCCATTGGTCTGGCCATCAGGATGTAGCCGAGATTCAAGATGCGTACAAATTGCTCAGCCCGTTATTGGGTGTTGGCCTAGCGAGCATACTGTTTGCCGTCGCGTTGCTCGCGTCCGGGCAAAACTCGACTCTTACCGGCACGCTTGCCGGCCAGATCGTGATGGAAGGTTTTCTCAACATCCGAATTACGCCGTGGCTGCGTCGCCTGATAACGCGGCTCATAGCGATTGTGCCGGCAATCGTGGTGATCGGTGTTTTCGGAGAAGGCAAGACGACAGAATTGCTCATTGCCAGCCAGGTTTGTTTGAGCATGCAACTCGGATTCGCCGTGTGGCCACTAATGCGATTTACCAGCGAAAAAGCCAAAATGGGGGAGTTCGCGAACCCCGTCTGGATAAAAATTCTGGGCTGGACAACCGCCGGCATTATCATTGTGCTAAATCTGAAGCTGCTCTTGGACACGTTTCTGCCGAACTCGGTGCTTAAGGTGTTTTATGGTTCTCTCGGGCTTCCGGTTCCCGAGTAGATGAATGTCGAAATCTCAATGACCAACGTGATTTAACGATTTATGTGCCGCAACTATTCGGCATTCGGACTCGTAATGTCATGTACAACCACATACTGATCCCACTCGAGAATAGTCCGGCCGACGCGACTATCCTTACTCATATCAAGCCGCTGGCACGCATGACTGGCGCAAAGCTGCTGCTTGTTCACGTGGCTGATGGGTGGGTGGCACGCAATTTCAATCAACTCCAGCTTGCCGAGAGCCAGGAGATGAAGGAAGACCGAGAATATTTAGAAAAACGGCAGCGCGAACTAATTGACGAAGGCTTTTCCTGCGACGCGATGCTGGCGTTGGGCGAACCGTCTGATGAAATCATCAAACTCGCCCGCGAGAAAAATGTCGACCTGATCGCCATGACTACACACGGGCACCGCTTCATTAGCGACGTTCTGTACGGGGCGACTGCCGACAAGGTGCGTCATGCGGTCGATATCCCAGTACTTCTCGTGCGCGCGAAATGAGTGTAGAGGCGTTGGTGGCAAACGCCTGTTCCGCTGATTCTGCGCTTGACACAAGTGCCGCTACAACGACCTAAAACGCGCGTGAAGGTCCTGTTCCTGACTAACGAGTATCCGCCGCACATCTATGGCGGCGCGGGCGTGCACGTTGGTTATTTGTCGCGCGAGTTGGCAAAAACGATGCCTGTCGAAGTGCGTTGCTTTGGCAGCCAGCATCTCGAGGAAGGTAATCTCAAGGTCATCGGCTTCGAACTGGACACGACTAATTTCACCGGCCCAAAACCATTGCGTTCTGCTTTCGGTGCGGTGCGGCGTTGCACGGATTTCAACACCATGAACATCGATGCCGACCTCGTGCATTGTCACACGTGGTACAGCCACTTCGGCGGAATCCTGGCAAAAAAGAATTACGGTTTACCGCTCGTAATTACCGTTCATTCGCTTGAGCCGCTTCGGCCCTGGAAACGCGAACAGCTCGCTGGTGGCTACGACTTCTCACTTTGGGTCGAGAAAACAGCGCTGGAAATGGCTGATGCGATTATAGCAGTTTCCAGCGCGACCAAACACGACATCGAGCGTCTCTTCAATGTGGATCCTGCGCGTGTCCACGTGATCCACAACGGAATCGATTTGAACCAATATCGTAGGGTCGATTCAACTTGCGCGCTCAACCGTTATGGCATCGATCCGGCCAGGCCATATCTGCTTTTTGTGGGACGGATCACGCGCCAGAAAGGGTTTCAGCATCTGATGCGCGCAATCCAGTTCATGGATCGCGATTTCCAGATCGTGCTGTGCGCAGCCGCGCCAGACACACCGCAACTGGCCGAGGAAATGCGGATAGCTGTTGAGCGCGCAGAAGCGCAGCGGCCGGGAATTTTCTGGATCAATGAAATGGTCGATCAACAGACTGCGTGTGAGCTTTACTCGCACGCCGCGGTATTCGTTTGTCCGTCGATTTACGAACCGTTTGGTATCATTAATCTAGAAGCAATGGCCTGCGAAACTGCGGTAGTTGCCAGTGCTGTTGGCGGAATCAAGGAAGTCGTCATCGACGGCGAAACCGGTTTCCTCGTCCCGCTTGAGCAAATGAAGGAGAGCCCGTTTGAAGCAATAAATCCCGAAAAATTCGCGCGCGATATCACGCAGCGCGTGAATGAGTTGATGAGAGATCGACAACTACGCGAACGATTCGGAAAGGCCGGTCGCAAACGCGTTGAAGAAAACTTTAGTTGGGGTGCAATTGCAGAGAAGACAAAGAAACTGTACGAGACGTTGAAGAGTTAAACCCCCCGAAGCGTTTCACGATGTCCATTTGCTGTTTCAGCGATGTAACGCATTAACGATGTAACGCGGCCGAGCCATGTTCGTCGATCGGGTAAAAGTTTTTGCGCAGGCGGGAAGAGGCGGGCGCGGGTGCGTCAGTTTTCGACGCGAAAAATTTGTGCCGAAAGGCGGGCCGGACGGTGGCGATGGCGGACGTGGTGGTAACGTGGTCCTGCGGGCGGACCGGCATATCGATAATCTGGCCAATCTCTTCTACGAGCCCCTGATCAAGGCGAGGGACGGCGGGCACGGGATGGGGAAAAAAATGAGTGGCCGTGCGGGCGCAGACAAAATCGTGAAGATTCCTTTGGGGACGGTCATTTGGCCGGCGGAAGAAGACAAACACGCAACGCTGAACACCGAACGCCCTATATCGAATTCGGAGCAATTGGAAGTTGGCAATCGGCAATCGGCAATTCCGCTAGTCGATCTCGCGCGTGATGGGAAGGAGTTTGTGCTATGCCGCGGCGGAGCAGGGGGAAAGGGGAATGTGCATTTCAAAAGCTCGCGCAACCGAGTGCCTCGCCAATACACCGAGGGCGAAGAAGGCGAACAGGGACATTTCCTGCTTGAGCTGCGGACAATCGCCGACGCGGGACTGGTTGGGTACCCCAATGCCGGTAAATCAACCCTGTTACGGAAAATTTCGGCGGCGCGGCCAAAGGTCGCAGCCTATCCGTTTACGACGCTCCACCCGATCGTCGGCGTCATTGAATTTCCAGGTTACCAACGCGCCACGGTCGCGGATATTCCCGGTTTGATCGAAGGTGCGCACCGCGGAGTCGGGTTGGGTCACGAATTCCTGCGTCACATTACGCGCTGCCGCGTTTTGATTTTCGTGCTCGATGTCGCCGGAAGCGAGGGACGCAATCCGATCGAAGATTTGCAGAATCTGCGCCAGGAAATTGATCTCTACGATCCGAGCTTATCGTCGCGCGCCTGGTTCGTGGTTGCCAACAAAATGGATTTGCTGGGTGCGAAGGAAAGTCTAAAAGCGCTGCAAGAGAGATTCCCAAAGCTGCAGGTAGTTCCGACTTCAGCAGCCAAAGGAGAAGGAATTGATGCGTTGAAGCAGGCGTTGGCAACGCGAATAGCGGGCCCCGAAGAGAGTGTTTCCGCAGCGATTTGAGGTGGACAAGGTGAGCATCCCTAGCGAAACTGGGCGCTGTGTTATGGGCAGGCGGGTTGTAGCGAGTTATTGTTCGAGTTTTCTGAAGTCGGAGATGTTGCACATCTATCGGCAAGTAAGGGCGCTGCGCGGCGTGCACACTTTTGTCGTCACCAAAGAAGTCCAGAATGCTGAGCGATTTCCGTTTGACGACATCGAAGTGATTCCGAAGCGGCGCACTAACCTGCTTGTGCACGGTTGGTTGAAATTCGTCGAACGGCGGCCGCCGATTGTTTATCGCGGCGAGTATCAAACGCTGGACTCATTGTTGCGGCGCCACGGAGCCGATCTGATGCACATTTATTTCGGCCACACTGGTGTGCACCTGCTTCCATTTATCGAGCAATGGCACAAGCCCTGTGTTGTATCTTTCCACGGCGCCGACGTCGCCCATAAACCAGAGATTAAAGATTATCCCGGTAAACTGCGGCGTCTTTTCAACGCGGTCCCGCTTGTGTTCGCCCGTTCTCAATCACTTGCCGACCGACTGACCCAGCTTGGGTGCCCGCCGGAAAAGCTGCGCATCAATCGCACCGGAATCCCGCTGAATGAATTCCCGCTGGCGAACAGGAAACCGCCTCGAGACGGCAAATGGAAGGTTGTGCAGGCATGCCGGCTAATCCCGAAAAAAGGCGTGGCAACCAGCTTGAGAGCTTTTGCAATTTTCAAGAAGGACTATCCCCGCGCGGAATTTTTCATCGCCGGCAAAGGTCCGTTGCAGCCGGAGTTAGAGATGCTTGCCGGCGGACTCGGTATTGCCAGGGACGTGCATTTTGTCGGGTTTCTCTCGCAGCCGAAGCTGCACAAGCTTTATTCCGGTGCGCACCTGTTTCTACATCCGAGCGAAATCTCCCCAAATCAAGACCAGGAAGGTGTGCCAAACTCAGCGCTCGAAGCGATGGCAACAGGCTTGCCGGTAGTTGCGACGCGCCATGGTGGAATACCCGAAGCAGTTGATCACGGACGCACCGGGTTTCTCGTGGCGGAGGAGGATCATGTTGGTTTAGCAAACGCGATGCAATTAATCGCGAGTTCGCCCGTCCTGTTGCAGGAGATGGGCGCACGCGCACACGCAACCGTAAAGGAACGCTTCGAACAGAAAACACAGATTGATCAGTTGGAATCCTTTTACGAAGAAGCGATTACAATGAACGGAGCGGCTCAGCGAGTGGACTCGAGGCTAGTCGCCCGAATCGCTCCGCAGTTTGCTGAAGGTTTATCTGCAAAATAAGTTGCCGGCTCAGAATCTGTTTGTCATCGGGGTAAAAGGCGCTTTGGTATGCGCGTTCAAGTTGTAGCCGGGGTGGCCTGTCTGCTGGAGTTCGGCGATTGCGGGACGAAGGCGGATGATCCCCGGCAGGTCGGCATCACCCGATGCTGGCTACAGCTGTAGCTTACAAAATGCGCAATCGTTGTTTACTGATATCGACCCTGGCGGTGGCCTCCAGCGCAATGCTTGCCACGTCGACCTTTGCAGCCGAAGGCGGCACGACTGAACACGAGGGTGTCTCGTTAAAACCGCAGATGCTTGTTCATTTCGGCGGCTTCGGAATCACAAACTCGATGCTGGTGACCTGGCTAGTCGCCGCCGGAATCATCGTTTTCTCACAAATCGCAACCCGGCGGGTTAAGGCCATCCCGAGCGGGATTCAAAACTTTTGGGAATGGCTGGTTGAAGGTTTGCACAATTTTTTGGAAAACATCATCGGCCGTGACCTCGTGCAAAAGGGGTTTTGGTTTTTTGCCACGATTTTCATCTTTATTCTGTTCGTGAACTGGTTCGGACTAATTCCGGGAATCGGAACAATCGGCTGGGGTCACTACGACGGTTCGGGAAATTTCCATGTCGATCGGCCGTTGCTACGCGGTGGAAACGCGGATCTCAACATGACCACCGCGATGGCGGCCATATTCTTCGTGATGTGGTTTGTCTGGGCGATTCAGGCCAACGGCGTCGGAGGATTCTTGAAACATTTGTTTGGCCCAAAAGGTGAGACGACCGGTGTCGTGAAGATCCTGATGGTCGTCATCTTTTTCGCCGTTGGCTGGCTCGAAGTGATCTCGATTATTTTTCGACCGATCGCGCTCAGTTTTCGATTGTTCGGAAATATTTATGCCGGCGAAAGTATTCTTGAGGCGATGTCCACCATGATCCCATGGCTGTCGCCAATCCTGCCGATTCCGTTCTATTTTCTCGAAGTGCTCGTGGGATTTGTGCAGGCTCTCGTTTTCATGCTGCTGACTGCGGTCTTTACAAT
>QHOX01000153.1:33578-51045 GCA_003219465.1 Verrucomicrobiota bacterium | reverse complement strand
TCTCGCTTCGAATTGGCGATATGAAAACAATAACGACTGGATTGACTCTGGCACTTTGCTTTCTCGGAGCGGGACTGTCCTTCGCCGACGATCCACAGATGGGTACTTGGAAGCTGAACGAAACTAAATCGAAGTTCGCCCCTGGGGCGGCAAAGAATCACACCGTTGTTTATGAGGCTGCTGGTGACAACCTAAAAATCACCGTGGACGGCACAGATAAGGAGGGTAAGTCGACGCACAATGAGTGGACGGGCAAGTTCGACGGGAAAGACTACGCCGTCACGGGTGACCCGACTTCAGATATGCGGTCGTACAGCAAGGTTGACGATCGAACATTGAAAATGACGGTGAAGAAAGATGGAAAGGTTACAGCCACCGGTCGGGTTGTTGTGTCCGCCGATGGCAAGTCCCGTACTGTCACCACGAGCGGAACCGATGCGGAAGGGAAAAAAATCAAAAACATGGTGGTGTACGACAAGCAGTAACTGGGAGATCACTCTGCCCAGAACAATTAACCTACCTGAAAACCGTCCCAAGCAGGATACAAAAAGTCTTACAAAGCCGCTCACATAATGTCGTGATTCGCGTTTACGATGACCCCTGGCAATGTGATCGAGACGCACGAGCACGCTGGCGACTTCAAAGAGGGACAACGAATACCGGTCACCGCCTTGCTGCCATTGGTAGGGGTTTGGCTTCGTTTTCCGGTGAAACACCGCAGACGACGCGAGCGCAACCATCGTCGATTGGTCATCCGCGCCGCGCAGCCAATTAGCATGATTTCAGTGAAGAGAGTGATCAGCGTTTTCATTGGCTCTTTTTTACGAACCGTATTTGTTTTACATGTCCGCAACTTTGAAATCCCGGCGGTTTCAATCTTTGGGGATCTATAACGCTATGAATCGGAGAGAAGTCGTTCTCCTTGGTTGCGCGGTAGTATGCGTTTTCGCAGCTTCGACTGCGATGGCGCAGATAAGGGGGCAGGCTAATTCGGTGCCCCAGATGGGAATGCGCGGCGCTTTCACGCCACGTTCGATTGCCCGAATGCCGATGCACCGCGCTCCAATGATGAATCCAGCCTCGGGCATTCGGCCCTTTAACCGTTTCAACGACGGCCACTTTGATCGAGGCGATCGATTTCGTCGTTTCCACCATTTCAATAAAATCATCTTTATTGGCAACTTTGGCTTTCCATGGTGGTGGGGTTGGAACTCGGGTTACTTCCCATACGGATCCTACGAATATTCTGAATATTCTTATCCGTCCTACTACTCCGGCTACGGATACGGGTATGGTAACTATGGCTTTGATTACGGCTATGCCTATCCATCTGTGTTGTACTACGGCAGCTATGACAGCGGCACGAACTACGAAAATGCCGGTGAAAGTGCTGTGCGCAATGTCCTCGCCGAATACACAGTTTCTTGGAACCGCCATGACACGACCGCCGTCGGTCGTCTCTTCACAGAAAACTGCGACTACATAAACATCGCCGGTGTCCACTTGAAAGGAGTGCAAGAGATTGTGCAGCGGCAGGCGGATCTGTTTCGGGACAGATTAAAGACCGCCGTTCGGAGACTTACCGGTGCAGAAGTTCGTTTTTCAACCCCCGATGTTGCACTTGTCCATGCCACATGGGACGTGACCGGTTCGAGTCGTCCTACCAGAGAGGCCGTTCCGGTCCTGAAAGAAATCACCACGATGACGATGGTCAAAACTGACGGGAAGTGGCTAATCACGGCTTTTCAGGACACAGAGAGCGGGGGCTCGACGAAGTAAGAGAGCACCTTTCGAGTGAACCATCATGTGACTAGGTCTTATTTTGGTTCCCAAATGGAAATTCTGAGACTGTTCTGGATAATTTCCGCAATTTCAATCTGCCGATTTGCACATTCGCAAACGTTCTCTGACCTCCAGGTTCTGCACGCAACATAAGGTTCTGATTCTGTCCAGATGGTAGGCCCGCAGTAAGCGTCTGAACTTGCTTTCTATGCGAGATCTTGGGCGTCGCCGCACAATTTGCAGCGCAGACGCTTGCCACTACAGTCAAATCACCAGGGCGGTTAGCTCAGTGGTAGAGCGTCTCGTTTACACCGATTCCCTGATGATTTTCTCACTTGATCCTGACTTGATCTGACATGCTCAATGCTAGGCAAATTGAGCAAATCGCGTGATCTCACTTGCGCTCAAATCACGCCCAAAAAATTCCATCGGTGGATAAAACGGTGGATAAAGCCCGAGCGTCTCAGTTTCTGCTGATTCCCTGCTCAATTCCGCCGCCCCGCTTCACAGGATCGCGCCAGAATCGTTTTTGATTGCCGGATGGCAGATGATCCCGCCATGATCAACTAGGAAAAGACAAATGAAAATAATACTGATGTTGATCGTTGGGCTGACGCTCGCAGGCTGCGAATCAACGGAAAACCATGTTCGTAATCGTGATGCGGTGGATCGTAATCGTTATGTGGTGGAGCATAATGCGGTGGACACGATATGCGCTTGCCCTTGACGATTAAACCATGGCGTTGCCTCAACCTACCGGCCCGCTTCGCAGGATCGTGCTAGAATCGTTTCTGCTTGCCGGATGGCAGATGATCCGGCCATGATGTCATCAACGAATCCTACACGCTTTACGGCGAACGGCGCTTTGTGATTGAATGTCCAGCGCCGTCAACGACAATTTTTCTTGCTATGAAAAACTCGATCATCTTCATTTCGGCCCTCTCTTTAGTGGCGATGATGCTGGCTTCGTGCAATAGCGTTTTTGCACCCGACGAGACGGAAACAACAGGCGTAACGAGACAGACTAACGAGACGCGCCCTGAGCGAAGCGCCCAAGATTCAGTCAATTCAATCAGTGGTGGACATTACTAACAGGATTTTGTGATTGAATGTCGCATCACCGATGCAATCAACGATGCACGTTTACGAAGTCCGCCCGCGCAAAGACGGTCGCGGGGCTGACTTAATCTCCGACGACCTGCCCTTCGGTCGTTTGTGGTATGGCGGGCCGAATGCACTCAGCAACGCAATCGGCTACGCGATGCACGACAGCCGATCAGCCGATGCCATTATTCGCGTTTACGATGAAACGGGCAACGTGATCGAAACGCAAGAGCACGGGGGCGAGTTCAAGGAGTGGTGAAGCAGCCGTTGTCCTTCTTTTATTTCGCTGGCCTTTTTTCGCCGCGAATCACTAATCTGGTTTAAATGCTCACGTGTCAATTTAGCTATTCTTCGGCAATCCAAACCGTGGGAGTGCTCGGCACTTTGGCAATCGCGGGGCTAGCTATTTGGGGCGAGCAAATTCGTCACCGACTCGCCGGTCCAAAACTCAGGCTTCGATTACATGATCCCCAAGGGGGGGCTTACAACTTGGTCGAACGGGATTAAAGTCAGATATTATCACCTGCACATCGACAACAAGAGGCCACATGCCCCCGCAAGGCGGGTGAAAGTCATGATATGGCAATACTACATTCATGGGCCGCACGGTAAATTTATTAGAGACGCGAATCACATACCGGTGCAGCTACAATATGAGTTTCCAAACTTGCCGAATCACGATCCAAGACCAACGATTGGCTCGGCAACGCTTTGCGATATTGGATTCGTAACAGAACGCGACGACTTTCGGTTCGCAACATACTTCGTGCCTCATACATTTAAAAGTTTACTTAAACCTAACGAGCGAGTCAGAATTCTTCTGAGAGCGGAAGGCGAGAATGCGGTATCGAATGAAGTTCTTCTGGAGATTGCTTGGTCAGGGGTTTGGAAGGAAGACACTCTGCAGATGGCGAAAAATTTCGTGATTACCGACATCTCAGATCAGGCGCGAGAGCAGTAGTCGGTAACGGCGCGAATCGCCGCTTCAAGTTCGATAAGCGCCGTCAGCTTTTCATCTGCGCGCACAACGAAATGCTTTCCGTCGCCGCGATTATGGTCAGCACTGTTGGCTCAATAGGTGGATACAAACAGCCCTTTCCAATTCCAAAAACGCGGTCAGTTTTTCATCTGCTCGCACAATAAAGCGCTTTCCGTCGTCGCGATGCGCATCTGCAATCCAGATTGTTCGCCCCGGTGGAATTGATTGTTGAAACACAGCCCCAACTCCAACCGCAGTAAGTTTACATTGCTGCCAATTGCGACACTCTTTTAGGCTTCGGGGCTGACAGCGGACGATAAATTCCCTCTGGCTCGGGTTCCAATTCTCCCGCCTCGCGCTGCGTGAGAAGTCTGCGGCGCGACTTTTCTTTTTCGAGACCAATTATGCGGAACGCTTTAAACACCTGGTTGCGCGTAGCGCCAGGGAAAGATCGCTTTACGCGTCTAAATCCGCACCAAAGTTTAAGCAGCCAGCCGGTCGGATCAACGAATCTGCAATGCTCGCCTTTTCCAGCACAAACCACAAATAGCGCGAGCCAGGAGTTAGGATCCCTCGCAGTTTTCGATATTTGCCCTTGGGTTAATCCAGTGTAATCGGCAATAGCGCCCGTCGTGAAGTAGCGCCTCGGAGCGGTTTTTCTCGACATTTCGCGCCAAACTTGTTCACATTTGTTGGCGAAATGAGAAGCCTCAGAGTCGCTAACCAGTGGTTGGCAGCGCACCAAACGATCGCTTGTGTTCAATCGCCTACGCATCACAGGGGAACTTTCCTTTAATATTCCACAAATGTTGCATGATTCTCATAGCCATTACCTCAAGTTGTGCGAACGAGCCTTTCGCTCGCGGTTAACCCTGCGGAAAGAGGGCCAGGTGGAGCTCTTGGGGGGAGACGCCTAAACGACTTAGCGCGGCGTGATGTTGAGGCCCCCGCTGACGGTGTCAAGACAGTTTTTCGAGGGCACGAAAACATCATTAAACCGCAGATTGCGCGGATTTCGCCGATACGACCCAGATCGCAGATTCCAGTTCAAGAAACCCGTCAGCTTTTCTTCCGCACGCACAACGTAACGCTTTCCGTCGCCGCAATGCGCGTCAGCAATTCAGATTGTTCGCGCCTTAGAATCCACGGTTGAGACGCAGCCCCAACTCCATCCGGCTTTGCTAAGATTGTCAGCGACGATTTCCCAGTTGTTCACCGTCCCCTTACTGACGATTCAACACCGTTTGCGGCGCGGCTTTGACAGGAAAAAGCGGTCGCAAACCCCTGATGCCTGCGATATGAGCGCAATTCTAGCGGGCGGTCAGACCTGCCCGGATTAGTGCGGATATTAGGATTGAGGCAAACACGTTGTCATCGCAACAACTCCGCAGTTGCTTTCGCGTGCTATTGAATGCGTCGCGGGTTAGCGCAATTGCTTCCCGAGGGTCATCAGTCAATCGAGAAGCGAAGCTGTAAACAGCCGGATAGTAACGCGCGACCAAAACATCAAAACGTAAGCTTTTCGGCACATTGCCGTTCCGTCTGGGGGGTGCTCTCACTTGTACTCCTTACTACGGGAAATGTCGGACCAAGTTCCGAAAGTGCTCGGCGTCCTGAACATCGATCTCGCTAAGCGCGTCATTCAGCATCTCACCGGTGTCGCCACAGGCAGCAATGCCTAGCAAAAGCATACACCTCAGACAAAGGTCGCGAGCGACGCGGGCTGTCGATCCACATTGCGGACACACAACCGGCTCCTTTTGTAGATGGAAGGAAACAGAAATGCTGTTCATCGGAATGCTCAAGTGAAAAGGCAGAACGAGGGAGCAAGATTGACCAAAATCGAGTCTTTCTCTCCCGCTATCCACGACTGTCTCCCCTTTCTACGGAAAGCCTGTGGCGAAGTTCCTGACGATCTCAATTCAGAACGCGAATCTCGCCAGAGCCGAAGCACGCACGGCCCTTCGCGTAATCAATTGCCTGCTCTTGACCTAAGAAACACCGGCTGCATAACGACGCTCTTCATGCATCTGCCGGCCCGTTTCGGAATGGTCTGATTACGGTGATTGTCATTGGTCACCGTCACGAATCGGCTTGAATGGATGCGAGGTAAAACGTCACTGTTAACACCTGACGTTCAAGTTCAACAAACGCGCTGAGCTTTTCGTCTGCGCGCACAATGAACCGCTTTCCGTCGTCGCGATGCGCGTCAGCAATCCAGATCGTTCGCCCGTTGGAATCCACGCCTGAGATACAGCCCCAACGCCAACCGGCTTTACTGAGATTGTCGGCGATGATTTTTCAGAACTTGCCGCGAGTTTCATTGTGTCTCTGCTTTTGCTTGAGTCCGCTTTTCCACTATCGTCAAACAGTTTCTGGGCGGTTAGCTCAGTGGTAGAGCGTCTCGTTTACACCGAGAGGGTCGGAGGTTCGAACCCTTCACCGCCCAGTTAGCATTTTCAATTTGCGATTTGCGATTAAATAGCTCACGAAAGCATATGAGCGATGGCTGCTTCGACATGGATCTTTGTTGTGTCGAGAAATGGGATGCCGTCGTGAATCGGATCGCGAAGAATTAGCGGTAGCTCTGTTCCGGCAAGAATCACTCCGTCGATGTCGCTCGTTGCTTTCATCCGATCGACAATGGCCAGCAGGCCGGCGCGCGTGTCGGCCAGAAATTTTCCGGGAACCAATTCGTTCATGTACTTATCGTGAATGTAATCCATGTCTTGCAAGTCCGGCACAAGTAGCTCGATACCGTCGCGCGCGAAGACTTTCGGATAAAAACTTGCTTGCATCGTGTAGCGCGTCCCGAATAAGGCGAGCCGTTTCAGGTTTTGGGCTTTGGCCGCAGCGCGCGTCGCTTCGACAATGCTGATCAGTGGAATCGGTAACCTCGGCGCAACCTCGTCGAACACGATGTGGGGCGTGTTGGCTGAGATTATTCCGAAATCTGCGCCGGCCCGCGCGAGTTTGTCGATGCTTTCAAGCAAGTAATTGGCCATGCCGCCTAGGTCGTTTGCGTCCATGAAGTCGAGTCCCTTTCTCAGGTCAACGCTAACGATGACAAATTCCGGATAATGCCTGTCGCCGGTGCGCTCACGATATAGGGCGATAATTCGTTGGTAATAATCGAGTGTGCTTTCCGGCCCAAGCCCGCCAATGATTCCTAGAGTCTTCATTTGTTAACCACGAATCGACACGAATAAACACGAATTAAATCAGATGACGAAATCCGAATGATAAGTCGCTGATCGTTGAAGCGTCGGCGCGCACGGAGTGACGCGCCCTACCTGTTCGTGTCTATTCGTGTTCATTCGTGGTTAAATGAAAAACAGATCGGCGCTGCAATTCGTCGTTATCATCGGCATCGTAAATTTTTTCGCCGATTTTACGTACGAAGGCGCGCGCGGAATTGTTGGACCGTTTCTCGGTTCGTTAGGCGCAAGCGCAGCCGTTCTGGGGTTTGTAGCGGGTTTGGGCGAACTCATGGGGTACGCGTTGCGCTCGGTCTCCGGATATTTCGCGGACAAATTTCACCGTCACTGGGTGTTCGCGTTCCTGGGGTACGCCGTGAACATGCTCGCGGTCCCGGCGCTCGCGCTGACTGCGCAATGGCCAGTCGCGGCAACTCTGGTCGTCGCGGAGCGCGTCGGTCGCGGCATTCGGAAACCCACCGTGGACGCCATGCTTTCGTATGCGGGGAAATCGATCGGCGCTGGCTGGGTATTCGGTCTGAATGAAGCGCTCGATCAGGCGGGCGCCACGATCGGCCCATTGCTGATGGCGCTGATTCTTTGGCTTCATGGCAGCTTCCACACCGGCTTCGCTGTGTTGCTAATCCCCGCTTTGTTTTGTCTGGCAACCTTGCTTGCAGCCCGCCTGCTGCATCCCCGGCCGCACGAACTCGAGCAAGGCGCGGAACGCACTTTTGCGAGTGCGAATCTGAGCCGCGCATACTGGATTTATTTCGCGGCGGGCGCGCTGATCGCTGCCGGGTTCGCCGATTTCGCGCTGATCGGATTTCATTTCCAAAAAGCCGATGCCGTACCGAGAGATTTGATTCCGGTGTTCTACGCAGTCGCCATGGCGAGCAGCGCTCTCGCATCGATCCCATTGGGCCGACTCTACGACAGATTTGGCGCGAACATTTCATTGTTCGCGTTTCTCGTGTCCGCTGCGGCTGGGCCTCTTGTTTTTCTGGGCACGTTTAGGTTTGCAATGATCGGGATGATTTTCTGGGGGATTGGGATGAGTGCGCAAGGCGCATTGTTCCAAGCGATGCTTACACACGTGATTCCTATGCAAAAACGAAGCACGGCGTTCGGCTTGTTTGATACCGGATTCGGAGTGGCCTGGTTTCTGGGCAGCGCGACGATGGGACTGCTTTACGACAAATCAGTCGTGGCGGTGGCGTTTTTTTCGACGGTTCTTCAGCTTGCCGCGATTCCTGTTATTTTTATCGCCAACAGGGAACGCTAATTTTCCATGGATCCGTATGCGAAACCAAAAGAGCGAAACATCGGTGCGCGCCGGCCGAAGATCCGGCACATACCACAGTCCGTGGAATCGCGAACACGGCGCGAACGCCAGGCCGAAAAACAAGGCATAGCCGCACAGCGGCGCGCGATCAAAAAGGCCGCGCGGCGGCATTTAAAGCAGCAATTGCTGCGGGAGCTCGAACAGGCCGACTGAAGATTTTACGTAACGATCGCTGTAGCCATTTCGCTGTGCGAAGCGCGCCGAAAACCGCGCAAATACAAAGCGCTGCCGCCCGCAGGGCGGCGGCTAAAGAAGAAGCGCGAACGATGGACGAACCGGTGCGATCACTTCGCGGCATTGCGATTTGAGATAGTCACACTACCATTGCGCCCGTGAAAGCAGCCAACCTCTTCTTCATTGTTCTGGTGTTTCTCGCGACGGCCACCGCACGCGCCCAGTCGCCGGCTCAACGTAATCCAGACGTTTCCAACAAGGCGTTAATCACAAAATCCACGCCGAGTATCAAGGCAGAAGCTTTCAAAAATCCGAGCGTGAGCGTGGCAACTGCAGCGCTACACAAACTGGCGGACGATTACTACGCCTGGCGGAATGAAAATTGCCCAGTCCGCAGCAGCGACGCTGGACTGCACACATGGGACGATCGGTTGACCGATTATTCGCCAGCCAAAATCGCGGAGCGCGGACAGCACGTGCGTTCGCTGTTGGAGAAGGTTCGCTCGATGAAGACCGACAACTGGCCAAAGGAGGAGCGCATCGATTGGATTCTCTTTCGCGCGCAGCTCGAGAACGTCGAGTTCGGCGATCGCATTCTGAAATTCGAACGCACCAATCCGCAGGTTTACACCGGCGAATGCACGAATGCGATTTTTTCATTGCTACAGAAGGAATACGACACACCGAGGAAACGCGCGCTCGCGGCTACTGCGCGTCTGAAGCAGATGCGGGCGCTGTTGAAGCAAGGCCTGAGCAATTTGCAAAACCCGGTAAAACTTTATGCGGAGCTTGCGATCCAGTCGGCGCGCTCGATCGACCCGCTCTTGAACAACAGCCTGATGGCGCTCGATGTGGACCTTGCGCCTAACGAGCATGATGACCTGGTGAAAGCCCGCGATGCGGCGCTCGCAGCGTTGCATGGCTATGCCGACGAACTGGAGAAGCGCCTTCCGAAAATGGTGGACTTCACGCCAATGGGCGAAGTGAACTACAACTACTATCTCAAGCACGTTTTGCTTTTGCCGCTCAACGCATCAGAGGTGGAAATGATCGGACGCGTCGAGCTGGCGCGTTACCGCGCGCTGGAGGCGCTGCTTCCCGATCCAAAACTAGCTGACCCTGATCCCAAGCGCGCTGCCCACATCCCGCCCGATCAGGAATCCTTTTTGAAAGCGTACGAAAGCCGTGAAGCAGAAATGATCAGCTTCTTGAAGGAGCACAATTTGGTGACGTTGCCCAGTTATCTCGGTCCGTTCCAAATTCGGCAGCTGCCAGAGGCATTTAAACCGACCAGCCCAGGCGGCTTCATGAATCCCCCCGGCGTATACGACAAAGATCCGACCGGATTCTTTTTCATTCCGACATACAATCCCGAGTCAAAAAACTTTTACATCCGCGCAGCGATTGAAGATCCGCGGCCAATCCTCGGGCACGAAGGTATCCCGGGCCATTTTCTGCAGATCTCCATTGCCAATCATTTGAGCGATGAGATCCGGCGTCAGCACTTCGATACGGTATTCGTCGAAGGATGGGCGCTCTACGGTGAAGAGATGTTAACGCGGACCGGGCTTTACCCGAATAATTCACCCGCACAGGGACAAATCCTGCGCCTGTCACGCTATCGCGCGGCCCGGATTGGCGTTGATGTGAATCTGCACACCGGCCGATGGACTTTTGAACAAGCAGTGAAGTACTTCGTGGACGCCGGGGGACTGGATCACGAAGCAGCGGAAGGCGAAGCGGCCGGCGCAGCTTCAAGTCCGACACAAAAAATTAGTTATATCATGGGCAAATGGCAGATCATGAATTCGCTCGGCCGCTACAAAGATCGACAGGGCGAAAATTTCCAGCTCGGTCAATTTCATAATGACCTGATCAAAAACGGCAGCCTGCCAATTTCTGTAGTCGAATGGATTTTGCTCGATGATCCCGCCTCATTGCAGAAGGCAATGAAGTAAAGCAGTTGAAAATCAGAAACGCGATCTGCGGTGTGTTCCGCCATACGTTGTAGTGTCCGCTGTCCTCAGCGGACTCGGTCTTACCCGAGCCGGTAATGCGCTGAGGACAGCGCACACTACAGCATTTGCTCAGCGGAAGCGCTTCATGAGTTCGCGCAAGCGATTGTGCGGCAGCGCTTCGACATGGTGATTGTCGCGGCCGGTCATCGAATGATTGTCCACCAGCGCATTGACGACCGCTTCCTCGGTGGCCTGGACCACGCCTGTGAAAAGCGGATCCATCAGATCATTTGGAATTGTTTCAACGGTGTGCGTCACTTGATCCGGATTCGCAACGTTTGGGTTCGCAGTCGAAAAGGCAATGAACAAATCCCCGGAGCCGTTGCCGGAAACTGTTCCTGTTCGCGCCAGGCCAAGGGACACTCGCCGGGCTAGCCGTTTTAATTGGTTCGGCAACAACGGCGCATCAGTCGCCACGACAGCGATACACGACCCGTTCTCTTGTTTGTAAACTTCACCCGGAATTTCTTTCCCTATCGGCACGCCCCCGATCACGAGCTGCGACCGCCGGCCGAAGTTCGCCTGTAAAAACACGCCCACTACAAAGGTTCGCGGTGGAGCGTCTTTCGAACTGCGAATGGTAATCTGGCGCGAGGCAGTCCCGTTTCCGCCTTTAAACTCGTAGCAGATCATTCCCGTTCCGCCGCCGACGCTACCCTCTTCAATTACGCCGCCATGCGCAGTGTCCAGCGCATGAAACACGTCCTCCGGTTTCACGTGAAATCCGTTGATGTCATTGAGCCAGCCGTCCCACGTTTCGGCGACTACCGGCAGACTCCACCAGTAACCGGTGGTATCCGGTGCACCGTGTTTAATTCGCCAGGCAATGACTGCGTCACGCGCGACACCGACGCTATGCGTGTTCGTAATCACGATTGGTCCTTCCAAAAACCCGCTTTCGTCCACCCATGCAGTGCCGGTCATTTCGCCGTTTCCATTCAAACTGAAATAGCCGGCGTAAACCGGGTCGTTGAGAGAATCGTGTCCACGCGGAATGATTGCGGTCGCGCCGGTGCGCACCGGACCGTTGCCAACTTCGAGTTTTCCGTCGCCACTGATTAAGGTCGTGTAGCCGACCTCCACACCGGGCACATCCGTAATCGAGTTCAGTTTCCCCGGCGTGCCATCGAACGGCACACCGAGATCGCGCGCGCGAACAACTTTGACCTCGCCGACCTGCTTTGCCCGCGGCGGTGATTTAATCGGCTCGCGTGCAGAACATTCGAACACAACGCAGAGCAAAAACAGGACGCGAACAAATTGCTTCGATATCATTGCCAATCCATCAACTATCAACTATCAACCATCAACTTTCCCGTCTAGATTGACCAAGTGAGTTACGAGGTTTTCGCCAGAAAGTATCGGCCGCAGACATTTGACGATTTGGTCGGCCAGACCCACGTCTCGCGCACGTTGAAAAATGCGGTGGCGCAAAACCGGCTAGCGCACGCGTATCTTTTTGTTGGCCCGCGCGGCGTTGGCAAAACTTCGACGGCACGAATTTTGGCAAAGTCGCTCAACTGCAACAAAGGCCCGACCGTTACGCCATGCGGCGTGTGCGATAACTGCCGTGAGATCGCCGGCGGCAACAGTCTAGACGTGATCGAGATCGACGGCGCCAGCAACAACAGCGTCGAGGACGTGCGCCAGTTGCGCGAGAACGTCCGTTACGCTCCGGCCAAGGGCCGATACAAGATCTATCTCATCGACGAGGTGCACATGCTTTCGCCGGCCGCGTTCAACGCGCTTTTGAAGACTTTGGAAGAACCGCCCGAGCATGTGAAATTTATTTTCGCTACGACCGAGCCGCAGAAAGTTCTGCCAACGATCCTCAGCCGTTGCCAGCGATTCGATCTGCATCGTATCCCGGCGAATCTGATCGCGCAGCACTTGCAGTTAATCGCGAAGAAAGAGAACATCACGCTGCAACCTGCGGCGGCACACGCAATCGCACGTGGCGCAGAGGGTGGCCTGCGCGATGCAGAGTCAATGCTTGATCAGCTCGTTGCCTTTTGCGGAGAAAAAATTACCCAGAGCGATGTGCTCAATGTTTTCGGATTCACCAGCGAACAAACAGTAGGCGATTTAACAGGGCGGATTTTGCGCGGCGAGACGCCGGAAGCAATCGATCTGCTGCACAAGCAATGCGAAGCTGGCAAAGATATGATGCGGCTCATGGCTGACCTAATCGCGTATCTGCGCGATCTGCTCGTGTTCAAAGCCAAACCCGATGCGCTGAAAGAAGACGTCGATCCTGACATTCAAAAATCGCTGGCTGCACACGCGGAACTGATTACCACCGATCGTTTGCTCGAGCTGATCGACCAATTCGCAGGTGCGGAAGGCCGGATGAAATGGGCGCCTAACAAGAAGCTCCACTTCGAAGTCGCGATCATCA
This sequence comes from Verrucomicrobiota bacterium, assembly GCA_003219465.1. Lineage (GTDB taxonomy): Bacteria > Verrucomicrobiota > Verrucomicrobiia > Chthoniobacterales > UBA10450 > Udaeobacter. Next base: position 38,048 of record QHOX01000153.1, on the reverse strand, counting down.
AGGCGATCCAGAGTCTCGGACAAGCGACGCTCGACGAGGTGATCGAAAAACTAGGCGAGCTTCGGGACAGCGGCAGCGCGAAATCTGTAGCCGCAGGCGCCGACCGCGGCGAGACCAAACCTACGGCGCAAAGAGCCGGGGTCATCGCCCCCGGCAACAGCAAGACGCGTGTAGAGGAAAAAAGCGCCCCAGTCGAGCCTCAGAAACTTTGGGAGCGCGTTGTGGCGAAGATTCCAGCACACAAGGGCTTCGTGCGAAACTCTGCTTCAGCAGCTCACGTTCTGGGAACCGAAGGGCGCAATTTTAACCTCGGTTTCGCGGCTGGCGACAAGGCCAGCATGGACATCCTAGGCACACAAGCGAATCGTAAGTTCGTTGAGATGCTGCTGCATGAAATCACCGGCAAGGATTGGACTCTAAAGCTAACCGTGAACGAAGAACTCGCTGTCAAGAACGCAGTAGTGCCGGAACAATCGCCTTCTCATGATTTCAAAGACGAACCGTTAATCCGGGAAGCTATCGAACTGTTCAACGCGCGAATTAGATCGTGAACTCAATGCTACACGCCTTTTGTCATTCCGAACGAAGTCGAGCAATCTTTCACTCTTAAGCGAAAATGTAGAGATGTTTCGACTTCGCTGCGCTCCGCTTAACACGACAGCCCTTTGATCTCATGAATCTAAATAAACTGATGAAGCAGGCGCAGAAGATGCAGGAGCAAATGGCCAAGACTCAGGCCGAGCTCGAGCAGAAAACCGTCGAAGTGAGCGCGGGCGGAGGGAAAGTGAAAATAACGGCAAATGGCGCGGGCGACATCATTGCGATCAAGATCGACAAAGAAGTTGTCGATCCGAACGACGTCGAATTTCTCGAGGAAATGGTGCTACGTGCGGTGAAGCAAGCGATCGAGCAGGGCAAGGCGGTGGCGCAATCCGAGATGACGAAAATCACCGGCGGGCTTGGCGGCTTGGGAATACCGGGGCTGCAATAATGCTGTAGACTGCGCTGTCCTCAGCGCAGTTGCCAAAATACAGCAAGACAGCGGGCCCCTCATCCGCTGAGGACAGCGGACGCTACAACTCTCTGATTTCACTCGCGCCGAAGTAAGGCTGTAACTTTTCCGGAATCCACACCGAACCACTCGGCTGCTGATAAGTCTCGATCAACGCTGCAAACAATCTAGGCAACGCCAGACCCGAACCATTCAACGTGTGGCACAAGCGGTTTTTCCCGTCGCGATCTTTGAACCGGAGTTGCATCCGGCGCGCTTGGAAGTCTTCAAAATTCGAGCAACTCGAAACTTCTAGAAACGTCCCGCCGTCGCGGGACCCCGGTGACCAGACTTCTACGTCGTAGGTTTTGGCGGAGCCGAATCCTAAATCGCCTGTCCAAAGTTCGATTACTCGGTAATGCAACCCGAGTAGTTGCAACACGCGTTCTGCATCCGCAGTAAGCGATTCGAGTTCTGCGTATGATGTTTCGGGCGCGACGATTTTCACTAATTCGACTTTGTCGAATTGATGCACGCGAATGATGCCACGCGTGTCGCGCCCGGCGGCACCCGCTTCACGCCGGAAACAGGGCGTATAGGCGGTGAATTTCTTTGGGAGATCGTTAACGCTCAGGATCTCCTCGCGATGGAGATTTGTTAATTGAACTTCCGCCGTTGGCGCGAGAAAAAGCTGATTCTCCTCCAACTCGTACATGTCGGCCTCAAACTTCGGAAGCTGCGACGTGCCGATCATGCAATCACGCCGAACTACAAACGGCGGACTAACTTGAAAATACCCATGCTCGCGCGTGTGCAGGTCGAGCATGAAATTGATCAACGCGCGTTCCAGCTTTGCTCCTGAGCCGGTGAAGCAAATGAAACCGCTCCCGCTCAGTTTCGCCGCCCATTCGAGATTGAAGAGCTTCAGTCTCGCGCCGATCGCAACGTGATCGGCAGCGTTGGTTAATTGCGGCTTCTCGCCCCAACTGCGGGCGACCCGATTTGCGCTGGGATCCTTCCCGGTTGGAACGCTGGCATGCGGCAGGTTTGGAATATCCAAAAGTAAGTTGCGCTGCTCTTCCTCGAGTGCGTTGGCGCGCTGCGTTAGACTAGCAATTTGTTCGCCGATCTTTCGCACTTCGGCTTCAATTTCTTCACTCGGTTCCTTACGCGAACGTCGCGCCCCGATCTCCTTGCTCAGCCGGTTGCGCTCTGACTGTAGCCGTTGCAGCTCAGTTTCACTCTTCCGCCGTTCGGCGTCGATTCGCAATACGTCGTCGATCTTTGCCTCATCTCCGCCGCCGCGCGTCACAAGGCGCTCGCGAACGAAATCCGGTTTCTCGCGAATCAGACGGATGTCGAGCATGGCGCCAGTATGAATGACGAATGACGAATGAGGCAAATGACAAATGACGAATCTCGAAGCTCGAAAGAATGACTAATGACGACTGACAAAAAAGATACGGCGTGTGGGCTCTTGCTTCGTAATTGGGGCTTTGGCATTCCTTCGTCATTCGTCATTCGGATTTCGTCATTTTACCCAAGCCCAAGGTCGCGCGTGACATCAATTAGCACCCCGCGATATTCCCCCGTGGAACGATTGGACCTCCTCAGTGTCGCGCTCGGTCTCGCTGCGCTCGCCGGCGTTAATCTTTACCTGACTGTTTTTGCCACTGGCCTAGCAATCCATTTTCACTGGATCACTCTCGCGCCGCAGTATCAGTCGCTCGAAATACTCGGCAACCCATGGATCATCAGCATCGCCGGTCTTCTTTATGCTCTCGAATTTTTTGCCGACAAAATTCCGTGGGTGGATTCAATCTGGGACGCGGTCCACACCATCATTCGCCCGATCGGCGGCACTCTGCTTGCGATTCAAGTGCTCGGTCATCTCAGTCCCGCGGTTACGGTCATTGTCGCGTTATTGGCAGGAGGCACGAGCCTGATTGCGCACACAGCGAAGGCAGCGACGCGGCTCGCCAGTAATACGTCGCCTGAACCATTTTCGAACATCGGCCTAAGTCTCGGAGAAGACGCTGCGGTGCTGGGCGGCCTGGCTCTCGTTCATTTCAATCCCCTGCTTGCTTTGATCATCTTTCTTATCGGCATCGGCGCCTTCTTTTATTTTGCGCCAAGAATTCTGCGCGCTATGAAAGCGAAAATCTGGCTGGCGTGGAAAAAGTTAAATGGACCAGCAGATCGCAGCGAGCCGGTGCAACTGCCGACAACATTACCGGCGCGCCTCGCGTCTGTGTTCAACCGTGAAAATGTGTTGGGCGAAACAATTGCGTGGACGGCGCGCTGCATCAGTGGGCGTGGCCGGCGGATTCCGCCAAATCTCTTTGGCGCGCTCGTCACTACAAAAGAAGAACCGCACAAACTTGTTTTTGTGACTCGCAAGCTGGCGCGCACGATCAATCTCAAAGACGCAGTGGTAGATCATGACCCACGATTTCTGTTCGAGAACCTGGTTATTTCACCTACTGCAGCGAAAGGCCCAAAGTATTCGTTCATATTCCCGCGTTCCGAAGCCACGGTAGTCGAGCAGATTGTTTGCAATTTGCGTGAGCGGCTGAGCGAACCAGTGTTGCAAGAACAAGCGACGGTCTCTGGTCCCAGCGTGACATGACAAAATGTTGTGGCGCCGGCTGTCATCAGCGGGTAATCGAGCGTTGACTGCTTCCCGGCGGTGCGCTGAGGACAGCGCACTCTACAGCTTCGTCATTCGTCAATCGACCTTCGTCATTGGGTGCGGAGCAAGTTCAGCCGTGACATTCTCCATCGCTGTTCTCATAATCCACGCGTGAGCACGCTGGCAGAGCGCTACGCGCAAATGCGCGATACGACTCGCGTTCATGAGCGCGCGCTGTTCACATTGCCGCGGATTCCATCCGAGCTGGAGCTGCAAGCGCGTTGGTTTGCGGGAGACTTTGGGAAAGAATTCGTCAGCACGAATGGCGATCAAATCGAAATCATTCAGTTCGGGGTTTGGAACCGTGAAGCCGGCCCGGATTTTCGGGATGCTGCAATTCGGATCAATGGCGACGGCCCAATTCCTGGTTGTATCGAGATCGATCTGCTGGATCGGAGTTGGGAAACACACGGTCACGCAACCAATCCAGCCTTTGAAGCGACCGTACTTCACGTGTTTGTCGAGAGAAGTGATCGTGCGTTTTTCACGCGCACACAATCGAACCGGAGCGTGCCACAAGTCTGCGTCGATCCGGCGACTTTGCCGGAGGCATTTAATCCAAACATCCCGCTGGCGCGACCGGGTCGGTGTCAGGCACCGCTGAAAAATTTGCCGGAAGAACGCGTCTCCAGCGTGCTCGATGCCGCAGCGCAATTCCGATTGCGGCAAAAAGCAAACCGGATCCGCAACAAGATCGACGCCCACGGACGGGACGAAACGCTTTTTCAGGAAATCGCAGCCGCGCTCGGTTACAAGGAGAACAAGCTGCCGTTCACGCTTCTCACCC
>QHOX01000153.1:0-33542 GCA_003219465.1 Verrucomicrobiota bacterium | reverse complement strand
TTGCTCTTCGGCACAGCCGGTTTCCTTGAGACACCCGATCTCGACATCTACAAAAAATCCGCGCGCGAGTACGTGCGGCAACTGTGGGACCGTTGGTGGCCACATCGCGACGATCTGCAGCGATTGATTTTGCCAGCTAAAGCCTGGCACATCAGTGGCACGCGGCCGGTAAATCATCCGCAACGCCGCCTTGCGGCATTGGCAGTTCTCGCGCGTGAATGGTCGCGTCTTCAGCGAGCGTCGGGTAAAAGCAGCGTCGCTGCGGCTGACGATTTCTTTCAAACGCTTGAACATCCCTTTTGGAACTTCCATTACACCCTGACCTCTGAAGCGTCGCCGAAGGAGATGGCGCTGATCGGCGAGGCGCGTGTCGCTGACATCCTGGCCAACGTGCTGTTTCCTTTTTGGGCGGCGCATGACATCGAAGCTCCCGCCTCGCCGAGCACACAGCTTTGGACCGAATACGCAAAGCTGCCGACGCAACTATCGAACCGCCGACTCGAGACCGCTGCTACACGTCTGTTTGGAAATGATCCGCGCCGGAAAGAACTGTTGCGCACCGTCGCGCACCAACAGGGTTTGCTACAGATCTACGAAGATTTTTGCATGCAGGACAGTTCCGATTGCGCGCAATGCCCGTTCCCGGAACAGATGGCGAAGTGGGTGTAATGGGTTGCAGGGGCGAAAGGTTTTTGGCCTGTCATGTTGAGTGGAGCGAAACATCTCTGGCTGTGGCCTTCACGCTGCAGAAGAGAGCTATTCAGAGATTCTTCGCTTCGATCAGAACGACAATGTCGGTTCTGGCGTAACCGCTTCAACTCTTTTGACCCTTCAGCTCTCCAAACATTTTGCGTGCACACTGGTCAGGTTCCGTTTAGCATTCGCCCCATGCGTCCCCCTGCCACAAACGCCCGCGCCTTTACCCTTATCGAGCTGCTGGTAGTCATTGCGATCATCGCGATCCTGGTTGGCCTGCTGTTTCCCGCGTTCAAAGCCGTCCAAAACCAGGCCAGGAGCACACAGGCAAAAAACGATCTCACCCAAATCGTGAACGCAGTGAATGCGTTTTATACGGATTACGGAAAGTATCCCATATCGGGAACCGTTGACACAACTTTCGGACCAGGGGGAAGTCCAACCGACAACGAAAATCTTCTTAGAGAGCTTCGCGCATGCCCGAACCCACCAACGGGGTCATGTGCATCTGCCGCTACCCTCAACACGCGCCAAATTGTTTACATTTCGCCACCCGACGTCAAGGATTCTGCAAACCCGCGATCCGGAATCGGAACAGCTGTCGCCAACAAAGGGCAATATTTTGGTCCGTGGGGCAGCAACTACGTCATTCGAATTGATGGCGACTATAACAATCAAGTAGCCAATCCTTACGCGATGAATGCTGGAGCGAATCCGCTCGCGTTAGGTGTTATCGCACTATCTTTGGGCGCAGATCAACTGGGCGGAGTGGGATCAGCCGACAAGAATGCTGGTACCGCGGCCGACGACGTGATTTCGTGGCAGTAATTTGCGAGAACGGAGTGCTGTAGCGTCCGCTGTCTCAGCGGACAAACACTTACGCGTTGATCCCGATGCGCTGAGGACAGCGCACACTACAGCCGTTCACGTGAACCGGCGATTTACACTGACAATTTGTTTCGGTTGCAATCGGCACTCGAAAATCTAAAATCGAAAATCTCCTTGCGGGTGTAGTTCAATGGCAGAACGGCAGCTTCCCAAGCTGCACACGAGGGTTCGATTCCCTTCACCCGCTCATTTCATAGGAGTGTGCTACGCAAACCACCGCTTGGTCATAACGCATAAGTCATAACACATCCACCGAAGTCCGGCCAGTTTTACGTTCTTTTGAACGTGTTTTGGGCGGTCGGGCAGGACTAAGGGGCCAACTTTGACAATAAGCGGTGAGTGCAATGCACCAAGATGGCTTTTGATATGTCAAATAAATCTATTTCAAATTCTTGATTACAAAATGACCATGACAATTGAAAAATGGCTGAAGGAAGAAAAGATGCGCTTAGGACGCTTTAAGATTTGCTGTGTTAATGCACAGAAAGAAGAAGCAAAATCCTTCCCACTTAAGATGCCGCGAAGCTCTTGGAGTGGACAAGTATCGCACCTGGAGTGATTCATTAGATGCTTTATCTATCCGCTAATGCCATCCGCAACAAGCAAATGTGGGAGAGAAACCAATAGTGCAGTTTCAAAGTACTGGCACACCAAAGCCCATTGGCAAACCCTACGGAGACGTAGCCTAAGCTCCAACCGGCTTTCTTGAGATTATCGGCGATAATTTCCCAGTGCTTCAATGCCAGCGATATCTAGTGGTTGTTCAAGACCGTTTGCGACGCGGGTTTGTTCACTTCAAGTTGTGCGCTCACTTTCTGTAGGCCCGCAGTCAACGCTTCGACTTGTTTCTCCAACTGCTCGACTTTGCGGTGCTCTTTGAGAAACTCGTTGAGCAACATCGCGTTTACCGCTTCATAGCGCACGCTGTAGGGTTTGCCTTGATCGTCGCGAGCGACCAGGTCGGGATTTACCTTTTCAACATCCTCGGCGACGAGCCCGAATTGCGGGATGCCAGCAGGATCAAGCTCGTGTTTGTAACGGAACGTGACCGGTCGGAGCGCGCGGATAACTTCACTGGCCTTATCCATCGGCTTGACCTCGTCTTTGAACCGCTCAGAGGAAACGACCGTGCCAAGATGACCGTTGGTGTCGATGATTACCCCTACGCCTCCAGCAACGGTTGCCCCACTGATCCCGGCGATAAACGTATGCGTGTGAGTTCCTTTTGTGCCAACACGAATGTGTTTGGCCTCGCCAGCCACTCCTTCGTTGCCAATATCGATATTGTTATTGCCCGTAGTGAGATTTACGCCGGCTGAAAGGCCCAATGCAATGTTGCCGCTGCCCGTTGTGTTGTTGAAGAGCGCACCATCACCGATGGCCGTGTTGAAGAAGCCGGTCGTGTTGAAATTGAGCGCACCAACACCGCTGGCCGTGTTGCTCCCGCCAGTGGTATTGCTAAAGAGCGCATTACCACCGTCGGCCGTATTATCATTGCCGGTTGTGTTGTTTTCGAGCGCTTCAAAACCCGTGGCCGTGTTGGCGCTGCCGGTCGTGTTGCTGAAGAGCGCATCAAAACCAATTGCCGTGCTGTCAACACCGGTTGTATTACTAATGAGGGCATCATCGCCCAGGAATGTATTGTTGTTGGTGTCGCAGCCTTCTTGACAATCCGCTCGCGCTTGAGGCGAAAGCGTAAAGCAGGCGAGGGCGAATGGAATTAGAAGGAACATGCGCAAAGGCGAGCGGTTCATCGAATTTCTTGTGAGTGAAGTTTTCGTTTTCATATGCGCGGGATTCTGTCTTGTTTGCTCTCCACATCGCAACGACAAAATGATATGAGCGGTCGCGATGATCCGGGCGACGTTCACAGCTGCGATTGCGCTTGCCTGCAGTGCCGCGTCTGCAACACAACCGCCTGTCACAATTGTTTGGCCTTGCGAATGGCTCGATGTCCACGGGAACGATGGAGCGCGGTGAGGGAGGGATTCGAACCCTCGGTAGCCTTTTGGGCTACGGCGCTTTAGCAAAGCGCTGCTTTCAACCACTCAGCCACCTCACCAAAATTTGCAGCCACGGGTCGCGCCACAGGCGCGTGGCTACCGACGCGAGTCGAGAATAGCGCGAAGAATTGGGCCTTTCCAGCTTTTAGCCGTGTGCGGTCGCAAATTCAACGTGGAATCCGGCTTGCGATTGAAATGCAGATTATCCTAAGCTCCAACGAAGCCCATTGTTTCCGTTTCAAAGAATGGTGAGGATATGCTCGGAATCGAGAAGTGGCGAACAGCGTTGCCGAGGTCGCGGTGGTTCCATTATTCGCTTTGGATCATCGACCTCGTATTAGGCGTACTCGAACTCTTTCTGCCTTTTCCGTTTTGGGCCCGCCTTTTGGTCTGGCTCGTAAGCGTTATTGGAAACCACATTGTCACGCCAAAGATATTCGAAAAAAAAGTGTTTGAGGGCCGTTTGTCATTTCACGGCGAGCTTCTGGCTCGTCACTTTACCGCGTTGCCTCTTGACCCAAACGTTTTAGCCGTCCACACCCAGATCGGAGATTTATCTTGTGTTCCAATGGCGGTTGAGTTTGTCCTAAAGCTTCTCGGAAGAGTTCCGCCAAACTTTTTTGCCCTGCAACAAGATTGGATTAACCGTTCCGGCGGTGCCCTCGAGTTCAATGACTTCCGTGTGTTTAACGGACAAATTCTCTATGGGGTCAGGTTCAGATCGAATTATACTCCCCCGGTTCGCGGCGGCGGATTCCCGCTTGAGGAACTGTTTTCTATTGTCGACGATGAACTGTTGGCGAGACGGTATGTGATTGTTTCGCTTACCGTGCCCGGCGGCTGGCACAATTACATCATTTACAATCGACTACCAAACGCGGAATATGAAGCAGTGACGAAAGCTCAGCACCCTGAGCACATCGCTAATGTTCGACAAAGAGTCATCGATATGGAGGGGACTGATATCCTGACGTACGAACTGATAAACTAGTTATATCCGACGACTCACGACGCGACGATCTCTTTGGTGCGTTACAAATCTTTTGGTTCGCACCCTCCCGGCGTTTCCGCCGGGAGGTTCATGATTGCGCCGCAATTTCAATTGCCCTCTCCAACGTGTGAGGGCTTGCGATTTCTTCACCGAGTTGTTCGCGACCGTTTTCGATTTCGATCTTGAAGACCACAAACCGATGGCCGCTGGCGCGGCCGGCAGGCTGTTTTCCAGCATCACAACCTTTCCGCCTTTGCCGTGTGATCGAAAGAGTTGTGTAAAGGTCTTTCCGCCGTGCACCAGATCACGCGGCAGCAAGTCGCCAGCGACTTTGGCGCAGTGCTCCGCCTGCGCTTCGCCTTGGTCGCAGCGAGGATTTCTTCCAGCTCGCAGAACGAACGGACAGGATGCAAAGGCTGCAACCGAAATCCCTTCCTTGAGACGCTTTGCGATCTTTGTGCGAAATTTTTTATCTTCCGCCGAAAAGTCTCCTGAACGATCGGAACACACGACCCGGGAAAGTTGCTGCTTTTTCGGGCAGACCCGGCGCCTGTTGTGCGAACGGCCATTGCGCCCCGCCATGCACCTGGCAGGCAACAGTTGGTATTTTGTCGACGGGCAAATCGATGTCGTAAGCGGTGCCGGCCGACATGCACCCCGTGGTGGCAAGCTGATTGGAGATCGAGCAGACACTCGCGCGCTGGGTGGGCATCGTAGATTGCAGCGGCTCGGCCGGATAATGCCGTGACGCTTTGTTCATCACCTGAGTCCAGACCGGCAACGCCAGAGCAGCGCCGTAACCGCGCGCGACAATCGTAGCGGGCTGATCGAATCCGACCCAGACGCCGCAGGTAAGTGTGCTGGTATAACCTACAAACCAGGCGTCCTTGTAATCATTGGTGGTGCCGGTCTTGCCTGCCGCCGGTAGTTTGAAACCGAGCGAGCGCGCACTGGCGGCGGTGCCTTCAGTCAAGACATCCTCCATTACTTGCGAAGTCATCCACGCCGCACCGGGGTCGAGCGCCTGCGAACTGATGTGCGCGGCGAGATAAATTGGTTTGTGTTGCTGATCGTCGATTCGTTCGATGATGTACGCCTGCCTACGCATGCCGCCATTGGGAAAAACAGTGTAAGCAGCGGTCAAATCTTTCAGGTTCGTCTCGAACGAACCGATGTAGGTAGCGGGACCGGGCGGAATATTTTGAGCGATGCCGAGATTGTTCGCGACTTTTTGCACCGCATCGAGTCCGGCGAATTGTCCCACCCGCACACTCATGGTGTTGCGCGAATGGACCAGACCGTACGAGCAAGGCTCGATGCCCCCGTAACTGCCGTCAGAATTCGCCGGAGACCAATTTCCTGCGCCGTCGATTTCGCCCGGCTGAATCGGGCCGTCGCTGATCGCGGCGCCCGGCAATAGTCCGTGGCTAAAAGCGACCGCATAAACGAAGGGCTTGAACGCTGACCCCACCTGCCGATTCGCTGGAGCGAGGGCGCGATTGAATTTGCTTTGCGCGTAATCACGGCCGCCCACGAGTGCGCGAATGCCACCGCTGGCATTATCGATCACAACCACCGCGCCTTCGAGGTACGGCATGGCGGCGTCGCCTTCCCCGTTCTCTGGCGGCTTGTATTCCGCCTTCGGCGGATGACGGAAATTCGATTGCCGTTCAATCTTGCTCAGTTGCGCCTCGAGCGCATCCTGGGCGCTGTTTTGCACGGACGGATCGAGCGTGGTGTAAATCGACAGTCCGCCGTCATCCATCTGGTCTTGAGTCAGGATCAGGCTTAAGGCGCGCTGCACAGCGTCCATCGCATAATTCTCCTGCACCTGTGGCATTCGCTTCGGATGCGTGACGATCTTTGCCTTTTTTGCTTCCTCGGCCTGCGCCGCCGTGATTTTTTTTAATGCAACCATCCGATCCAGAACCGCGTCGCGCTGGATCGCTGCGACTTCGGGATTTTTCAACGGCGAGAACCGATTCGGGCTGCGAATCAATCCGGCCAGCAACGCGGCCTCGGAAAGATTCAGCTTTGAGGCGTTCTTCCCAAAATAAGCTTGTGAAGCAGTCTCCACTCCATAACAACCAGAGCCGAAATAAATGCGGTTTATGTAAAGCTCGAGAATCTGTTGTTTCGTAAATTCGCGTTCGATGCGCAGGGCGACCATTGCTTCCAGCAATTTTCGGCTGAATGTGCGGCCACCGAGCGGAAGACTGTTGCGCGCCAGTTGCATTGTGAGACTGCTCGCGCCTTCCCTTGCGGACATGCTGAGAACGTCCCGCGTCAATGCGCGCAGAACTCCGCGCCAATCGATGCCTTTGTGCTCATAGAACCGGGTGTCCTCGCGCGCCAGCACTGCGGTGATGAAGTATGGCGAGATTTCGCTCAGCGAGACTTTGAGACGATTGGCCCCCGCCAAGCGGCTGTAAATTTTTCCATCGACATCGTAAACGGTGCTTCGTTCGGGCATTTCGCCGACGTTTTTCATGTCGAACGTTTGGGCCCAGGTGCCGTAAAAAAGAAAAACGGCGAACACCGCGCCCGCCAACAAAAGAAAAAGCGTGATCTTCCAGCCGTAGCGAAAGAGAATGTTTCCGCGCACTTTCTTTGGGCGTCGAAGGCGAGCGAAAAGTTTCATCGGCTATGAAACGAGACAATCTAGTCGGACATCGCGTTGCGCGAAAGAAAACGAAAACGCTCGCCTACCTGAAAAGGAACTGTAGGCGTCCATGGTCAGACGCCCTGGCGTTTCACAGAAACGCCCTGCAACATCTACAGATTGAGCTTTACCACGCCCTCGTGTTGCTCATTCGCGCACGGCGCGTTGGTCGGAACGTCGGTGGCCGCATCGCTCGCTTCGACGAGCTTGTGCTCAATGAGGTAATGTTCGACCTCTTCGCCGCTGACGTCGGCCAGCATGCGGCCATTGATTTCCAGGCACGGCGAGAGCGGCTGTCCACTTTTGGTTTCCATTTCCCAGCGAAACGCCGGGTTCTGAATGATGTCCTTTTCGGTGTAGGGCAGATTGTATTTGGCCAGAACGGCGCGGATACCGGCGCTCCAGCCACAATAGGTCTTCAAATATGCGGTGATTTCTGGCGTTTGCATCGGCAGAATATATCACAAGTTTACGAGTTGTAATCTCGGTCGCGCATCGGAAAAATCCAAAGCGATCCGGCGCCGCCCTCCAAAACGTTAGCGCATCATCCTTATCCGGTACAGGAGCGCAACACGAGAACGATAATAACCACGATCAGGGAGCACCATGAGCCAAAGCAGGTTGCGCGCAATCCGACCGGAAAGGTTCAAACGCCACTTTTGATCCATCGAAATCTTACCTTGAAAATTGTGCAACCAAACCGTTCCACGGCAACAGCTTTGAACGTGTTAGCTTTGGGTACTTACAGAATTGCAATCGTAACGGTGGACGAGATCGGCCGCGCAGCACAGCCATAATTGTCGAGTAGCACGATGCATTGGAGTGAACGCTGTGCATCGTTTGGCAGTGGTCGCATTGTTGATCTCGAGCGGCATTGTCCCAGCATCCGCGAAGAAGAAGACCTCGCCAAAGCCAGCTTCAAACAAGGCTCAGATCGAGGCGGCCACGCGGCTCCAGGTTTTCCTCGATCGCGCAAACTTTAGCCCGGGCAGGATCGACGGCCGCTACAACGATTTTACTTGGATGGCACTTGCGCTTTACCGCGAATCGCGAGGGGAACAACCGCAAGCCCCGCCGTCACACCGCCAGGCACGACAGACTCTTGCGCCGGACGTCAACGGACTCGACTTGGGCAGCATAGAGTCGGCGTTCATTCCCTACACCCTTACCGAAGCAGATCTGCAAACGGTTGGACGCTTGCCGGGCAACGTAGCCGCGAAGGCAAAGCTGAAGTTTCTGCCCTACCGGGATCCCGCTGACGCCATTGCCGAGAAATTTCACTGCGACATTCATTTTCTTGAACAACTTAATCCGGGCAAATTGAAGAGGCTTAAAGTAGGCGATCAGCTGAAGGTGCCGAATGTCGAGCCATTCGAGCTCGCGTCGGTGAAAGACATTCAGCCCGGCAGCGAAACTGCCTCGCAAGCGGCGAACGAAGTTGAAGATCAACCTGAAACCCAAGCGTCAACTCCTGGTGAAAATGGAGCACCGAGAAATGTCTCCACAAAAGTGGACACGAAAACGAACATGCTCGGCGTGTTTGAAAACGAGAAGCTGATCGCCGCATATCCAGTCACGGTCGGCTCTGCGCACACCGCCTCACCAATCGGTGACTGGAAGGTGCGAGGCGTCGCCAAGTTGCCCAGGTTTCGCTACGACAAGGAGATGCTCGAGCATGGCCAACGCAGCGGCAATTTCTACATGCTCCCACCCGGACCACGGAATCCGGTAGGCGTGATGTGGATTGCGCTTAACAAAAAAGGCATTGGCATTCACGGGACAAACGATCCTGGTTCGATCGGACACGCTGTGAGCCACGGCTGCATTCGGTTGGCGAATTGGGACGTGGTCCGGCTTGCCACAAAAATCAAACCGGGCGATAACGTCTCAATTCACTGAATTGACATGAGTGAAACGCTCGCCGCGCGCGCCCAAGCTACTTTGCACGACTGGGTCCAATCTGAAAGTCTGCGAAAACACTGCTATGCCGTCGCCGATTCGATGAAGCATTTTGCGCAATTGCGGGGCGAAGACACCGATCTGTGGGAGGCCGTCGGATTGTTGCACGACATGGATTACGAGCGGCATCCGAATCTCGAACGCAGCCCCACCGATGGCCATCCATTTGTCGGTGTTGCGTGGTTACGTGAGAACGGCTGGAGCGAAGAAGTCTGCCACGCGATTCTCTCGCACGCGGACTATTCAGGCGTTTCCCGGGGAACGCCGCTCGAGAAAACTCTCTACGCCGTGGACGAACTCAGCAGCTTTGTCGTTGCCGTTGCCCTCGTGCGGCCGACAAAAAGCATTCACGACGTCGATGTCCGCGCGGTGAAAAAGAAAATGAAAGACAAAGCATTCGCCCGCGCCGTGAACCGCGAGGACATCATCCGCGGCGCAGAAGAAGTCGGAATGCCACTCGACGATGTCATCGCGCAAGTCATTGCCGCGCTGAAAGGTGATGCAGGGCGACTGGGCCTCATCGGAGCCTCATAGCGGAACCGGCGGCTTACAGTTTTTCCGCGATGATTTCCAGCACGAGGGGTGTGAGCATCCTGACATTCGGATTTTTTTGTGCACTTCCGACAGCAGTGCGGACTTGCTCGGCAAACTTGTGATCGATTCGTCCCATTTGGATCAGGCGTTCAAGATAAGTCTCGATGAATGTGGCAGGCCATAGCCACATGTAATCGCTCGGCCGGAGGCAAAATATGTGTGGCGTTGCGGAGCGAATCACAAAGCCATTCTCCGCGAGCAATCCAGGTAGTTGGGCGGCGCCGTCGGGTTCGCCGCCAGACTCTCGCCATGTCGCGATCACATGCTCGCGGAAACGTTCGTGCATCGGCAGCCGCGGCAAGAATCGCCACGTCTCGTAGTGCCCGTATTCGTGAAAAATCGCGACGCTGCCTTTTGGCATAACACCGCCGAGTTTTTTGATCAGTTGCGGCGGATCATCAATGAACGAGACCACCCAGCGGCACCAGAGGAAATCGTAGTCACCCTTTGGCAATTCATCCTGCATCAAATCCACTTCGTGGATCTTCAGGTTCGTAAGCGAGCGTGCGCGGCAGGTTGTTTCCATCGCACGAATGAAGTTTTGCGAACGTTCCAGCGCCACCACTTCACCGGTGGGCCCGACGATCTCAGCCAGATCAATAGCCGCGTAGCCGGGACCAGCCCCGACGTCGAGCACGCGTTTGCCAACGGTGATACCGGTTCGTTGCCAGCAATCCAAAGCAACAGGTCGCCAGACACGATGTTGCAGGCCGAGTCTGGCTAATTCCTCCTCATGCGTGCCGAGGAGATAATCACCCTCCGTTGCCATTCCTGATCGTCACTGATCAACGCCAGATTACAAACGCGATTTTGTCGTCGGGCAGTCCAAACTGTGTCTGATGCGTCAGCGATTCTCCAGATCGAGGAGAACGCACGCGACACGGGAAATTTTCTCTTTCGAGAGTTCGGGATAAATAGGAAGTGAGAGACAGTGTTCGCACAGTGCTTCCGTCACCGGCAGATCGCCTGACCGATACCCAAGGTGCACGTAAGCTTTTTGGAGATGAATCGGCACAGGATAATGAACGGCACTCTGGATCCCGACATCCTGCAAGGCAGAGCGGACGCGATCACGCTCTGGCGCTTCAATCACGTAGCAATGCCAGACGCACTCTGAATCGGAAATATGCGCCGGGAGCCTGTATGAGGAGTCTTTGAGTAAATCCGTGTAGTATCGCGCCCGATCAATACGAGCCGCATTCCAGACGTCGAGGTGCTTTAGTTTTATGGAGAGCACAGCGGCCTGAAAGCTGTCCATCCGGTAGTTATACCCGATTTCGTCGTGCAAATATCTCTGGCTTTGCCCGTGATCACGCAGCGAACGGGCGCGCTGCGCTATCCTTGTATCATTCGTGATTAACGCGCCTCCTTCGCCGTACGCCCCAAGGTTTTTGCTCGGATAAAAACTAAAACACGCGATTTGCCCAAACTGACCAACCCGCTTGCCGCGGTACTTTGCTCCGTGGGCCTGCGCCGCATCTTCGATCACCGGCAGCCCGTGCCGCTCAGCAATCGCCATGATGCGGTCCATCTCCGCGGACATCCCGTACAGGTGCACTGGGATAATTGCTTTCGTCCGCGGCGTGATAGCGGCTTCGAGTTTGACTGGATCCATCGTTCGACGGACAGGATCGACATCGACAAAAACTGGCGTAGCTCCGACGTAACTGATGGCCCATGCGGTCGCTATGAAAGTCATCGAGACCGTGACAATTTCGTCTCCTGGACCAAGATTGAGGCAGCGCAGGGCCACATGCAGCGCGCTCGTGCCGCTGTTCAGGCTCACACAATGATCCACTCCGCAATACGCTGCAAATTTCGCCTCGAAGTCCGAACTCGCCGGCCCCTGAGCGAATCTCGTCGACTCGCAAATATCTTCCAATGCCGTCAAGACCTCGGTGCGAATGCTGTCGTATTGGGCTTGAAGATCCAAGTACGGCACGCGGTCCATATCAGCTGTGTTCAAATTGAAAAATGCGCGCGTAGGTTCGCTTTTTCTCCATCAATGTAGGCACGCTAAACAAATATCGCCACCGATCTGGGCGTACTCACGTCTCGTAGTTAATGTGAAACAATCCCGAAGTGACGCAACAATATCGCGAAATGTTACCGAGGCGACCGGACTGATAAGGTGAAGAACCGTCGCAGCGAAATCGACGACTCGTCGAGTCTTCTGCGCCCCCTTCAAGCGAGAGCAGGAATAATTACATCGGACGATTTTGAGTTGCGATTTGGGCAGAAGCAACTTTGCCTAACAGCGTGTCATGGCTATGTTGTATGTGTGGAACACAGGAGGCAGCTACGGCAACAGTTCCGTTGTACCTAGTGTCTAGAATTTTCGTGATTGCCGAGGCTTGACCGGCTGGATTCAAATGCTCAGTCCTATTACACCGACGCAAGCCAAGCGGAACTTCGTCAGCCCGTATAGCCGTTGGCACCAAAAAGACGCGTTGCCCAGTGAGCTAAACGGTACGCTTGCGTGCCAGCGGCTGCGTGAACCGCTTTTTGCGCCAGCGATCTCGCCGGGATTCAAAATGCAGCGCGAAGATAAAATTTTCGCTATTGGCTCGTGTTTTGCCCGCGGTGTTGAGCTCGCGCTAATTGGCCAGAAAATGGACGTGTTAAGCAAAACTGCTGAGTTTGATTCATTCCCGGCAATGAATGGCGAGCTGGCGTTGGGCTTCACCAACAAATACAACACGTTCTCAATCTATAATGAGCTGCGCTGGGCACTGGACCCGGCGGCAGAATTCCCTCGTCAGAGCCTTGTTGATCTTGGAAATGGCATTTTCTATGATCCGCATACTAATCCGGCACTCCAGCTAGCCGGCTTCGAAGAGACGATTCGTCGGCGTGAGATAATGCAGATGGTCACCCGCCGAATTTCGCAGTGCCGGGTCGTAATAATTACTCTGGGCCTGGTTGAAGTGTGGCGCGATAACATCGCGAATGTTTTCATTAATCGGCTGATTCCCGATATGCTTAGAAGTTATCCAGATCGTTACGAGCTTCACCTCACTAATTTTGTCGAAAACCTTTCGAATCTTGAACGGCTTCACGGGCTGCTCAGCCAATTCGGTCACGAGGACGTACAGATCGTAGTGACGGTGTCGCCCGTGCCGCTACAGGCAACCTTTTCTGGGGAAGATGTTGTAATTGCCAACACTTATTCGAAATCTCTGCTCCGCACCGTAGCGCAGGAATGGGCTGCCGCGCATAAAAATGTGCATTATTTTCCAAGCTACGAGATCGTTCAGAACTCGGATCGGAGCCTGACTTGGGAGGAAGACATGAGGCATGTAAAGGGAGAGATCGTTAGGCACATCATGGGTCTTTTCTTGCGCAACTACTTCTCGGGGCTTCCAGTGACATCCTCCAAGCTGTACGCTTCGCCAAACCCACTGCCGCCCGGCATTGGCCCAGGCAAAACCATTATCAGTTGGTCCTCTCATGCCACCCCGGATGCTGCAATCTATGTGTCAGGCGGTGGCCTTGAAGAAGCTCTTTTCGCGGGTGGTGCGTGCGGATCGAAAGAGGCGTCCTTTATTGAGACAGGTGCAACATACGAGTTTAGTCTCTACACTAATCGCAATCGTAACACACGGGTTGCGCAAATCTACGTGACGCGGCCTCCGGTTGGCTCGGTCATCTCATGAAATCGCGACGGCGTAAATCCGCTCGATTCCTCAAAAAGACAGCCCACCCACAACACTTTGATTGGCGTTGCAAGCCATGAAAATGAGACACTGCTTTAAAGTTCCTGCAACGCGGATTACTGCGTTTTTCTTGTAACGGTCACATTCGCCAGCAATTCTGTGTGATCCCAGTTGTAGAGGCGAAACTCATACTTGGAACCTGTCTCGATCCAATGCGCCGAAGCAGAGCTGCGGCGGCCGTCTGCAAAAAGCAGTTCCTGGCCGCGGTTCACAGAGACATAGATCCTTCCGATGCTCCCATCGACGGTGTCCCAGGAAACTGTAGTTTTGCCAGGCCCTTCGCCAGCCGGCACGGGATTCGGGTTGGCGGTGAACGAAGGTGGCCGTTTTTTCAGAAGGCAAAACGCACGCTCGTCTCTTTCAGGATCAGCCGGAGTAGATCCCGTTGTATCACCAATCGTAAGATACGAGCGAAGATCCCATCCCGTTCGATCGATTAATCTCTTTAGACCCTGATCTGAGAAGATCCAGAAGTTCGTGTCGTCATTGTTGCATTCTCGTGGTTCGAGCAGATACGCTACAGGGTGCGACGCCAGAGGCGAACCGTCCGCAGTCTGCCTGGCAATGCGCGTGCTCAAAAAGCAATATTTCGTGATTCGCGCCAAGCTTTCCAAAAGAAAGAAGGGGTTCTTTAAATGATAAAGGGTTCCCAGGAAAAAAATTACATCGTATTTTTGCGCAGCGAGTGTGAATTGGGAATCCAAATCGACTGATTGAATGGGTACGGACGAGTTTAGGGCCTTCTTGAGAGTTCGTGCGCCCTCCAAACGGTTGAAGTTTGTGTATTCATTATCGATCGCCACCACCGACAGGCCGAGTTTCTCCAGGAAAAACGCGAGGTCTCCATCAGCGGCTCCAATGTCTGCCACTTTTCCGTGTGTGCCTCGGCAGAGCTCCAAAAGATCGACATGCGCCTTAGAGCAGAGCTCTTCCAAGACTGCGACATTGTGCAACGTCGAGTAGGGATACCAGAAGGACTTGGGCTGTTCGGCCAATTTGAGTTCCCAAAAATTCCGCTCGGTTGTTGTGGCGAGCTGTCGAAGGGGATACTTAGTGTGTTCAGAAGTCTTTTGCTCGCGCTTTGGTTCTTGAAAGGCGGCAGGGCCACGTTCTATGCGATTACCGACCGCGCGCGGAAACCAATTAGAAAGTTGGCGCAATGCTTCCGACAGCGTTGTTCCTGAGGTGCTGCTATCCCCGGCGGCGAGAAGCTGCTTTGGTGTCACGCCATAATCTGGTGCAGCGAAGGGCCAGGGACAGATGGATGTAGCCGAATGTTCTTGTAGTGCCAAACCCTACAAGATGCGGTTGTATTTAACGCCGGATGTGAATGGTCATTTTACATTCGTAGCATCGTCCCAACGAATGGCTGCGCGGAGCAGCTCGCCCAGGGAGCTGACGCCGAATTTCTCTTTTGCGCGCGCACAGTAGGCTTGCACAGTTTTTAGACTGAGGTGCAAGTCCTCCGCGATCTCGGAAGTAGTCCGCCCCTGGCCTAGGAGGCGAAATATTTCCAATTCGCGATCGCTTAACCGTTCCACAGGAGAAGCCTCCGCGGTCTTGCGCGAGGTGCTGAGTCGGCGCGCCATGCTGTTGACGACCCTCTCGCTTAAGTAAACTCCGCCCTCAAGCACACGGCGAATGCAAGCCAGGACGCTCCTGGAGGTCTCACGTTTCATGACGTAACCCCGCGCGCCAGCGCGCAGAGCGCGCTCGGCATACAACGCTTCGTCGTGCATCGAGAGAACGATTAGTGCAACCAGCGGGAATTGATTGTCCAGAATTTTGACTAGTTCCAATCCCGATTCGTTTTTGAGGGAGATATCGATAAGCGCGACATCCGGCCGAGCTTTTGCAATACCAGCGATAGCGCCGGCCGAATCTTCCGCCTCACCGCAGACTATCAGATCGCTTTGCCCATTGATAAGATTGGTGAGTCCTTCGCGGACAAGCGGGTGATCGTCAACGATAAAAATCCGGCGTTTGCGCATGCCATTGATGGGAGGGTCCGAGTTCATATTCATATTGCGATACTTGATTCGCTGTGATTTGGAATCCTTAACTTACATGTCGCAACCGTTCCGCGCCCGCGATTTCGTTGAACGCTCAACGTTGCGCCAATTAGTGCCGCGCCATGGCGCATCAAGCGAAGCCCAAGCCCTTTTGAATCTGAGAGCTTGTCTGGGATCCCAACTCCATTATCACTGATTGCGAGAACAAGTTCGGAACCATTCACAGTAACGCGAATATCGATATTCTCCGCGGCAGCGTGCTTGGCGGCGTTCGTGGCCGCCTCCTGAGCAATCCGGTAGAGTTGCGTAGCAACCGCAGAATCGCGCACTGGAATTGACTCTTCTCCGTGAAAAATACAGTTAATTGCGAATCGCTCGCTAATGTTCTCGGCAAGACCTTCCAAGGCTACGCTTAACCCTTCTGCTTCGAGTTCTGGCGAAAAGAAACCGCGTGCCAAATTACGGGTAAGATCGATGCCTTCCTCGACGTACCGCACGAGCTTCTCTGCCTCGCTTGCCTCCGGCACCGATTTTGTGGCGAGTTTGTCCCGATTTTGTGGCGAGTTTGTCCTTCAACACTTGAGCTGCCAAAGCGGTGCCGGTGAGGTGCTGGCCGAGCCTGTCGTGAAGATCCTGTCCCAAGCGACGTCGTTCACGATCTGCCACTTGTGCGATTTCCCGATCGAGCCGCTGGCGTTCAGCCACCTCGCGCTGCAAAGCTGCCGTCCGTTCCTCAACCCGCCGATCCAATTCCCCCACCAGTGTCCGCAGCTTGGATAACACTCCAGCGAACAGCGCATAGGATACAAAGGCCATTCCCGAATTCCAGAAGCCGGGAGCAGGACTCCCGGCCGCAACATCTGACAGCATCGATACTGCAATGCTCACAACAGCGATTCCTAGGCCTCCAAGGAAGCTGCCAAACCAGGCGGCTAAAGAAATGGGTAAAAGGTAAAAGAGAAGCAGCGGGCGGTCGTATCCAGTCTGATAATCGGCATATCCTATGACCCCGACGAGAAACAGACACGTGGTTAGCAGTACCTTCCAACCCGCTAAGACGCGAGAAAGGTTCGCTACGTTGATTCTGATCTTACGAAGTTCAATCCGGCGCGGAGCCGTCTTCGTTGGCAATTTGGTTAACTCAGAGCACACAGCTAGGTCAAGACTAATCAGAAATTTAAGCGCGATCGAACGCCTCAGTCATGTCGCGGTTTTGCTTCTTGAGAGCCCGAATAAGTCGTTGAGCTTCTTCGTGGCTCTTGTCCAAGACAGCTACGTATTGCGTCCGTTCCCGAAACTGGGCTTCGAGCGCGTCCGCGGCAGCATTTGATCGTTCGCTCGACTGGGCTGTTGTTTCTAATTCAGCCGAAAGGTTCGTTGCTTTCTCGACCAGCGCGGAGTCGCTGGCCGGATCGCTGGCGACAAAATCATCGGCAACATTCGAGCTATTAATCCGTTGCTTCAGCGGCTCCAAACACTCGGGCGCGTAAGACTCGCCGAGGAACCCAAAAACCGATCGTAGCGCGGCTTCCGGTGCATCAACGAGTTCCGAATGTCGCCGCAACGCCTGGCACTCCGACCCACTGCGTGCCAGGAGGCTCGCTTTGCGGATCGCCCCACCGTTCGGCCACTTTCTTAATGGCTTTAGTGTTTGCGGGTTCAGCATTTACGTTTTCGCAGAGTCTTTGACACCTTCGCAGTCCCAGGCGTTGAACGCTTAAGCCGTGTCGGAGTCGTCCCCAGAGGCTGGCGATTCGGCGCGATGAATTGGTTTATCGAGATTTGCGATGTCCGGATGCGAAGCGCGCCACCGCGAGTAATTGCCAATGATTTTCTGAAGCCGCCGATCCGGAACGAATCCTTTGTTCGGAAACAATTTCGCTTCGATTGCAGCGGCCCTGTTCACGAATCGCCACAAGCGCGAGGACTGCAGCCTGGCGTTATTAGCGGCAACTTCATCGAGCATAGCGGCAAGTTTTTGTATATCTCTGCTCTTTTTGCGCCGCACCTTCGTTAACTGCTCCTCGATGCTCATCGCTCTCAGGCAGGATTCGTGGAATGCGTTCTGAAGCTCGTCGGCTACCGCGGGGGATGGCTCATCGGGTTGTCCAGTTCGTTCCAGCTCCTCCGAGAGTCGCCGCGCCTCGTCCACAAAAGTTACTTCGGTGGCAGGATCTTCCGACGTAAATTCAGCCGGCACGTTAGAGCTGTTAATTCGCTCTGCGAGCGGTTCCAAACACCGGGCGTCATAAGACTCGCGGACAAAATCCAACAGCGATCGCATTGCCGATTCAGGGTTATTGATCAGCGACGAATATAACAACCGATGAATCACGCGTGGGCCGTAGGCTTCCTCAGCTTTAAGGCAGGCCTTAACTGTGCGCAGCCAATACCGATAAGCATCTTCTTCGCTAGCCACCAGATGAACTCCCGAAACCCGGTGGAAATTTAGCAGCGAGCGCACCACGGCGGTGACATCGCGGACGAGGTGAATGAACAGAGCTTCCGGGAACAGCTTGCGCAGACCATAAATGTGAAAGGAATACTCTGGTGTCCCATCGACCCAGCGCCTCTTCGGTCCGGTCGCTGTGCTACTGGCCTCAAGCCAACGGCGGTCGAGCTTCAGTTCGATACACCTGGTTTTGCGTTTTGTTTCTAGGCGGTCACGGTGGTGTAGTATCAGTTCGTTGATACGCTGGCCAAAAGCCGCGAAAAATTCATCTGGCGAAATGTCCATCGCGCTCAAGGCAGAATAATCACCACGCGCCGCACCAACTTGGTATGCAATTCCAAGGCTAGCCGCTAACTCACCCATCCAATTTGATTCAGGCACGGGAAAAATGTTGGGGTGATAACCAAGGCACCAGGTCAGAATACTGGTTCCCGAACGCGGCGATCCAACTACAAAAATGGGCTTGTTTATCTCATCATTCATTGCAGCGTTTGTTCTTGGCACGCATGAGCAAGAGCATTCACTTGCTATGTTGTTTCCTCATTAGTGCCGTGTGGTAAAAGCAAACCCCGCAATTTGTGACGCTGACGTCGAGTTCTAAGATCCCGGATTGTAGCTCTCTTATTCTCAACCTCTTTTGCGAGTCTTTTTGCCCGAGCACGAGCCTTGACGTATTCAGAATGAGCTTTGACATAAGCGCTATCTAACGCCGCCACATATTGCACACGTTGGTTAAACTCTGTCTCTAATTGCTGGGCTGCGCTGATTGAGCCCTCACCTGGCTGTGGAGACGTTTCGAGTTCTGCGCTGAGCCGCATAGCGCGGTCGATGACTTCTGGGGCGGTGCCCAGATCGCCAAGTCTGAAATCGGCAGGGACATTGGAACTATTGATCCTTTCCCCGAGCGGGATCAGGCATTCAGCAGCGTATGGTTCGCCGAGGAAATGAAGCACCGCTCGCAGCGAAGCCTCGCTTCGATTCACAAGCTCAGAATATCGCAATCGCAGGACGACCCGCGGACCGTAAGCTCGTTCAGCTAAGAGGGAGGCAGAAACGGCGCGGTACCAATAATCGTAGGCTTCCTGCTCGTTCGCGACCAGCTTCACACCGGCAAGTCGATGAAAGTTAAGCATCGATTGCACGACCGAAGTAACGTCGCGTACGATATGAATGAAGCGCGCGTCGGGAAATAGCTGACGAAGACCATAGATGTGAAACGAGTATTCTGGTGTCCCATCTACCCATCGCGCCTTTGCCGACTGTTCTGTTACGAACCTTTCGGGCGAAACACTTGGACCGGCAGCCTCTTGCCATCGCCGCCTTTCCAGATCAACGTTGTGGCGCAAGATGAGTTCATTGATGGTTTGCCCGAAGCCGGAAAAAAATTCGCCTTTTTGCACATTCAGTGCAGTCCACAACGATTTCCCGCCGAGTCCCATTTTCGTCTGATAACAAATAGCCAGGGCAATTGTCAGGTTTCCCAGGCCAGTGGACTCGTCCAGTGGGATAATATTCGGGTGTTGACCAAGGCACCAGGTGAGAATGCTGGTTCCCGATCTTGGGGATCCCACGATGAAGATAGGTTTAGCTGGTATGGGTTCCACTGTGCCTTAACTCAGATGTTCGTTGGCTAAAGCTTTCGGCGCATCCAGAAACTTCCTCCGACCCACCCTAATGAAGAGGGACGAACAGCTTCGAGATTTGCCAAATTCGCGAACGTGACTTTGAGGTCGTCCCGGTATTTGTGCGCAAGGTATCGATTCGCCATCAGGACCTCGAACTCCAGATTAAAACTCAAGAAGGCTTGCAACAGGTATTGTTCGCTCCAAAAGCGAAATTCATCCACTACCCAGTCGCGCCGGTACTCGAACGGCAAAAAGATATCGTGGACATGTACAATGACTCCCGGCTTGAGGCGCGGCAGCACTTCCAGGAACAAATAATTGACGTCGCCGCCAACTTTGACGGTATGTGAGCTGTCGATAAACAAGATGTCGCCCGATTGCAGTTGCGAGAAGAATTCCAGATTGATTTCCTGAACGTTCTTCTCGATCAAAGTTTGTAAACCGGGAAATCCTTTGCGAAGAAAGTCGCGTGGAAATGGCTCAATACAAATGATCGGCGTGCAGCCATTTTTCGATGCGGCTTCACCCAATGCGAGTGAAGAAAAACCGCTGCCCACTTCGATAATCAAGCGCGGCTGGAAATGACGAACCATGCAGTAGGCCACCAGCGCGTCAACGCCATCAAAGAGGCGGTTTCCAAGATAAAATCGATTCTGCTCCTTAGTTGGTCCGGTCGGAAAGCGCTGATATTCATCGCGGAACCTTGAAAAGCTGCGAAGCAACTCGCGTTGTCTCGGCTCATTCATGTCAATGCCTACCAGCTCGCTGGGTCGGCTCCAGAGCGTTTCAGGCAAGGATCGGGTGTCAGGAATCGGTTGGTTAAAATGGACCGGCGTCACATGAAACCCATGTTGCTCCCAGTCCCGGAACAGTTCTCGGAACTGCGGACTCCTGAGGCAAATGGGCATTACCGCAACGATGAACCTGGAAAGCGCCGTCACATCAACGTTTCCCCGTGTAACTTCCTCCGCAATTTCGCGGAGCGCAGCAGGTGCGGAGTCGATTTCGCGCCGCGCTTTGACCGAATCAATCGCTACCGCTGGCCCACTGCGGGGATAAAGACGAAATTCATATACGGTCGAGTCGGCAATCCAGGGAATTTCCACCTGGCCAGATTTTCCTCCTTTTGCGACGAGCTTCTCGTCATTTGCGCCAGTTGAAACTCGCACCTCCGCACCGGCAGGATCATTCGTGTCCCACGAAACGACACAGCGTTGTCCGAAACAGACGGGATTCGGGGTTACAATTATCCTTCCGGTAATCTGTCCGGTTACTTCCGTCTTCGTCACTGGCAGTCAAAGTTCAATGTGTGACAACCAGCTCCTGCTCTGCAATTCGCGGCGACAGCTCGAGGCAGTTCAGGTGCTCGTCACTAAAAAGAAATTCCAGTTTCTCGCGTGCCGCCTCAACAGAATACAGTTCACGTGTTTTCCTGACGCCGTTTTCTGAAAGCCGGTTCCAAAGTTCCTCCGATTCGTAGAGCCGGATCAATGCCTGTGCGAACTCTCGCGGCTCGTCTGCTACAAGGATCTCTTCATGAGCCCTGAGCTCTGTTCCATCGACAGCGACTGACGTGGCCACCACAGGCACACCAAAACCCATGCTTTGGTTGATTTTGCCTTTGACTCCGGCACCAAATCGTAACGGCGCGACGGATAATTTCACGCTATCGAAAAATGGACGCGCATCCCGTTGCAATCCTGTAACAACGATTTTCTCATTCGCCAGAGCAACGATCTCCGGCGGCGCGTTATCGCCGATGATGTAGAATTTAGCATCACGAAGTCGCGGGCTGACCAACGGGAAAATTTGCTGCACAAAAAACAGAACCCCATCGACGTTGGGCCTGTGTTGAAAACTACCGATAAACAGCCAATCGCGCCTAAGCGCGAACGGCGTGTTCGAGCCGGGCACATCCACAACGTTTGAAACCACTTGAATGGATTTGTGTGGCCATTTCTCCTTTAGCAGCCTCTGCTCACTGTTGCTGACTATCCAAGTCTCATCGGATTGTTCGATTAACTCATACTCTAGTTGTTCCGTTTCCTTTGCCTTCCGCTCGATTTCCGAGTCGCCGGTCAGGCGTGCCTCACCTGCCTCGCGAACAAAATGAAGATCTACTGTATCAAAAATGATCCGGCTTTGAGGAGCGTACCGGCGCACATCCGCAATGTGTTTGCGTGCAAACTCACAGCGGCTCAGGACCACGGCGTCGAATTCGCGACCATGTGAAGTGAGGTAGTCGCGCACTCTCTTGACGTAAGGATGATAAATCACCTCAACTCCGCGCTTCTGTAGCTCAGCCGTGTAAGGCTCGCTTTTCGCAAGATTATCTGGAATGAAAGTGACACGATGAGCAAGCGCGTGAAGCAGCTTGACGATTTGAAACATTCGCAGCGACCCCGAGTCCCGATCCGGCGTTGGAACATAATGATCTATCACCAGAATGTTTTTGTGACCCTGCGGCGATTTTTTGAAAGCTGCAAGATCGCCGTTTGCTGGTCTGGTTATCAGTTCGTCGGCCCAGCTTGCAGCAAACCTTGAGCGGTTAATATCTTGATATTGCTTTGTACCGCTTGAGACATCGGTCCCACCGGTTGCGCCTTCGTAATGGATAACTTCGCTTAGCGGCTGGTATAAGACTCTGTAGCCCGCCCCGCGAACCTTGAACGCAAGGTCGGTATCCTCGTAGTACGCCGGTGCGTAGCGGGAATCGAAACCGTTCACGCTCTGGAATAGCGCTTTTGAAATCATCAACGCAGCTGCTGAGCAATAATCTACTTCGCGGAGATAATTGTATTCAGGCTTTTGCGGGTCATCGAACTTGCCGAAATTCCATCCGGAACCGTCCTGCCATATAATTCCGCCCGCCTCCTGCAACCGCCCGTCTGGATAAAGCAGTTTCGAGCCGACAATGCCTGCCTTTGGCTCTTCAGCGAAAGTGTTCAGTAGGGCGCTCAACCAGCCCGCCCGAACGAGTGTGTCGTTGTTGAGGAAAACAAGATATCTGGCGCGCGCTTTTTCGGCGCCAAGGTTGCAGGAGGCGATAAAGCCGGAGTTGGTTTCATTCCGTAGATAAACGATTCCCGGAATGCGCGGGACAACGTCAGTGGTGGTATCGGTCGAGCCATCGTCCACCACAATGACTTCAAACCGTTCAGTGCCCTGATTTTCCTGCAGCGAGGCCAGGCAAGCCTGCGAGAACTGAAACTGGTTGAACACCGGAATAACGATTGAAACTTCAACCTCCTCATGCACCGGAAATGCAATCGGATGGGCAGTCACGGGAGGCTCAAGAGGCGCCAACCTTTGCGCTGGGACAGAAACCGCGCCTGAAATTAGCGCTTGGATTTGATGATCAATCGCAGCAACTTCCGGATGACTGGCTCGCCACCTCTTATACGCGGAGACGATCCTTTCCAAATGCCCGTAGCCCAGCAATGGTCGCGATTTTCTACGCGAGAGTTTTGCCTTTAATGCTGCGACCGGATTTGCAATTTGCCACCGCGCTGAAGAGCACAACCGTCCCGCCGCGTCATCAACTTCGGCTAGGAACCCGCAAAGCTTCTCGGCAGCCTTCAGTTGCAAACGCAAACGCTTTCGCAGCTGGTCTTGCCGCGCTTCACTTTCCGCCAGCCTAATGCTTTTGTCTCGAAGAAATTCGTTTACCTCCTCCAAACGCGCTTCGGTTTGAACCAAATGAGCGCTGAGTTTTTTCGTCTCCCGGTCGTGGCGAGCTTCCGCTTGCGCGAGGAGCTCGCCGTAAAGATGCTCAACCTGTGCGATCCGTTCCGGAACAAAAGTGTTCAACCTGCTGATCGAACCCGGAAGCAAATCGTCATCGCTGGACGAAACTTTCGCCACATAGCCTTTGTTCGCTTCGCCCGGCGACGCTTCGGCCAGCAAGGCACGATAAAGATCAATCACTTCCGGGGCGACCCGAGCATCGATCAGGTGCTCGACTGTAAAATGCGTGTGGCGTTTTCGCGGCGCGATCAGAGCAGCGGCGCTACTTGTTTTTGCGTCGGGTAAACCAATAAAATTCGTGATTCGCCGCAACTGCAACTCCGGCTCTTGGAAAAACAAACCGTAGTTGGCGATCAGTCGGTCTTGCCCGTTTGCTGTTTCAAGCAAGCGCCGGTTATAGATTTCCCACAGCCGTAAACCAAATGAATACGAAGTTCCATTTCGTTCCCACATCGAGTGCACTACTTCTAGCGGGTTGCGCACAACCACGACGCTCTTGAGTCCAGGCAACAGCTGTTGCCAGAACGGCAGCGTCAAACTGTTGCGCGGATCTTTCCAGCCCCATACCGTTGCCGAATTGAATTTTTCGATGAGAAGCCGCGCTTTGAGGCGCAAGGGGTCCAGCTGCGGACTCATGAAGTCCTCGTCAGCCTTGGGCGGCAGGTCCCACGCGCCGCCAAGCTCGCTTAGCAATTGGTCGTTTAATGCAACAAACCCCAAATGCTCCCAGAAACCTTCGGGGTTGTCCGCCTGCGGTGGCATCAACTCCGATTGCGGCCCGAGCTCCAGCCCGCAGCAATGAAGGAGCCGCGTCACCATGCTGGTGCCTGAACGGTGCGCGCCGGCAATGCAAATCGCCGTCTGGGTTTCAGCGATACTTTTCACGCAAAGGCTTTATAGAACGACGCTCCTCCGGACGCGTCAAGCCGATTGCTTCGCTGGGCGTTGCTGCAAAATCCTCGTCGCACGAATCATGCTCCAGATTTAGGTTCCACTTCGATGCAGCGAAATGACGGCCGCGCACCAGATGAGATCCGACCGGTCAACTTTGAGTTGAACGTGGCGCCACATGCAAGCGGTTCGGTCCTCGTCTCGATGGGTAAAACGCGTTTGATCTGCGCGGTCACGATCGAAGAAGCTGTGCCACGATGGATGAAAGAACAGGCAGTCAGCGGCGGTTGGTTGACTGCGGAATATTCGATGCTGCCGTACTCGACGCAACCGCGCAAACCTCGCGACACAACAAAAGGCCGCATCGACGGTCGCAGTGTCGAGATTCAACGATTGATCGGCCGATCGTTGCGCGCAGTCATGGACCTGGAAAAACTCGGACCGCGCACGATCTGGGTGGATTGCGATGTGCTGCAAGCCGATGGCGGGACACGCACCACTGCAATCACCGGCGCGAGCTTGGCGCTGGCCATCGCCTGCCGGAAATTCGTGAGGGAAAAAAAGCTCGATTCACCGCCCATGCAAAAGCTCGTTGCCGCAGTGAGTGCTGGTATTCTAGATGGACAGGCGATCGTTGATCTTAATTACGAAGAGGACAAACTGGTTTCAGTTGATTTCAATCTAGTTGCAACCGAAGACGGCGAATTCGTAGAAGTCCAAAGCTCGGGCGAAGAAGCAACCTTTGCAGGCTCGCAACTTGATGAAATGCTCGCGCTCGGTCGCAACGGCATCAGCGCGCTCATCGGCGCCCAGCGTGCGGTCTTGGCGCGGATCATGGTGACCCCGCCGGAAGCATGAATTTTCCGAGAGACATATCAATGCTCATTGCAATTGTTATCACAATCATACTACTTGGCCTCTCGATTGTGCGCCTATCGCATTGATGGGCATAATTTGTAGGGCGTCTGTGTCAGACGCCATCTCCACGTTCTAGCGTTGGCGTTTCACAGAAACGCCCTACAATACTTGCCCAAATGAAACGGGCGCTGATCACCGGTATCACTGGCCAGGACGGAAGTTACCTCGCTGATCTGCTGCTGGAGAAAGGCTACGAAGTCCACGGGATCATTCGTCGCGCCAGCACGTTCAACACTTCGCGCATTGATCATCTCTACGCCGACCCGCATGTAAACGACGTCCGAATGTTTCTGCACTACGGAGATCTCAGCGATTCCGTCAATCTCGTGAAGCTTCTTTATGAATTGAAACCGGACGAGATTTATCATTTGGGCGCGCAAACTCACGTGCGCGTGAGCTTCGATATTCCCGAATATACGTCCGATGTTACCGGCGTCGGCACGATCCGGATCCTGGAAGCAATCCGTGAAGCGGGATTGCGTTCCCGTTTTCTTCAGGCATCCAGCAGCGAAATGTTCGGTAAGGCCCAGGAGGTGCCGCAAAACGAGAAGACACCGTTCTGGCCGCGCAGCCCCTATGGTGTAGCCAAGGTTTTTTCGTATTGGGCAACCGTGAATTATCGCGAGAGCTACGGTCTCTGCGCGAGCAACAGCATCATGTTTAACCATGAAAGCCCGCGACGCGGTGAAACGTTTGTCAGTCGCAAAATCTCGCGCGCCGTCGCCGCGATTAAGCATGGATTGCAAAATGAATTATTCCTCGGCAACCTGGAGGCAAAACGCGACTGGGGATACGCGCCGGAGTATGTCGAAGGGGTGTGGCGAATTATGCAGCTCGGCGAAGGTGACGACTTCGTGCTGGCTACCGGCGAAACGCACCCTGTGCGCGAATTTGTTGAAGCGGCATTCGCACACGCTGATCTGGATTGGAAGCAATTCGTAAGACACGACCCCCGCTACGAACGCCCGGCCGAGGTCGATCTGCTGCTCGGTGACGCGTCCAAAGCAAAGAAGATTCTCGGTTGGGAACCGAAAGTGCGATTCCACGAGCTGGTTCGCATCATGGTGGACGCGGATATGGATTTACTCTCCGGCAACGCCGTGAGAAAACATCTCGGCAAGCTGCCTTAACTAGGGCGATTCTAGCGCATCACAAACGGCGCCGTGTTTTCCGGCCCCATCGAATGACCTGACACGAGGCCCGGAACTGCGCTAATGAGCGGCGTGTCCACGATCGTCACCGCTGCGCCGACTCCTACGATGTTGTACAATTGAATGATGTCGCTGGAGCGCATTCGAATACATCCGTAGCTCGCTGGCATTCCGATCAGCCGTTCTTCCGGCGTGCCGTGAATGTAGATGTACCGGCCAAATGCATTGGCATTTTGCGCTTCGCGTCCTCGCAGCCAAAGAATGCGCGTGACAATCGGATCGCGACCGGGAGAATTTGGCGCAACAATTTCGCCGGTTCGGATCCGATCCTTGAACACGGCGCCGAGCAGCGCATTATCGCCGATCTTTTTTGCGATCTCCAGTTGGCCCAACGGAGTGCGACTGCTTCGCAGGTAATCACCCAGCCCGAACTTCGAAGTCGAGACCGGATACGTGGTCAAGAGGGTGCCGCGGTCCAAGACGGCTAACTTTTGGTCCCGCGTGCTGATGACGATGTGATGCTGAGTGTCGGGCGCTGCACAGGATGCAAGGAATAGAGCAGCAAGCAGAAGGTAATTGCGTAGTCTCATGCGCGATTAAACCTGAAAAACTTCTCTGCGGTTTCGGTCGTCGCTTCAACAATTTCTTCCAGTGAAACGCCTCGCGCCGTCGCGATCGCTTCCGCTACGATGCGCGTATGCGCCGGTTCACAGCGCTTTCCGCGAAAAGGCGCCGGCGCCAGATATGGGCAATCTGTTTCGACCATGAATTTCCAGAGCGGGATTTCTGCTGCGACCTGTCGTACGGCTACGCCGTTTTTGAAGGTAACAATCCCCGTGAACGAAATCAGGTGGTCAAGATCGAGAACTTCATTCGCCTGTTTTAGTGAGCCGCCGAAGCAGTGGAAAACACCACGCACCTTACCGGTATAAGCGCGCAGGACTTCCAGCGTGTCCTCCCACGCATCGCGTTGATGAATTACGACGTTCAGTCCGAGCTCGACCGCCAGGTCGAGCTGCTGCTGGAACAAACTCGCCTGTTTCGACTTGTACGCGCCGTCGCGAATTTGCGCTTCGATTTCTTCATCGGTCTCACTTCGCAGAGCAGTCATGACCTGCACCTGCTCTTCCTTGGCCACTTTTTCACTGGGCAAGTGGTGATAATCCAGGCCGGTCTCACCAATCGCTACGACGCGCTGATTTTGCGCGAGGCCGCGCAGCGGCGTAATCACATCCTCCTCCGCCTCGTCAA
Source organism: Verrucomicrobiota bacterium (assembly GCA_003219465.1). GTDB lineage: Bacteria > Verrucomicrobiota > Verrucomicrobiia > Chthoniobacterales > UBA10450 > Udaeobacter. The sequence continues at coordinate 5,986 of QHOX01000153.1, read as the reverse complement.
CCTGACTTGGATGAACGCCAATCGCCGCGTAAACAGACGGATAATTCTCCGCGAGCTCGATTGCGCGCCGGCTGCTCTCGATTGATGTGCCGATGGTGATAACACGTTTTACATCAGCTTGCTCCGCGCGGCGGAGCACATCCTCGAGATCGTTTGCGAAATCGGGAAAATCGAGATGTGCGTGAGTGTCGATTAGCATTTTTGTCATTCCGAGCGGAGGTCAGGAACCTCCGATTCTCTTCGGGAACATTCAATCCAGAGATGTCTCGACTTCGCTCGACATGACAGAGAATCCAGATGTGCGTGAGTGTCGATTAGCATCGCATCATTGTAGGGGGTTTGCGTGAAACGCCAAATTTTCATGGGCCGTCCTCAGTCACGGCAAAACTACTTTCGTGCGGACGAAAGTGACCCAGGCGCGTCGAAGTAGATGAATTCACGCTTTTGCAGATGCGCGATTCACAGTCATTGGTTAATTCGTCTGTTTGTTGAAAATTCTTGTCCGAACCGCTTCCATTCGTTCGTCGGAAACATGAACAAAGCGAAAAAGAATATGCAAAAAATTACTCCATTCCTGTGGTTCGATGGTCAAGCCGAGGACGCCGTCAAGTTTTACACGTCGATCTTCGAAGACTCGAAGATCGGCAGAATCCTGCGCTACGGCGAGGAAGTAGCCAAAGTTTCAGAAAGTGGACGGCCGGTAGGATCCGTGCTGACAATTGAATTTGAGGTCGAAGGCCAAAGATTCGTCGCTTTGAACGGCGGCCCGCAGTTCCAGTTCAACGAATCGGTTTCGTTCGTTGTGAACTGCGAAACCCAGAAAGAAGTAGACTATTATTGGGAGAAACTTAGCGCGGGTGGCGGGGAAGAATCCGCGTGCGGCTGGCTAAAGGACAAATTCGGCGTGTCGTGGCAGGTCACTCCAATCGTTCTGATTAACATGTTGCACGATAAGGATGCCGAGAAAGCCGAACGCGTCATGCACGCGATGCTTCAAATGAAAAAGATCGACATGGCGAAACTGAAGGCTGCTTACGACGGGAAATAATTCTGTTGGGGCGATAACGGACTCGGCAAAGAAGAAACCCAAAACAATTGACGAGTACCTCGCGAATGTGAAACCTGACAACCGTAAGACACTTCAAAAGCTCCGGCAAACCATTCAGACCGCCGCACCGAAGGCCGAGGAATGCATCAGGTACGGAATTCCCGCGTTTCGCTTCAACGGACGTTTATTGGTTTTCTTTGGCGCGTGGGCTAATCATTGCGCGTTTTATCCAGGTAGCGCCGCCACGTTGAAAAACTTTCGGAACGAGCTTAGGAATTTTCAAACCAGCAAAGGGACGATTCGCTTCTCTCCGAACAAACCGTTGCCGGTGGCGTTGGTGAAAAAGCTGGTCAAAACGCGAATCGAAGAGAACAACGATCGAGCAAACAAAAAGAGGAGAAAATCATGAGCACAGTCAGGGTTTTGGTCGGAACAAGAAAAGGCGCGTTCATCCTCACATCAGATGGTGCGCGCAAACGATGGAAGGTCAGCGGCCCGCATTTTGCGGGATGGGAAATTTATCATATGAAAGGGTCGCCCGTTGATCCCGACCGGATCTACGCGTCGCAGACGAGCGCTTGGTTCGGGCAAATCATCCAGCGTTCCGACGACGGCGGCAAAACGTGGAATCCACCCGGCACGAAGCCGGAGGACTTGATGACGCCGGAAGGGATGCCGAAGGGCGAAAGTAACATGTTCGTTTACGATGCTTCGCCTGAAACGGGGAAACCACTCACGACCCATCAATGGTACGACGGCACCCAACATCCGTGGGAATTCAAGCGCGTCTGGCATTTGGAACCGTCGCTCCACGATCCGGATCACGTTTACGCCGGTGTCGAAGATGCCGCGATCTTCGAATCGAAAGACGGCGGCAAATCGTGGCAGGAATTAGCTGGTCTACGCGGCAGCGATACGGGACCGAAATGGCAGCCGGGCGCCGGCGGCATGTGTCTGCACACAATCCTTCTCGATCCAAAAGATCCGCAGCGAATTTACAGCGCAATCTCGGCGGCCGGCGCGTTTCGCACCGAAGACGGCGGGAAAACATGGAAGCCGATCAATCGCGGGCTCCACTCGCAGTACATTCCGGACTCGAACGCGGAGGTCGGTCACTGCGTGCATCGGATCGCGATGCACTCATCGCGTCCGGACAGATTGTTCATGCAAAAGCACTGGGACGTGATGCGCAGCGACAACTCCGGTGACTCGTGGACGGAGGTAAGCGGAAATTTACCGACTGATTTCGGTTTTCCGATCGACGTTCATGCGCATGAGCCGGAAACGATTTATGTCGTACCGATCAAGAGCGATTCGGAGCATTACCCGCCCAGCGGCAGATTGCGCGTGTATCGGAGCCGCACAGGCGGCAACCAATGGGAGGCCCTAACCAAAGGTCTGCCGCAACGGAATTGTTACGTGAACGTGTTACGCGACGCGATGTCGGTCGATTTGCTCGATCCTTGTGGCGTTTATTTCGGAACCACCGGTGGCCAAGTTTACGCATCTGTAGACGCAGGCGATAAATGGAAACCGATCGTGCGCGATCTGCCTGCGGTGCTTTCGGTAGAAACGCAAACATTGCCATGATACGCGTTATTCTTCCGCCTAATCTGCGTACGCTGGCGCACGTCGAGGGTGAAGTAGGACTTGAGCTCAACGGAACGGTAACTCAGCGCTCGCTGCTCGATGCGGTTGAATCGAAATATCCGATGCTGCGCGGGACAATTCGTGATCATGTGACGCAGATTCGCCGGCCGATGGTCCGATTTTTTGCCTGCGGCGAAGATTTGTCTCATGAATCGCCCGATGCACCGCTGCCCGATGCGATTGCGAATGGGGTGGAACCATTCCTAATCATCGGTGCCATTGCAGGCGGGTAGATAAACGTTTCCATTTTGCGGCGCGGTTCTGTTCGATGCGTCTCCGAAGATCGCATCGCTTGATTGCGTGCCTCACGCCCAACCGATATGCTCCGGCCCATGTCTGCAAAAGCGGATGCAATTCAGCAGGCGAAAAACACCCAGCCATTTGGGATCGCGATCCGTGCTGAATTTCCGCTGCTCGTCGGGTTCGTAACGGTGGCGATCTTCCTCGTTCTTGGAAGCCGCTTGAACGAACTCACTACGCGGGTCCTGCCCCTGGTCGGAGTGTTTGTCTGCCTTTTTGTCGTAATACTTTGGTCGGCCATCTGCGTGGTGCGGCATGCGGACTGTCTTGCGATCAAGCTGGGCGAACCGTACGGAACGCTGATCCTGACGCTCTCTGCGATCAGCATCGAGGTCGTAATGATTTCTACGGCGATGTTACACGGCGCGAACAATCCGACGCTTGGGCGCGATGCAACTTTTGCCGTCATCATGATCGCGCTCAACGGCCTTGTGGGTCTTTCTCTGCTGCTCGGCGGTCTGCAATATCGCGAACAGCATTATAATATCCAGGGTGTCAATGCCTACCTCAATGTGATCATGGCCCTCGCTGTGCTCGGTCTGGTGTTGCCAAATTTCACCACTTCGACCAGCGGCCCAACATTTTCCACAGAACAGGAAATCTTTTTCGTGGCGGTGTCGCTATTGCTTTACGCGATCTTTCTGCTCATTCAGACGCTGCGACACCGTGGCTACTTTGTGGATTTAGGCGAAACCGAGACCAGGCACTCGCCGCATGATTTAGCTCGCGTCCGATCGACAGGTTTTCATGCGCTGATGCTGCTTTTGTACCTGGCTTCCGTTATTTTTCTGGCCGAGAAATTCGCCGTTCCATTGGACAACAGCATCGAACAATTTCACATGCCTCAGGCATTTGGCGGCGCGATCATCGCGGCGCTGGTGCTCTCTCCGGAAGGATTGGGTGGAATCACCGCCAGTCTGCACAACCAACTGCAGCGTTCGATAAACATATTATTCGGCTCAGTACTCGCCACCATTGGGCTGACGATTCCGGCAGTGCTGATGATCGGACTGCTGACAAAACGGCCGGTGGCCCTTGGTCTACAGGGTGGCAACCTACCCCTGCTGCTCTTAACGTTGGCCGTGAGCGTGGTGACGTTCACCAGCCGGAAAACAAACGTGCTGCAGGGGTGTATTCATTTGCTACTCTTCGCCGTTTTCGTGCTGCTAATTTTTGCGCCTTAAACAAACAACCTGTTCGCGGGCAGTGAACCCGCGTCTATCCTTATGCCGGTCTGTGCATCACGACAGCGTCTGGCCGTTGTTCAACGACCTTAAATCCAAATCGCTCGTACAGACGCAAGACTGGTTTGCCAGCCACGAAGCTCACCGAGATCGTCGAGTGATCAGGATTTGCGCGCACCAGTTGCGTCAGCAGGGCCGTGCCGACGCCATGCCTGCGGTGCTCCGGTTTCACCGCTAATGCAAGCTCCGGCGATGCATCAGATTTGTCCGTCGGTCGTCGGAGCCAGGCTGCGCCCAGCAAAGCCCGATTTTTCTTGTCGTGCGCAACGAATCCAGTGTCGCCGCCGCGCCCCCAGCCTTCCACGTAACGGGCGATCTCTGGGCGGCGTACGACATCGCGAGACGGCGGTTCCTTTTTTTCAGCGGAGGACAAGCCGTAATACAACATCTCCCAAAGAATGGGTTCATCCTGGGTTGTAAGCTGGCGAATTACGTAGTCCATCCGATCCCGAAGCAGTGTTTTATTATAGCCGGTACGCGCGAACACGAAACTACAGAACGCGCATCCGTGCTCCGATCCGGATAAGTGCGGCTGGACGAGCATCATATAACGCAAATTTTTCCTGCCAAGCATTTTAAAAAGTCGGAGTTGACGTGCATACGTTCTCTGCTATTGTGATTGTTCCGCGCGAAGCGGGACTCCTTCACTTTGGAGTGCGTTCTACGTACATTTGGGGACTGCAAATTGGCTCAATTTTGTCCCGCTTAAACCGCTGTAGCTTTAGCAAAAGCGGTCCATAGCGATCAAGATTGAGCTTTTTTTGTCGTCTCGAATGTACGGAAGGACTGGTTCTTTGACATCTACATACAGGGTAGTAAGAAAATACAACTTTAAGAGCTGAGTCTGAAATCAAGCGCCGCCGCAAGGTGGCGAGAGAGTTTCAGTTATCACAATTTGGCTCGGCAGCTGCCGAGCCTACAGATTGATCAAGCTACAAAGAGCGCATCATGGATGCCTTGGTGCCAATAGGCGATGAAGGACGTGGTAAGCTGCGATAAGCTACGGTGAGCGGCAAACACGCTTTGACCCGTAGATTTCCGAATGGGATAACCTGAGCAGGGTAATACTTGCTCGAGTTTCTGTGAATCCATAGCAGGAACATCGCGACACCCGGTGAAGTGAAACATCTCAGTAACCGGAGGAACAGAAATCGAAAGAGATTCCGTCAGTAGTGGCGAGCGAAAGCGGAACAGGCTAAACCTGCCGATTTATCGGTAGGGGTTGTAGGAGCCCGATGTGGTAGTGCAAAGGTTAGGTGAAGCTTCTGGAAAGCTGCGCCATAGAGGGTGAAAGGCCCGTAACCGAAAGCCCGAGCACGCCTAGGGATTTCCTGAGTAATACGATGCACGTGAAACTTCGTATGAATCTGCGCCGACCACGGCGTAAGCCTAAATACTCATTGGCGACCGATAGTGAACAAGTACCGCGAGGGAAAGGTGAAAAGAACCGCTGCGAGCGGAGTGAAATAGTACCTGAAATGATGTGCTTACAAGGTGTCAAAGCCCGCAAGGGTGATGGCGTGCCTTTTGCTTAATGAGTCTGCGAGTTACTATCAGTGGCGAGCCTAAGGCGTTCTGCGCTGGAGGCGAAGCGAAAGCGAGTCCGAAATGGGCGCTCCAGTCGCTGGTAGTAGACCCGAAGCGGAGGTGATCTACCCATGAGCAGGATGAAAGTTGCTTAACCGCAACTGAAGGTCCGAACCCGTGACGGTTGAAAACGTCTGGCATGACTTGTGGGTAGGAG
>QHOX01000206.1 GCA_003219465.1 Verrucomicrobiota bacterium | reverse complement strand
TGGCAATTTATCCGATCTTGATTCTCGGTGCGGTCATCGCCATCTGGCAGTTCGCGCAGCAACCGGTCAACATTCCGGCAGCTGGATTGAAAGGAGCAGCGTGCGTCGCTTGCGTCGACGACCTTCGGGCACTGCGTCAAGTGCGACATCCGGAAGTCAAAGGATAAAGAAAAGTAGCCACCTGGCAGAAACGTGGTGATTATTGGCATTGCTGCCAATCGTGGTTGCGAGATGATTGCTGCCATGAATGCACGAACAAGTTCCATAAATCGAAAAGATCTAGTCAATGCCGCGGCGAGATCCGGTTTGATCGCTGCGCTTGCTCTCTTCGTTATCGGTCAGCTTTCCGCGAACGCAGCTCCGATGGAAACCACGGGCGGTTCCGGCGATAACAAACAAGCGGGCAAAGCAAATTCGCTCAAGCCCCCAGCCAAAGGCCAGATCCCGGTTGCCTTCGTTATTTCAGACGGTGCAGTCATCATCGATTTCTGCGGGCCATGGGAAGTTTTCCGTGACGTCAACATCCCCGGCCTCGAGGACGGCCCGTTCCGTCTCTACACGGTCTCCTCCACGACTTCCCCTATCCACGCCGGTGGCGGAATGCAGATCATACCTGATTACACTTTTGCCAATGCGCCTGCGCCAAAGGTCATCGTTATCCCCGCCCAAAGTAAGCCGAGCGAGGCGATGCTGAAATGGATTCGTGAATCGACCAAAAACACTGACATCACGATGTCGGTCTGCACCGGCGCGTTTGTTTTGGCCAAGACCGGACTCTTGTCCGGCAAATCCGCCACCACGTTTCATGCGGCGTTTGGAAATTTTGAGATGCAGTTCACCGATATTCACCTCAAGCGCGGTGCTCGCTTCGTGGAAGATGGCAATCTGGCTACCGCCGGCGGGCTTTCCTCCGGCATTGATCTCGCGCTTCGTGTGGTTGAACGCTACTACGGTCGCGAGATTGCGCAGAAGACCGCCTACAACATGGAATATCAGGGGCAAGGCTGGATAAATCCGGATTCAAATCAGGTTTACGCGAGCGCACCTGTATCCACCGCTGAACATCCACTCTGTCCTGTGTGCGGAATGGATGTCGATCCAAAGACCGCTCCAAGGTCTGTCTACAAAGGCACGACTTATTACTTCTGCTCCGACGACGATAAGAAGACTTTCGACGCGGCCCCGGACAAGTTCGTGACCGCCGATAAAAAGCTGTGAGTCCGAGGCGGACTGACCTTATGACTAGTAACAAGAAACTATGACCGAGCTCCGAAATGGTGGCCGTCCGCCTCGGACCGAATCGCGGCGGATCGTGTTCGTGGCCGCGCCGGGGACAGAGATCATCGATCTGGTCGGGCCGCTGCAAGTCTTTGCTCGCGCTGCGGAAATGTTTGGCAAACAAAACCCCGGATCGCCGCCAATCTATTCCGTCGAAGTCATCAGCGCGTCGTCTCAACGATCGCTTGTGACGAACTGTGGATTGCGAATCACCGCACATAAAACTTTTCGAGAAATGAGTGGAAAGATCGACACCCTACTCGTAGCAGGCGGCAGCGCGATCGAGCAGGATGAAATAAACAGTGACGTCGTGCGCTGGCTGAGAAAGATCGCCGGACGGGTCCGGCGAATCGGCTCGGTTTGCACCGGCGCAATGCTGCTTGCTCGAGCAGGTTTGCTCGATGGCCGCCGGGCAACAACGCATTGGAACTGGTGTCACGTTCTCATCAAACGGGCCCCGCGCACGGACGTTGATCCCAACCCGATATTTGTCCGTGACGAGAATGTTTACACGTCGGCCGGAGTCACGGCGGGAATGGACCTGGCATTGGCGCTGGTCGAAGAAGACTACGGTTCGCGATTGGCGCTGCAGGTGGCTCGCAACCTGGTGCTCTATTTGCGCCGGCCAGGTGGACAATCGCAATTTAGCGCCGCGCTGTCGCTGCAACTAACCGACCGAAAGCCGTTGCGCGAACTGGAGGCATGGGTGCTCGACAACTTAAACAAACCGCTCAATGTGCCGGTGTTGGCGCAACGGGTAGCGATGAGCCCTCGTAATTTCGCCCGAGTCTTTACCAAGGAGATGAAGACCACGCCCGCGAAGTTTGTGGAACGCCTGCGCGTCGAAGCGGCTCGCCGGCGACTGGAAGAAAGTCACAACAGCATGGAAACGATTGCTGGCGAGTGCGGCTTTGGAAACGTCAATTCGATGCGCAATGTTTTTCAGCGGACACTGAAAATTGCGCCCGGACATTATCGTCGCCATTTCCGAAGCATGTGACGCGGGCAACGGCGACGATAGGCCGGGTCCGAACGGCATTATGAATCATTCGCGGCGTTGGAAGATTACTTTACGGGCGGCGGTCTTGTTGCTCATCGCTTCTGCGTGCCATGCGCAAGTCGGTGCACACATCGCCGGGATATGGGCAAGCGAGGAAGTGATTCCATCCGCGATTCACGGTGTGCTGATCATCGACGGACAAAAATTGGAATGGCGTGCGACGATTTCGAAAATGAGCACGCCGGTTCAACGAAACAAAGATGCGGTGGCATTCGTTTTGCCGAACGGCGCCGGTGAATTTCGCGGCCGCGTGGTCAATTCAAATACAATTCGCGGTCATTGGATTCAGTCACCTGATGACATTAATAACAATCGCTACGCGACGCCGGTGGAACTGAGACAAATCGGCGACAAAATCTGGCGCGGAGAAATCGCTCCGCTCGTGTCGACCCTTTCTTATTACATGTCGATCCAGCAAAGCGCAGAAGGTTCACTCACGGCGGTAATTCGCAATCCGGAACGCAATCGTTTCGGGCGCAACGTTTATCAGATCGACGTTCACGGAGATGCGCTGAGCTTTTCAGAAGTGAAAAATCCGAGTCAGGGATTCACCGGGAATTTCGATCGCATAACCGGCCGGCTTTCGGTTTCTTTGCCTGACTCCCAGCCGAGGCAATTTGGCCGAATAAAGAACGAGCACGCCCGTGGGTTCTATCCGCGCTTTGCGCAAGATGAGACCTATCATTACCTCAAACCTGTGGCGGAAGATGACGGATGGTCTACCGCTTCTTTATCCGACGTAGGATTAGATCCAAAACCGCTGACGGAGTTGATCGAAAAAATTCTGCATGTCGATCCAGCGAACAACGCGCTGAATATTCAAAGCCTGTTGATCGCGCGTCATGGAAAGCTCCTGCTGGAGGAATATTTCTATGGATTCGGCAGGGAGCGGACCCACGACATGCGCTCGGCCAGCAAGACGTTTGCACCGATGCTGTTCGGAATTGCGCGCGAGCATGGCGCTAAGATCGACATCGACACGCCGATGTATTCGCAGTTTCCAAAATACAAGGAGTTTGCGAATCCGGATCCGCGGAAAACGAAGATGACGGCGCGCGACTTAATGACAATGACTTCCGGCCTTGCTTGTGATGACAACAATGACGATTCGCCTGGGAATGAGGACGTGATGCAGCAACAAACCGCGCAATCGGATTGGTATAAGTACACGCTGGATCTTCCAATGGAACGCGATCCCGGAGGCGAGAAGGCGGTGTATTGCAGCGCCGGAATGAATTTACTCGCGGGAATGGTGGAGCATGCGACAGGCAGATGGATTCCCGAATTCTTTGATGAGTACGTGGCGAAGCCGCTGCAGATCGCGACGTATCACTGGAATTTGATGCCGACTGGCGAAGGCTATGCTGGCGGCGGATTACAATTACGACCGCGCGACGAGTTAAAGCTCGGGCAACTTTATTTGAACGGCGGAGAATGGAATGGGCGGCGCGTGGTTAGCAACGATTGGGTGACAAGATCGACATCTACGCAGTCGCGCTTTGAGCCGGTGTTTGGAGTCGATCATGAATACGGATATGGCTGGCACATTTATCATCTCAAGAACGGCGACCGCACATTTCGCGTGTACGCCGCCGGTGGAAATGGCGGACAAATTGTGATGGTCATTCCCGATTTGGATATGGTCGTCGGGTTTAACGGCTGGGCGTACGGCGAATTTCCAAAATGGTACAAGTGGCAAACGGAACTCGTGCCGCAATTCATCATTCCTGCAGCAAGATCGCGCTAAGAGTATGCAACGCGTGAAACGCCGAAAGGCGCAGTCCAACCGAAAGTGAGATGAAATGAAGAAAATAATTTTGTTAATCATACCGGCCTTTTTGTTGAACAGCGTTGCGATTGCGCAAATCACGTCACCGGATGAGAGCGTTGCGATCACCAAGACGGCGCTCGATTACATCGAAGGTTGGTACGCGGGCGACGCCGATTCCTGAATTACATGTTGGCGAAGGGCCACATGTTCTGGTCGCCGGACAGCGAGGACGCGGCTGTCTTCTTCATCGCGCTGGTGGTTTTCCCCGGTCGCGCTGGTCGAGTGTGGGGAGTCGACTGGTACCTCGCGAAGCGCTGGCCGAAATCTCCGCTTTGGTAACGCAAAATCCGCAGTAAGGGATACGCGCTTTTAGAAAATCCTGGCCGGTCCCAGGCCGAAACAATTCGCAGATAACGCGAAATCGGCGCGGATGCACGCGAGGCAACGCCCCCTTCATGTTGCTCCAGTCGAAGCCGCCGTGCATATTTTATCGTCAACAGATCTCGGATGCCAAAGACGCCGCTTACCCATCATCTCGTCGCTATCTGGTTTGCCGACATCGCGGGGTACAGTGACCGGGCCGCGGAGGATGAACGCAGTGCCCTGCAGCTGATCGAAATCCTTCAATCACTGTCTCGCGACACGGTCCGACGCTATGAAGGTCGAGTAGTCAAATTCATGGGCGATGCGGTCCTCGCGGAATTCCCAAGCACCGAACTGGCCGTGCGCGCAGCAGCCGCATTGAGCGAACAGTATGCGAAGGAATCAGCCGGAACCGGGCGCGGGCACAATCTGAGGGTCGGCGTTCATGTCGCGGATGTGGCCGTGGGCCCCGATGGCGACCTTTATGGTGACGGAGTCAATGCTGCGGCGCGCGTCCAGGAAGCGGCGGAACCGGGCCAAGTAGTCCTGAGTGAAGACGTCTGGCGCCAACTGCGCGGTCGTACGGAATTTCAGTTCGAGTCGTTAGGCGACCGTTCATTGAAAGGGGTGGGTCCCATCGGCCTGTATCTCGTTGCTTTAAAGGAACCGCCGACAACACGACAGCCCTCGAGATCTGGATCAAACACCACTCAATCCGCAGAAGAAAGAAAAGCAGGGATTCGCTCGATCGCCGTCTTGCCATTCGCCGATCTCAGCGCGCAACACGATCAAGAATACTTCAGTGA
>QHOX01000225.1 GCA_003219465.1 Verrucomicrobiota bacterium | reverse complement strand
CCGGATTTTCAGCAGAACCTGGAGGCGACGCTGGAAGCGATCACGCCAAAAACCCGGCTCATCTTCATTCCGAACCCAAATAATCCGACTGGCACATTGGTTTCACAGGGCGCGATTGACTGCTTCATGTCGCGAGTCTCGGACAGCATCGTCGTCGTTTTCGACGAGGCATATTTTGAATTTCTCGATGATCCGCCCGACACGCTTCGATTTGTTCGGCAAGGGCGAAATGTGGTTGTGCTGCGGACGTTCTCGAAAGTCCACGGCCTTGCCGGGCTTCGCATCGGTTATGCCGTTGCGCCATCCGAAATCATCCAGGTGCTCCACAAGACGAGACAGCCATTCAACATAAACAGCATCGCGCAGGCAGGCGCGCTCGCTGCGCTCGAGGATGAAGCGCACCTGCGCGAAACGAAACGCCGCGAAACGAAACGCGTTGTGGACGAAGGCCGCGCTTATTTGCAGGAACAATTTGCGAAGATGCAGATTCCGTTTGTGCCGGCCGTCGCGAATTTCGTGATGGTGAACGTCGGCGATGGCTGTGCGGTGTTCGAGAAGCTGCTGGGACGGAAAATCATTGTGCGGCCACTCAGAGGCTACGGCTTGCCAGAATGGGTTCGCATTTCGGTGGGCACAATGGACGAGAACAAAAAACTGATCGCTGCGCTGAGGGAAGTGATTCAGTCGCAATTTTTTCCCGCGCCCTCGTGCAGTCCTCCGAAGAGCTCGACACCGAGGGCCCGAAGGTCGGCAGCCCGCCCGAGAAAGGTAACGGGAACCGCCTAACCCGAAAAGTCTGATCGGCACGGCTTGACGAAGATGCTATGAATCGATCGACGGCTTTGATATCCTTTAGACAACAAGCATTCGCCAGTTCAAACGGCGTTGGTGTTATCGAAAAATATGGCTGAATCATTAATCGCAATCGTCGGTAGCGCTGATCCGCATCGCGAGGATTACAATCCCCCGTTGCAGCAGTTGGACGTTATTCCCGGCGCCGCGGAACAGCTTGGAAAGGAACTTGCCGAGGCTAACTGCCGTATAGTGGTGTATTCAAGTAACCCGACGTTTATTGAAGCGTCCGTCGTCCGCGGCTATGTCCGGAGTGGTAAGGCAGCTGCCGGGAGTATAGAAGTAAGGTATCCACAAAAAAATGACGACGGGAATCTTCCCTTTCCCGAAGAAAAGGAAAAGCCTGATGTCTTTGATTTTCGCCTCGATCCTAACCCTAATTGGGAGGTTTCCTTTTATACTTCCTTGCACGATGTGGACGGGATTATTTTATTGGGTGGTGCTCGATCGGCTTTTGTTACCGGCGTGCTCGCACAAATCTTTGGTATTCCGCTAGTCACGATTGCAACCTTCGGCGGGAGTGCACAGGCTGTTTGGGCGCTGGCCGGTAATCGATTCGCAAGCGAGGAAGAACGTAATCTAATGGCGCGGCGCTCTTGGCATCCGGATTCTGGAGGCAAATTGGTAAAAAGCCTTTCTGATCAGGCAAAGCGACTCGCGGACCAGGCCGCGCAGGCAGCACGGGAGCAACAGAGAAAAAGGAGCGAAGGTCAGAAGCGAGCGATAATCGCGGGCGTACTTTTCTTAGTCGCAGTGGCTCTAATGGCCACCGGAATGTTTCTTCCGCAGTCGCAGGCTCTTACCTTTGGCGCGATGTTCTTTCTAATCCCGCTGCTCAGTGGTGCCGCAGGCGCTCTGGTGCGAACCATCCTGAACCAACGCCAGGGCTCTATCTCGCGTGAAGATGATTCCACTGTGATTTCCACGGTGCTCGGGATGATCGCGGGACTAGCATCAGCTCTGCTCTTTGCGCTCGCACAATGGGCCAGCAATCCCCCGAGCCGTAATTTCAAGGAAGGCGTGCCAGAGGGCCTCAGCAACTTGCTGCCATTCCTGCTTATCATTGGACTGACTGGAGGTCTAACCTTGGAATTGGTTTACCGGAGGCTGCAGGAAGCCAAGATTGCGAGCACGCATCCGATTGAAACCGGCCGGTTGGAAGGCAGATAGAAAAGACAAATTTTGCAGGGTTTTGGACGGTAGCTTCGTTCGCGTGCGGTACCGTGGTTGCTAAGGCAGCACCGCACTCCAAACGCAAGTCTGCAAACTGCGTATCGAACTTTGGCCACGTTTGGAATGCGGCCGCGTTTGGCGCTTCGAGTTTGGCTCAGCAGCATTTGGCAACCGTAGCGGTTGCCCTACAATTTACGTTCCAGGATCATGACGGTTACCGACACAATTGCCGCGATTTCGACGCCGCCCGGTGAAGGCGCGATCGCGCTGGTCCGCATTTCCGGCCCGAGCGCGATCGAAATCGCCGACAAGATTTTTCGCGGCAAAGAACAGCCGTCGCGATTTGCGTCACACGTCCAGCATCTGGGCGAGATTTTCAGTGCAGAAAATCAGTTGATCGATCAAGTGGTGCTTTCAATGCATCGCGCCCCCGCAAGTTACACCGGCGAAGATTTGGTGGAGATCAGTTGTCACGGTGGCACGCTGGTTTCGGCAAAAATTTTGGAAGCCTGCCTGCGCGCAGGGGCAACAGCGGCGCGTCCGGGCGAATTCACCGAGCGCGCGTTTCTCAACGGCAAAATCGATCTCACCCAGGCCGAAGCGGTGATCGATTTGATCCGCGCCCGGACTGATCTGGCGCTGCGTTCGGCCACGGAACAACTTGAAGGCAGGCTGGGCGATCGGATCAGGAAAATCCGCGATGAATTGGTTGCGCTGCTCGCGCACATCAATGCGTCAATCGATTTCCCGGAGGAAGGCATTGAGCCGAACGAAGGCGAAACGTTGTGCGCCCGGCTCGACTCCATTCGCGAGCAAATCACCGCATTGCTTGCTACCGCCGATCAGGGTCGCGTATTGCGCGAAGGCGTGCGCGTAGTGATTTATGGGGCAACGAATGCCGGCAAATCGAGTTTGCTCAACCGTCTGCTTGGTTACGATCGCGTGATCGTCAGCGACACGCATGGCACGACGCGCGATACGATCGAAGAGATGGTGAATTTCGAGGGTGTCCCGATCCGCTTGCTCGACACCGCGGGCCTGCGCGCTTCCGAAAGCGACCTGGAGCGGGAAGGAATTGCGCGCACCGAAAAATCATTGCAACTGGCTGATTTGCGCCTGCACATAGCTGATCGCAACGCGCCAAAGCCGGCACATTTCAACGGCCAAGCCGACGACCCAAATGAAATCGTCGTATTAAACAAAAGCGATTTGCCCGAGGACAATGACTGGAAAGATTTCCAGGCGTTACGGATTTCGTGCATGACCGGACACGGAGTGCTAGAATTGCAAAGGGAAATTTTGGCGCGAATTCGGCAGCAGAATCTGAGGCCGGAAAGCCCGATCGCGATCAATACGCGTCATCGCGATTGCCTCCGTCGTGCTTTGGAAGCATGCGATCGCCCGCAGACGGCCATGGGCGAAGGATTGTCGGCGGAATACGTTGCCCTTGATCTTGATGAGGCGTTGCGATCGGTCGGCGAAGTCATTGGCGTCGTAGATGTGGAGCAGATTCTCGATTCGGTTTTCAGCCAGTTCTGCATCGGTAAATGAACGGAGGACAGGCGTCGCTCGCTTGTCAGGGCAAACAGGCATCTTGTCTGTTTACAAAGGCGGCGGACCCGACATGCTGGAAAGCATGTCTGCCATGACAGCTGAGGAAGGCCGTCTTCCCAAAAACGGCTACGAGCGATTCGTTAGGCCGCTGCTCTTTTCAATGGATGCCGAGACTGCGCATCACCTTACCATCAGATTGCTTTGCGGCGCGTCGCATTTCAATGTCGCGTTACGAGCGCTCAAATCTTTTCAGCCGCCGTCCAAACCAAGAACAGTTTTTGGTCTCAACTTTCCAAACCCGATTGGACTTGCGGCCGGCCTGGACAAGAACGGTGTTGCCCTTCCTGCGTGGGCTGCGCTCGGGTTCGGTTTCATCGAGATCGGGACCGTGACTGCAAAAGCGCAACCGGGAAATCCGAAGCCGCGCATCTTTCGATTACCCGAGCAACAAGCGCTGATAAATCGGCTCGGGTTTAACAACGATGGCGCGGATGCGATCGCGGATCGGCTGCGCAGACTCCGCAACAGCGAGCGATGGCCGGTTGTTCCCGTTGGAATCAACATCGGGAAATCGCGCGCAACTCCGCTCGAACAAGCGACAGACGATTACCTCTACTCGTTTCGCTTGCTCCGGGACCTTGCCGATTACATCACGCTGAATATCAGTTCTCCGAACACACCCGGTCTGCGCGAGTTGCAGGAGCCTCAAAAGCTTTCGGACTTACTACGGGCGATGGGCAAGGAAGCGGGAGCGACTCCAAAGCCAGTCGTCGTGAAAATTTCGCCGGATATCTCGGCCACTGAGCTGAAAGCAATCCTGGCAGTTTGTGAAGAGCACCAGGTGGCGGGAATCATTGCGACAAACACCACGCTCGACCATTCTTCGATTCCGTCGCAGCTCGATCAGGAAGGCGGATTGAGTGGAGCCGCACTGCGAGAAAAATCGACCGCATTTGTGCGTGAAATTGCTGCGCGATCCACAATGCCAGTAATTGCTTCCGGCGGAATCTCCGATGTGGCGTCTGCGCGGGAGAAATTTCAGGCTGGCGCACAGCTCATTCAGCTTTACACCGGTTTCGTCTATCGCGGACCGGGACTTCTCCGCGAAATCATGGATAAATTGTAGGGCGGGCGCATCGCCTGCTGTTGCGATTCTTGGCAACCGGAGCGGTTGCCCTACAGTTCATCGATTTTTGGAATGAAAATTTCGCGTAAGATCCTCAAGTTTACCGAGCCGTTGACGTACCGACGCGGCTGGCGTAGAGGGCAACGCTCCATTTTTCGCGTCCCGCTCGGCCCGATGCTGGCGCAGATCGATCAGGGGCGCGCTCGCCAAATCCAGCAACGGTATGCGAATTCCACCGCCGGTTACGCCAAATACGCAAACATCGAGCCGTGGCTGCGATTGAATCGCGAACGGGTGCAGGATTTGAATCTCCATCGGTCACCGCCTAAGCGCGTACTGGACCTCGGCTGCGGCGGCGGATTCTTCTTGTTCATCCTGAAAAATCTCGGCCATTCCGTTCTGGGCCTCGACGTCGAGCGCGTTCCGTTGTTTGGCGAACTGCTGGAATTGTTCGGCGTTCCACGAGTCGTTTATCGGATCAATGCGTTCGAACCGCTGCCCGATCTCGGTCAGAAGTTTGATTGGATCACGGCGTTCTCGGCCAATTTCAATCTTTACCATCCGTCGAAGGAACGCTGGGGAACGACGGAATGGGATTTTCTCCTGCGCGATCTGCTGCATAACCTCACGCCGGGCGGCAAGATCTTTTTCGGACTCAACCCGCTCTACAACGGCGGCTATTACACGCCCGAGATCCGCGATCTTTTCCTCCGCCGCGGTGCGGAAGTCGAACGCGAGCGAATCTTTTTCCAAAATGGCTTGCGCTTCTGACGAGGTGACGCTGTAGCGTCCGCTGTCTCCGCGGACTTGGGCGAAAGTCCCGCAAGAGAACTGCGCTGAGGACAGCGCACACTACAGCTACGGAGTCGCTGACGGCATTTCGGCTGGAGATTCGCGAATATGATGATGACGCCACTGTC
>QHOX01000224.1 GCA_003219465.1 Verrucomicrobiota bacterium | reverse complement strand
AAGATGTCGATATTTTTGTAACCCGGCACTTCGGTCTCGTGTCTTAGATACCGATGGGTTCGGCTTTGAGGGCGATCGCGTATGGAATATTTATTTTCCTCGAAATTACCATCGTCGTGCTCTTCATCATGTCGCTTGCTGCAATTGCCGCCTTTCGTTCTGTTGGCGCGCGCAAGCGAAAGCGGAGATCAGAAACCGCCAATGTGCCGCGTTTGATCGGTTCGGGCACCGGTCGCGACTCCGGCTGATCGCCAATAGCCAGCCGAAACCTTGTCGCCGCCATAGAAGCTTTGCCCGTATCCAGAGCGGCAGAACACTGCCGCACTCTCCCGCAGACGCGGGATAGCCGTCACTGCGAGCTTTATGCTTCGCTTGCGTCTTGGAGTGCGGCCGTCCTCCGCCGCTTTCGAAGTAGAGGGTAGTTGTCGCGATTGCCGGTGCCCCTTATGATCCGCGCATGTCAAACCGATTTAGGCCGCGGTTTTGCTACTCACTTTTTGTTTTCGCAGTCGGATTGAATACATCGGCACTAGCCGATGAAGGCATGTGGCCTTTCAACGCTCCGCCGCTGAAACAGCTCAAAGAAAAATATCAGTTCGAGCCGACGTCGCAGTGGCTTGAGCATCTGCAAAAAGCCAGCGTCCGCTTCAACTCCGGCGGCAGTGGCTCGTTCGTGTCTGCGAATGGCCTGGTGATCACGAATCATCACGTGGGCGCAGATACGTTGCAGAAGATCGGCGACGCACAGCACAATTATCTGCGCGACGGTTTTTACGCGAAGACGCAAGCCGATGAAATCAAATCGACCGATCTCGAACTGAATGTGCTGATGTCGATTGAAGATGTGACGGCGCGCGTCAATGGCGCAGTCAAATCTGGGATGACGAGCGACCAGGCTTCCAGCGCGCGCAACGCCGCTATTGCTGCGATTGAAAAGGAAAGCAAAGATAAAACCGGGCTCCGATCCGACGTCGTCACGCTCTATCAAGGCGGCGCGTACCATCTTTACCGATACAAACGTTACGATGATGTGCGACTGGTCTTCGCGCCCGAACAGCAAATGGCTTTTTTCGGCGGCGACCCGGATAATTTCGAATACCCCCGCTACGATTTGGATATTTGCCTTTTTCGCGTTTATGAAAACAGCCAGCCTGCGAAGATCGAGCATTTCCTGAAGTGGAATTCGGTTGGGCCGAGTGATGGCGAACTGACCTTCGTGAGCGGCAGTCCAGGTAAAACGGACCGGCAACTCACGCTCGATGAACTGGCCGATACCCGCGATCGATATCTGCCTTATGTCCTGGGCATCTTTAACCGGCGCGAGGTGCTGGAGCTGGCTTACAGCGCCCGCTCTTTCGAGAATGCAAGGAAGGCGCGAGAGGATCTTTTCGGCGTCCAAAACAATCGGAAACGGTACGACGGTTACCTCGCAGGACTACTTGATCCGCAAATCTGGTCGGCCCTCAATGCGCGCGAGCAAAAATTGCGCGACGCCATCGCGCGCGATCCCAAATTCAAATCGACAACGTCTGCTTACGACCGAATCAAAAACGCCCAGGCGGAGATCGCGAAAAACGCGCCACTCTATAACTATCTCGAACAGGAGCGGCCGATCACGGTCGGTTATCGCGGACCGCGAGCTTTGTCCGGAAACCTTTTCAAATACGCGCGATTGCTGGCCAGGGCGATCGACGAACGCGCTAAACCAAATGGCCAGCGAATCCCACAATTTCGCGACAGCGCCCGCGAATCACTCGAGCTGGAGCTCTTCTCGAGCGAACCGATCTACGACGATTACGAAATCTTGCGGCTAACCAATTCGTTGACCGATTTTGCGTCTCAATTTGGCGTCGACAACCCAATTGTTCAGAAAGTCCGCGCCGGAAAATCGCCGCACGCGCGGGCTGTGGAACTCGTGACGGGCACAAAGTTGAAAGACGTGGCAGTACGCAAAGAGCTCTATTCCAAAGATGCGGCTGCGTTGCAGGCGGCGCACGATCCAATGATTGAGCTCGCGCGCCTAATCGATGGGCCAGCGCGAGAGGCGCGCAAAATTTACGACGCGCAGGAGGAAATAAAGAAACAGGCGTATGCCGACATTGCCAAGGCGCGTTTTGCCATCGAAGGCACCGGCAGTTATCCGGATGCGACTTTCACGCTTCGGCTTTCCTATGGAAGAGTCCGCGGCTATGAACAGGATGGAAAACAAATCCCGGCGTTCACCGATTTCGCAGGATTATATCAACGATCTGCCGAGCATGATAACAAACCGCCGTTCGATCTGCCTCAACGTTGGATTGATAGAAAAACGAATTTAGATCTTTCAACGCATTTCGACTTCGTTTCCGACGCAGACATCATCGGCGGCAACAGCGGCAGTCCAGTGGTGAACAAGGCGAACGAATTCGTCGGCATCATCTTCGACGGCAACATCCAGTCGCTGGTGCTCGATTGCATTTACACCGATACCCAGGCGCGAGCTGTATCGGTTGATTCAGCAGCCATCATCGAAGCGCTGCGTAAGGTTTATGAGGCGCAACCATTGGTGGATGAATTGTTGGGTACCAGATAGACTATCTCAACCTAAGGCCACGCTTGAGCGGCTGGGCAAAGCGCGCTGCGATTCGGCCGATCCGTCTCAAAGCGCTTCTTAAGCCCAAATTGGTTTCAACTGGCACCCACACTGAAAGAATTGCGCTTGTAAGCGGAAAGAGATTCCTAAATGGCATCTGGCGCGGATAGCTTGAACGCTCCGTAAAACCAAGCTGGGCTCCTTCTTCAATATCTCTGAGATTGATTGTGAATCCAGAACCTTGTGGCTCCATTGCATCGGGGCCAGCAACAAGTTTGCCGTAAAAGTCATACTCCGCAATGTAGAGGTTCATTCCGGGGCGCGCGCGGCCAAAGCCAAATTCCGAAACCTCCTTTTCCTTTTTCAGATCAATCCCGAGGCCTTCTAGAAGGTCACGAACTCTGCGCGGAAATATTGAAGGACATAGCTTCACAAAGAGCTGGCAGTCGTCGCAACCACATTCTTGCGCGGAGCCGCACGAGATCTTGCTGTAAGCACTGGCCTTGATCCACTCGTCGCACTCGATAATCCACTCATCAAAAACGGTGGTCTTCATCTACTTGGGCCTACCGAGAACCAAACACCCAATGGATCTAATCCAATTTCGATCTCAATTAGAGTTGCTTAAGCAACGTCTTCCACCGCGCCCAAGCTTCGTCGCGAGCTTTTTTGTCGCCTTCGCGAACAGCAGGATTGTTCGGCTCGCCCGAGCGCATGAAACCGTGACCGGCGCCTTTGTAAATAACCGGCTCGTATTTTTTGCCGGCGGCTTTCATTAACTCTTCAGCTTTGGGAATGGTCGCGTCCACGCGCTCGTCATTCTCGGCGTAAAAGCCGTAAACCGGGCAGGCGATGTTCTTCACTTTGTCTGCAGAATCTGGAGCAGTCCCGTAAAATGAGTACGCCGCTTTCAGCTTCGGATTTTCATTTGCGTAAGCGAATGTTACTCCCCCGCCCCAGCAGAATCCGCACGCTGCCAACGTGCCGTTGCACGATGGGATTTTTCTAAGTGCGTAATCAGCCGTCGCGTCGAGATCGGCTTTGACTTGCTCCTTCGCTAGGGCCGACGTCGCTTTACGAGCCGCATCGAGATCTTCAAATTTGTTGCCGCCGTGCAAATCGGGCGCGATGGCGATAATACCGTTCTCGGCCAACTCGTCGCACAAACTGCGGACCCAATCGGTCAGCCCAAAAATTTCGCTGATTACCAGCACGGCGGGCGCTTTGTCTTTCCGCTCCGGATAAACGATGAAGGCTTTGATCGTGCGATCGCCCGATTTGATATCGACCCAGTCAGCATGCCGTGGCGAGCTGTTGAGGCGATCGCGACCGAAATCTTTGATTTCTTCAGCAATGCCCGCCGCATCACACATACACAAAGCGCAAAGGACTCCGACTAATAATCGGATGAGAGGGAGTTTTCGTTTCATACAAATCAGAGATTCGTCCCAGCCTTCCATAAAGCTACGGCGAGGCAACCCTCGAATGCTTTCGGGGGCCGGAATGACAAAGCTAAGCGCCCGGTGTGTTTGCAGGCGCGGCTTTGTTTCTCGCGATGAACGCGTCGATGCTCCAGCGCCCCGGGCCGTAGAAGACCACAAAGAAGAAGAACCAGCAATAAAAGACGGCCAGCTCACCTTTATTTACGATCGGAAAAAAGCTACGCGGCGCGTGGACCATGAAATAGGCCACCGCCATTGTGCCGCTGGAGATGAAAGCTGCCGGACGCGTAAGAAGACCAAACGCAACTAAGAATCCGCCGACGAGGCAGATCCAACCGCAAAGCTGGAGCAACGGCTTATCTGAGCCCGGCATTCCGCCAAACATGCCGAAAATTAACTGGCCGCCGTGGCTGGCAAAATTCAACCCAACGATCAAGCGCATCAAACAGTAAACCGGGTCCGCAAACCGATTGAGAGAGTTCATGGCCGTCAAGCTGACTGATCTCGAGGCGGCGTGTCAAGAAAATCGCTTCGCCTATAGCACTACTCTGCGAGCGCGGACTCAAGATTGCACTCGAAGGTCGGCGGTCATAGACCGCCGCTACCTCACGCTGCTTTTTTTGCAGGATGCGCTTTTTTGCCACGGGATTTGGCTGTCGTTTTTTTCTTTGCGCCGCTCTCTTCCAAGCTCTTTTGCAGAACGGAAACAAGATCGATCACTTTGGTAGGCTTCGGCGCTTTTCTTGGCTTCTCTTCGATTTCTTTTCCGCCAGCTTCGACTTTTTCTTCGATCACTTCCATGAGCGCTTCGCGATAGTCGTCCTTGTACTTCTCCGGGTTCCACTTCGAGCTCATGGTGTCGATGAGTGATTTGGCCATGCTCATTTC
This sequence comes from Verrucomicrobiota bacterium, assembly GCA_003219465.1. Classification (GTDB taxonomy): domain Bacteria; phylum Verrucomicrobiota; class Verrucomicrobiia; order Chthoniobacterales; family UBA10450; genus Udaeobacter. Next base: position 215 of record QHOX01000224.1, on the reverse strand, counting down.
CCGCTTCCCGACTTCCATTTTTTTTGGCACGTGCAACTTCTCAGGATCTGCAAGCTCATCGGCGAAGTGCATCAACTCGAGAACGAGAGCGCCATCCTCCGGCTTCACGCCGGCAAGATACTGGCGGGTTTTGATCACGACCTTTGCGACGCCCACTTTGTTGGTGTCCTTCAGTGCGTCGCGGAGCAGCGCGTATGCTTTGTCGCCGCCTTTTT
>QHOX01000223.1 GCA_003219465.1 Verrucomicrobiota bacterium | reverse complement strand
GTTTCTGAAATAGTGGTTCTACCACAGAGATCACGGAGCACACGGAGTTAAATCAGCCACAGATTCACACGGATTTATACGGATGGCGCGAAGCGCTTTGGAGTCCGGGCTGCTGCGCCGCTTTCAGACGGTGCTCTGTCAAAAGCGCGCGAGCAGTTCTGAGTCACTGATCAAGAGCTCTTGCTGTAGCGTGCGCTGTCCTCTGAATGTCTTATCCGCTGGGGACAGCGGACACTACAGCAAACTGGGGAGAACGCTGACCTAGGTAACCCTAGGAAATTACATTCTTGACACTTGCGCCGCATAAATGGCAAAAGCACCGCGCAACCACATCAATGTCCGCCCCAGAAAAGAACCCCGTAGAGACGCGCATCCTGGTTTTGGAAGAACACCCGCTGCTGCGACATGGGGTTGCTGACTATCTGAATTCTCAGCCGGACATAATTGTATGCGGTGAGACCGACAACATTCGCGACGCGCGCAACAAAATTCACGATTGCAAGCCGCAGTTGCTGCTGACTGCGCTGCGGCTCGGCACCGGCGACAGCCTCGAATTCGTTAAATCGCTCAAGTCAGAGCACCCCACGTTGTTGATCCTGGTTTATTCCGCCTTCGAGGAAACCATCTTCGCGGAGCGCGCGCTGCGGGCGGGCGCAGACGGTTACGTGATGAAAAAAGCGCCGAAAGAGGAGCTGCTAGAGGCCATTCGCGAAATTCTCGGCGGCAACATTTATGTCAGCCGCGACGTGGCGATGCGCGCATTCAAAAAATCGCTGGAGACGCGACCGGAAAATCGCTCGGCGCCTCCTTCCATAGGCATTGAAAAATTGTCCGATCGCGAGATGCACATCTTCTTCTTGTTAGGCTCAGGGCTTGGCAACAGCCAGATCGCGAATTCCCTTAACTTGAGTGTTAAAACCATCGAGAGCCATCGCGAGAACATCAAACACAAGCTCGACCTGAGTTGCAGCCGGGACCTGGTCGCCTGCGCCAAGAAATACGTGGAGGTCACTTTCGTGCCACCGGCCGATTTGATCGGCAGAAGCAAAAAGAAGGTCGTCCGCTTCCCCGCCGCGTGACGAGGAATTTTCGAAGACATTTAATAAGGGAAGCAGGAACGCAGGAAAGGGATTTTCGAGTAGAAGGTAAAGCTGCGAGGGTAGCAGCGAGCGAGAGCGGCAGGCGAGCGAGTTTCAACATCCGCAGGAAACCTTCGTTTCTATTTCCTCATTTCCTTTTCCCCTGATTCGACAAATCTCCGGATCCCTTCTGTTATAGCGTGCGCTGTCCTCAGCGCAGTCCTTCCGCGGGTCTAATCCGCTTGGGACAGCGGACACTACAGCAGCAGCGGCATGAACCATCTCTCCATTTCCTCATTTCCTTTTTTCCTGATTCAAAAATTCTGCGGATTGGAAAACGCACGCGGCTGCTGTGATCCCGCCTTAGGCGATCCTTCTTAAAACGAAATTTTTGCGCGCGCGGACCGCAGAAAATCCTCTTTCTTAAGAGCCGATTTTCCAACGAAAGATTCTCATCTGTTCACCTGTGTTCACACAACCCCCTAGGGGGGTTGTCGCCAAAAAATCAGGGAGCGTCCCCCCTACCCGAGAGGCTACAGATTTTTTCTTTACAAAGCGTTCAAACCCGATGAAAATCCGCGCCATCTACGACACAGGTGTTCCAACCCAGGCAAGCAATTCATTCGAATTTTTGGCCGAAGCGGAATCTTTTTGCGAACTTCATTCCGCTATTTCCGCGGGAACAGGTGGACAACGGACGAGAAGAGAATTGTTCATTTTTTGAGAACTTCGCCCCGCCCTTTCCGGAGAAGATGTTAAAAGGGGGAATTTTGAACAAAAGAGGAATTATCAAGCTGCCCTGGATCAAGAGCTTCGCATTTGCGACGCGGCTTGCCGTTGGCAAATGGCCTTCTGTTAGGTTCGCGATCCAACCAACAAATAAAACCTCAGAGTTCCTCGCCACTACCCGATGAATTGGATCACCGTTGTCTGGTCGATAAACATGGGTGCATGTTTGACCCTTGCGGCGTTCTATTGCGTGGTCTGGTGCAAACAACGCGAGAACCCGGTGCATTTGTTGTTTTCCTGTAGCGCGGTCGCGGCAGCGGCAATCTCTGTATTCGAGGTGGAGATGATGAATGCCCAGACAGTCGAACAATACCAGAGTTTGGTGCGCTGGGTACATGTGCCCACGTGGATACTCACAGTGTCGTTCGTGGCTTTCATCCGACTCTATCTTCGCGCCGGACGACGATGGCTGGCGTGGAGCATCTACGGCCTGCGGACACTGATATTGATCCTCAATTTTATTTCTCCGGTGAGTATCAATTTCCGGACAATTACAGACATCAACCACTTTTCATGGGGCGGCGAGATTGTCTCTGTGCCCGTCGGCCTCCCCAATCTATGGGGTTTTATTAGTAGCTTCAGCCTGTTCTTGCTGCTTATCTTTTCCGTGGATGCCACGTTTACCGTCTGGCGTCGGGGTGATCGGCGACGCGCTTTGCTCGTCGGCGGTAGCATGATCTTCGGCGCGATCCTGGCGTGGCACGTCCCGCTGGTGATTTGGGGCGTCATCGAAGTCCCATTTTTCCTCGGCTTCACGTATACGGCCGTCGTGGCGGCGATGGGCTACGAGCTGAGTGACGACGTGGCTCGGGCTGCCCATCTCGCTCGGGAGTTGCAGTTTGGGGAAGAGCGCTTCCGCCGGGTGGTCGAAGCAGCCCCCAGCGGAATGATTATGGTCAATCAGGATGGCCGGATCACTTTGGCGAATCTACAGGCCGAGAAGACATTCGGCTACCCCCGCGAGGAACTGCTTGGCCGTCCGATTGAGATGCTTCTTCCTGAGCGGCTCCGGTCTGGCTACCGGGACCTTCGGCGCGATTACCTTCGCGATCCCCAAGCTCGCCCGATGGGCGCAGGGCGGGAACTCTTTGGGCGACGCAAAGATGGAAGCGAGGTACCGGTCGAAATCGGGCTTAGTCCCATCCACACGTCCAAAGGGCTACTCGTGTTGGCTTCAATTGTTGACATCAGTGAGCGGAAGCTGGCCGAACTAGAAGCGGCGCGTCAGCGCCACGACCTGGCCCACCTTGCGCGTGTGAGCACGGTTGGAGAACTTTCCAACTCGCTGGCGCACGAGTTAACCCACCCGATCACTGCCATTCTCAGTAACGCTCAGGCGGCCCAGCGATTCCTGGTCCATGACGACGTCGATCTTGATGAGGTCCGGGAGATCCTCAATGACATTGTGACCCAAGACCAACGCGCCGGCGAAGTCATCCACCGCCTGCGCCTGCTGCTAAAAAAAGGGGAACCTCAAGAGTACTGCGACGATGTCGATCTAAACGAAGGGATACGGGACGTCGTGAAACTAATGCGCAGTGATCTCATCAATCGAAACGTAAACGTGGATACTGACCTCGCGCAGAATTTGCCCGCAGTCATTGGCGACCGGGTCCAGCTTCAACAGGTATTGCTTAACCTGATGCTGAATGGCTGCGAAGCGATGGCCGATTACAATTCTTCGGAGCGCCGACTGCTCATCGCTTCTCAATGGGAGAACGGCGCGGTGCGGGTATCCGTTACTGATCGTGGCGGCGGCATTCCGGAGGAAAAAATGGAACAAGTCTTCGAGCGTTTCTTCACCACAAAAAAAGAGGGAATGGGGCTTGGCCTTTCCGTCTGCCACACCATCATTAACGCCCACCGTGGGAAAATCTGGGCCACCAATAATGGCGGCTGCGGCGCGACCTTTCATTTTTGCCTGCCCATCGTTGGGGTGGGAAAGCAGGCAGTGATCAGTGACTAACTAATGCCTCCTCCCGCTGGCCCCACCGCATTCATCGTGGACGACGATGAAGCGGTACGAAAAGCCGTGTCGCGTTTGCTGCGTTCGGCTGGCATTGCCGTGGCCATTTTTGCTTCCCCCAGGGAATTTCTTGCGCAGTACGATCCAGCCACGCCCGGATGTCTCGTGCTTGATATCGCGATGCCTGACTTCAATGGCCTTCAGCTCCAAACGACGCTCGGCGAGAAAGGCAGCATCCTGCCAATTATTTTTCTCACCGGCCAGGGTGATGTTTCCAAGAGTGTGCAGGCGATGAAACGTGGCGCGTTTGATTTCCTTTCGAAGCCCGTGAAGGACAAAGATCTGCTCACAGCGGTGCGCGCAGCTATTGAAAGAGACGCTGTCGCTCGCCGGGAACAGGCCAAACTTTCCGAAATCCGCACCCGTCTGGACACGCTCACACCGCGCGAGGAGGAAGTGCTCGAGCATGTCGTCTCCGGCAAGTTGAACAAACAAATTGCCGCTGATCTGGGCATCACTGAAGCGACAGTCAAAATGCATCGCGCCCGCGTGATGGCGAAAATGAAGGTGCAATCAGTCGCAGAGCTGGCGCGCTTGACGGAGCGTTGCGGGATCAGAGGAAATAGTGAGTAGTGCGCGCAAGCTTTGTCACCTTTGCTCTGGTTAGCGCCACAGGCGCTATTTCAGTTGAAGCGTGGGGCATCGCCCCACGAATTTGATGCCCCACAGGACCAGCGCTGAAAGCGCGATTCATGCAGCTCTTTGTGCTAAGCCGAAAGTGAGTCGCGCTTTCAGCGCTGGCGCTTTTTTTGGGTGATCTGGTTCCCAGGGCGTTGCCCCAGGCTCACAGTGAAATGCGCCTTTGGCGCAACACAATCCTGAAGAGAGGCTCAGCAAGCGCGGGCGCTGCGAAGGGCTGGAAGCGGGAACACCCAACGCCCAACTGACGGGACATGCTAGCCTAAAGTATAATATACCAAGGTATAATAACCTAAGGTCTAATTGCGCAGGCTGCCTCGACTTCTTACTCTCGCACTCCTGTGACCCAAGTGCATCCGCTCATCGCTGTCGTTGACGATGAAGAACCTGTCCGCACAGCACTGATGCGCTTAATGCGTTCCGCCGGCCTGAGCGTGGAGACATTCGGATCGGGCGCGGAATTTTTGAAATCGCTCGAGACGCGCCTGCCAGATTGCGTGGTTCTCGATCTGCACATGCCGCACATGGACGGGTTCAACGTGCAAGCACATCTCGGCCGGAAATGCGCAGCGCTTCCTGTTATCATTGTCACCGGCCACGATGTCCCGAAGGCCCGCGAGCGCGCCATGGCGGGCGGCGCATCAGCTTTCCTTCGTAAACCAGTGCACGACCGCACTCTTCTTGATGCCATTTCCGCCGCTACCGAGTGCGCTACCAGATGAAACTAACCAATCCGTACCAGAACCTCTTACCCCTCAGATCCCCCAGAACTTTAACCGCG
>QHOX01000222.1:3069-8954 GCA_003219465.1 Verrucomicrobiota bacterium | reverse complement strand
TATCTGTTTCGAAGATCTGGGCAATTTCCGAAAGGATTACGTCAAGGAAGTCCTCGAAGATGAGATCGGCGAACTTTCCGCGCTCGACAATGAGGTCATTCAAAGCTTGGAACAGCACGAGATTCTCTCAGCGGACATCAGCAAGCAGTTCGAAAAGAAGCTTACTTTCGGCGAGCGACTTTCCGACCACATCGCCGAGTTTGGCGGCAGTTGGAAATTTCTCATCACGTTTGGCGCAGTGCTTATCGGCTGGATTGCGCTAAACGCCCTTGTTCTTTTCAATCGCGGTTTCGATCCCTTTCCATTTATTCTGCTCAATCTAATTCTGTCGTGTCTCGCCGCGGTGCAGGCGCCGATCATTATGATGAGCCAAAACCGAGCGGAGGCGCGCGACCGTTTAAGAGCGGAGAACGATTACAAGGTGAATTTAAAGGCGGAGCTAGAGATCCGGCATTTACACGAGAAAATCGATCACCTGCTGCGCCGGCAATATAACCGGTTATTCGAGATTCAGCAGATCCAGATCGAATTATTGCAAGAAATCAGCCGCCACAAACACTAGCCGATGCGTTCGTTGGAAACGAAGGTCAGTCAGTTAGAGTTCCTTATCAATGGCGGTATCATGTTGAGCGAAGCGCTGCAACGAAATGCGGAGCATAAGGCCAGGCTTTCAAACATCTCTTTTTATTTCTACTATCAGGTCGTCCCAAATTGAATCCGAGATTCTTCGCTTCGCTCAGAATGACATTATGAGGAAAACAGTTCAGCTGACGTTAGCCATCGTTTTTTGCTCCAGCTTCAGCCTGTTTGGGCAATGGACCACTGTTGACTCCGGAACAACGAACAATTTGAACGGCGCGTATCTGCTCGATTCGGGAATCGGTTTTGTGGTCGGCGATGCCGGTACGATTTTGAAAAGCACAGACGCCGGAGCAACGTGGGCACTGCTCGCCTCGGGGACAACCAATATGTTGCACGACGTCTATCTTCTTGATCCCGACCAAGGTATCACCGTTGGCGACCGGGGATCGATTTTACGTACGACCGATGGCGGCGCGATGTGGCAAAGAGTTCCCAGCCATGTATCGGACGCGCTTAGATCCGTCTCGTTCAGCGGTGCGAACGGAATCGCCGGCGGCGATTCGCAAACCATTCTCTACTCGACTGATTCCGGCGCTTCATGGCAGACCAGTCAAAGCGGATTTTTTGGCGGCGGTTTTCCGGGTGCGCAAATGCTAAGCGCTACGCTGGGCTTTGTGGCCGGACAAAATTCGATTCTTCAGCCTTTGCTTGGCGCGACCACAAATGGCGGAGTCACTTGGAATTTTCAGGCGTTCTATTTCGATAACAACGAGGGGGGCGGCACCGACGTATTCTTTTTCGATCAGAACACCGGCCTTGTTTCCGGATTCGTTTTCGATGGACGCGGCGCGATTGCGAGAACAACTGATGGCGGGATGAATTGGTCAACGTTATTCTTCGACCAACCGATTCAAGGCCTCGATCTTCCACAGCCAACCAGCGGGTTTGCGGTCGGCTGGGGCGGACGAATCTTGCAAAGCACGGACATGGGAATTACGTGGACCGACGAGACCAGCGGAACGTCTGCCAACTTGAACGATGTCTCGTTCGTCAGTGACGGTTCAACCGGCATTGCAGTTGGCGACTCCGGCACAATTCTTCGCACCACAAACGGTGGCGAACCGACTCCGACGCCAACTCCCACTCCTACTGCAACAATTACTCCAACACCAAGTGTCACACCCACCGTTACACCCACGGTAACACCACGCCCTACTCCCACTCCTAGGGCTCGCCCCACACCGCTGCCTCGCCCACGTGTTTCTCTTCGAGTATCCCGTTAAACCGCAGTAGCTATAACCTAACCATGAAAAGGATTTCCATCTCCAAGCACTTCTGTTTTAACTCCCGTCTCTTAGTCGCCTCGTTGCTCGTCTTAGCAGGCGTGTCTGTTTTGATCAGCCTTGGTGCGACTTCGAAAACTTTTGCAGCCCGACTTGCGTCACCGCCGCGCCTGGCAAGCGGTTACGGAGACCGGCTGCCTGAAAACGATGCAGCGCTTGATCGTGAGCCAGTACGCCGCATGGACGAGCAAGGAAATCACCCAATGGGCACGCCTTTTGTGCCGCTGCCTCGGCACAAAACTCACACAATTCGACTGGCTGGAGACGGAGCTTGGTCATTGCTCGGACCGCCCGGTGGTGATGTCTTCGATGCGGCGGTCTCGACTACTAATCCCGACATCGTGCTGGCGGGCCTCGCACCGGATGGCAGCGTCGGCGGTACACTGTATCGCTCCAGCGACGGTGGAAATACCTGGTCTGAGGTTTCAGCTCTGGATGGCACGAGTGTTTTCGATATCGAGTTCGCGCCTGACGGCACAGCTTACCTGGGCACGCAGGACAGTATTTGGAAGAGCACCGACGGCGGTCTGAACTGGGCAGTGCTGAACCTGGGTATCGGCGTTAACGACCAGGTGTTCGATGTTGCCCTAGATCCATCAGATCCCTCGACTTTGTGGGCAGGCATTGCCGATGCCTTCGGCTCTCAACCCGAGAACGTCATTCGCTCGACGGACGGCGGCGCTACGTGGATTAACCGCACGCCACCTCTCGCACAGCCAATCTCGTGCCGTGGAATCGCAGTCGATCCGAGCGATTCGAGCACAGTGATCACTGTCTTCGGCGGCGACTTCAGCGGTGGCGAGGTATGGGTTAGCACTGATGGCGGAGACTCATGGAGCGATCGCTCGGCGGGCCTCCCCGGCAATCCGCTCAACGCGGTCGTTTATGACGGCACTCGTCTGCTCGTTGGCGGTGGGCTGCTATTCGGCTCGCAATTCGTCGGCCTGTATGAGTCGCCCGATTTAGGTGTTACTTGGAATCCGCTCCATGATGAGACTTGGCCGGTCCTGGTTGTCGAAGACATCGCCGTCGATCCCAGTGACTCTGCGAGAATTTTTGTGGCAATAGATGGCGGCGGAGTCAATCGAACAACAGACAGCGGTGTTACCTGGCAAGTTGGCATCGGAGGTACCCAGGCGTTGGCCGGGCGTTCAATTCGGTTTCGGCCCGGGAACTCGCAAGAACTGTTCCTCGGCACCAGTTCGCTCGCGGTGTTTCATTCTACGAACGATGGCGACACCTTTGTCCAATCCTCGGAAGGCATATCTGAACTAAATCTGTTCTCAATTGATGCTAGTCCGCTTGAGCCAGCACAGCTAGCCGTCGCGTTCCAAGGCTTGAATGACGGGGGGGTGTTTTCTTCCACTGATGGCGGCACTACCTGGTTGTTGGAGTCGGCACCGCCAACGCGATACAGCAACGTCCGGTTTGCCCCGGACGGTACGCTCTACGCGATCTCCAGTGGTCCATCGAGTGTGGCCCAGGAAGGGCTATACAGGCGGGAAACCGATGAGACGTGGACTCCACTCGGGCCGGATCAGGGTCCTTTGTACGAATCTGATCTCGACACGATGCGGTTCAGTCTCAACGATCCCAATCTGATTCTGCTCGGCGGAGCCGATTTCGGGGTGGCAGGCTTTGAGGCCACAATCTGGCGAAGCACTGACGCCGGACAGAGCTGGAGCAAGGTTTTTGAAAGTGCGCAAGGCACAATTGAGAACGTTACTGATCTTGAGATCGTCGAAGACGGGACCGACCAAAACATGGTTGCCTCGTGGACAAGCCTTTCGGGCGATAACATAGGCGGCGCGCTGCGCTCGACCGACGGCGGAGCATCTTGGTTTGACTCGTCCACTGGCCTGCCCGCGTTCTTCCGCGATCCCCGCTTGTGTGCTTCGCCCACGGATCCGGAGAGCTTTGTCGTGTCGGCCTGGCTCAGCTTTCAATCCGGTGGTCTTTTCCGTACCACTGACAGCGGTGCAAGCTGGACCTCCACGGGCTGGACGGGAAATGCCACTGTTGGAGATGTTGCGTGTCATCCTCTTGATGATCAGATGCTGTTCGTTACTCAGTTGAGCGGTGGCGACGCCGTGCTGCGCTCACAGGATGGTGGAGCGACGTTCGCGCCTTTCTCAAACGGGCTTGAGAATGTCGTCGCTCCCCGTGAACTCGCGTTTGCCGGCAGTTCCCGGCTGCTATTGGCTAGCGCCAAAGGGAGTTATGGCACTGACCTAACGACTGGTACGCCAACACCTACTCCGACAGCAACAGCGACTGCGACACCCACCGCCACCCCTACAACCACGCCGAGTTCAACGCCGAGACCTACTCCAGTTGCACGTCCGCGGCCCACACCGGCGCCGCGTCCGACACCTTAGCCGTGTGATGAGTGATCAGTGAACCGTGAACGGCCGCACTGGTGCGACAACAGGCGCGTTGAGGGCTGTCACAGAACGGCGGAAGCACGTTGACACCGTTCTGCCGCATCGCTTAGCCTCGTTGCTGGGTCACGTGCAAAAGAAATCTGCCTCTCCATCCGCTTTTGTAAGCCTGCGTTTCGCATTCGCTCTGCTTTTTTGCGCCGCGGTATTTTCGATCCTGACCGGGACATTGCCCGCCTTTCATTCCAAAGTGTCCGTGCGAGGTTCTCAAAGAACGCTGACGTTTGCCGAGCGCGTAGTTTATCAACGAGCGATTGAGGAAGTTTACTGGCGGCATCGCATCTGGCCAAAGGAGCGTCCCGATCCCAAGCCTTCGCTCGCCGCAGTGATGTCGCAGACGCAACTTGAAAAGAAAGTCGAAGATTACCTGCACAAATCCCAAGCGCTCGAGGATTACTGGCAACGGCCGATCACCCCTGAACAGTTGCAGGCCGAAATGGATCGCATGGGCAAGCACACAAAAGATCCTGAGGTCTTGCAGGAACTCTTTGGAGCACTCGGGAACGATCCATTTATCATCGCCGAGTGCCTGGCCCGGCCCGCGCTAGCTGAACGTTTACTGACAGACTGGTATGCTTTCGATGACCGAATCCACGGCGAGCTAAGGCGGCGCCTGCAAGCGGAACTACAGGCGCATTCGACCGTTGAGCAAATGAAGCAGACCAGCGGGGCGTACCGCGAAATCGAAATCACCAGGAGCGACAGCACCCACGAGGAAAGCAAACGCGGACCTGAATCCGAGGTGAAGTTGAATAACCGCGAGTGGGACGAAACCATCCAAAGGTTAACTGCCACATTTCATGGGCCTACCGCTCCGAGCACCAGAGTTCCAGGGATTGAAGACGCCAGTACGCCGGCGCACGCCAAAAGCGCTACTGCTGAAGCCTGCCAAACGATATCTATTGGCAAAGTAAGCGGCTTGCAGCAAGACGAAGGGCATTTCTACGCGACGGCAGTTCGCTACGGTATCATGGAGTAAAGAGGGGTTGGAGTCTTGGATGGCGAGAGCCGGAAACCGCATGCCTGGCGCAGTTGTAGTCCCTACTACTAGTTATGCGTTCCCGGCAATATCAGCGACGATAGGCGGGTGTAGTGACGATACGTGGACGCCGGTTTCAAACGTGCCAAGTGGCCGAGCCCAACATACGGCCATCTGGACTGGCAGTGAAATGATAGTGTGGGGTGGGCTCAACTATGGCATCGGTTTGGATACGGGCGACAAATATAATCCTGCGACCGACACTTGGTCCGTCACTACCACCACGAATGCCCCGGAGCCGCGATCGACGCAGACAGCTGTCTGGACGGGAACCGAGATGATCATTTGGGGTGGCTACGGTTTTTTGGGCTATTTGAACACGGGCGGCAGGTATAACCCTACTACGGATACGTGGACGGCTACCAGCGCTGCTGGTGTGCCTACTGCCCGGTCTTTCCACACCGCGATCTGGACGGGCTCTGAAATGATCGTTTGGGGTGGGGTTGGTGACTTGAGCACTGGCGGCCGATATAATCCCAG
>QHOX01000222.1:0-2997 GCA_003219465.1 Verrucomicrobiota bacterium | reverse complement strand
GGAGCGGCAATGAAATGATAGTTTAGGGTGGAGATATCGATGGGTTTGGAATCAATACAGGCGTAAGATACAATCACGCTACCGAATAATTGGACAGCTACCAGCCTTACCAATGCGCCCTCTCCCCGAGGGGTGCACACAGCAGTCTGGAGCGGCAGCGAGATGATCATCTGGGGCGGATACAACGGTAATCCTTTGGATACCGGCGGGAGATACAATCCGAGCACGAATACTTGGACAGCTACGAGCACCACGAATGCGCCTAGCGGCCGATTGTGGCACACGGCCGTCTGGACAGATAATGAGATGATTGTGTGGGGTGGAAACGCTTTTTCACCAGGTGATGTAAACACTGGAGGCAGATACAACCCGAGCACGGATACTTGGATGCCCACCAGTATTGCCAACGCACCAGATGCCCGTGAGAATCACACCGCAGTTTGGACGGGCAGTGAAATGATCGTCTTCGGCGGAGGATATGGTGTGACCTTAAATACCGGCGGAAGATATGATCCTGGAACGGACACCTGGGTAGCTACGCGCACAACGAACGGGCCGGCTGGCCGCACCCAACACACGGCAGTGTGGACCGGGACTGAAATGATCGTCTGGGGCGGTCAGCTTGACTCTGTCTTTGCTACTAATACTGGCGGTAGATACGTTCCGGCCACCGACGCCTGGACTGCGACGAGCACGATGAATGCGGACGCGACAAAGAGCCATACCGCCGTGTGGACTGGCAGTGAAATGATCGTCTGGGGTGGCTACAACATCAACGGTGTCTTGAATACAGGGGGAAGATATAACCCTGCTGCAGATACTTGGACAGCAGTTAGCACATCAAACGCACTGATCCTCGGCTGTCTCACACCGCCGTGTGGACTGGCGTTGAAATGATCGTCTGGGGAGGTGATTTCGGTTTCGGCAACTTTCTTAATACAGGCGGGAGGTATAATCCGAAGACAGACAGTTGGATGGCAACTAGCCTCGTCAATGTGCCGTCTGAACGAGATTCTCACACCGCAGTATGGACTGGCCGTGAAATGATAGTTTGGGGTGGCGGCGCCTACTCTGACTCGAACACAGGCGGAAGATATAACCCGGTCACCGACAGCTGGATCGCTACCTGCACCGAGACTCAGCCACGATTAGGTCATACCGCCGTGTGGACCGGCGATGAAATGATCGTATGGGGCGGTTACAGTAGCGGCTACGACGTGAATACGGGCGCGAGGTATGACCCATCCACCAATAGTTGGCTTGAAACCACGACGACCGACGCGCCCGAAGGACGGGTTGCTCACGCAGCTGTCTGGACTGGAAGTGAGATGATTGTGTGGGGTGGGTTCAACTTCATGGGCAGCGGCTTTTTCAACACGGGTGGCAGATACAACCCCACGACAGATCAGTGGGCGGTTACCGCCACCACCAATGCGCCTAGCCCGAGGGCGTTTTCAGCCGCTATCTGGACCGGTAGCGAGATGATTGTGTGGGGGCTATGATGGCAGCTTCTTCTTGAACAGCGGCGGGAGATACTGCGCCCAATCCGGTCCGCCGGTGCCTACTTCGTCACTTACGGCTAGGGCTACACCCACGCCGAGACCGCGTCCTACGCCAGCACGCCGGCCGTGCCCTTAGCCCGCACTGCAATCGATGGCGTTTGCCCTCGTCGATGACAGTTGCGGCACCCTCGTTCGGATATAGGCGCCTGGTTAGCTCTTCTTTAATTCCGCCAAATCTTTTAGCACTTGCTCGCTGTGTTCGGCGGGCTTCACGCCGGTATACACCTTCGCAATCTCGCCGTCAGGATTAATGATGAATGTATTGCGCGCCGCCAGCTTTTGGCCTTTGTAATCCATCACCGAACCGTACTCGGTCGAGACTTTACCGTCGGGATCAGCGAGCAATTTGAAATTGAGGCCTTCTTTCGCACAAAAATCTTTGTGGGATTGCGCGGTGTCGACGCTTACTCCGAGGATGACTGCGCCGACATCACTGTATTTCGAGATATCGCGCTGAAAATTGCGGGCCTCCAGGGTACAACCGCTGGTGAAATCCTTCGGATAGAAATAAAGAACCACCCATTTTCCGTGATAATCTTTCAGGCTCACCTGCGAACCGTCTCCGGTGGTGAGACTGAAATCCGGCGCGGGTTTACCGACTTCCGGTTGCGTTTGAGATTCTGTTGCTGCCATGCATGTGAACGTCGCAACACTCATGATCGCTGACAAGATCGTGTTTTTGATTTTCATGGTTCAGTTTTGAAGCGTAGACGCATCCAGTCAAGGAACGATGGATTCCGATGTAGCAAGCTGGTAGGGCGCGTGACTCCTCACGACGTTGCCGAACAGTAATCGGCGGGCAGAGGACTGCCCGCCCTACCAAATCCGCGCTGCGCATGGTAGGGTCCATCACTCCGTGCGCGCCGTTCTTGAATTGAAAGCTTGCCCTCGCCGACGGGTTTTGAAATCAATAAACACCTAATGCCGAGGCCAGACGTTGCCGAACATCTTCCCATTAAACCGTTGCGATTGATTGTTGGCGTCGTCGCCTGCATCGGAATTGCGGCCACGCTCTTCACGCTGCTGTTTGGGTTCATGACCATCCCCGCAAACTCTGTCGGGGTGAGAACACGGTTTGGCGCTTACCACGACATCGTGAACCCGGGTTTGACCTATGCCATTCCATACATCGACGAAATCCACATCGTACCTACGCAGCGTTTGCAGAAGCTCGAGTTCGGTTTTTCGACCCCGGGTGCAACTAATTTTTATCAGGGCGATCCGCAACCGGAGGAAACTGAGACGATGATCACGGGCGATCTGAACACCGCGCTTGTGCCATGGGTGGTTCAATACCGGATTACCGATCCAAAAATGTATTTGTTTGGCGCACGCGAGCCGGAGAAAACGTTGCGCGACCTTTCCGAAAGCGTGATGCGCGAAGTGATCGGTGATCGCACGGTCGACGAAGTGCTCACCATCGGCCGGCACGACA
>QHOX01000221.1 GCA_003219465.1 Verrucomicrobiota bacterium | reverse complement strand
GCAATGCAGGATGTTTACGATCTGTTCTACGACGTAAACACGGGACTGCTCGAGAAAGGATTGGAACGGCTCGACGATTTTGTTCGGCCAGCAATCATGTCCGGATTGCTGTCTGACCTGTTAACAGCGAGCATCGCGAAGCATGCACGCGCCCTCACGCAGAACAATTATTTCAACGGTCATCCTGATTTGCTAGTTAAAGGCGTTTATCCCAACGATTCGATCAAGGCGGGCACTGAAGGCGTTGAGATCAAAACAACAAAAAAAAGCGGAGGCGCAGTCGACACGCACGGCGCGAGGAATCAGTGGATGACGGTTTTCGTTTACAACATCGACAACGAGACCGAACCGGCGCGCCAACGTGGGCCGTTGACCTTTTCTGAAGTCTATCTTGGTCAAGTCACAATCGAAGACTTTCGCAGAAATCCGCGCGGTGAACTTGGAACGCGCACTGCAACTTTACATCGTGAAGGTATTTTGAAGCTGCGCAGCAATTGGATCTACAAAGATCCAGCTACACCTTCAAGGACTTGAGTTTCGGCACCGCCTGGCAAGCGGCGTCGAAGTAGCGCGGATCCTTTTCGATTCCAATACTCCGGTACCCGACTGCTTCGGCAGCGGCCAACGTCGATCCTGCACCAGCAAATGGATCAAGCACAGTCCCTTCGCCCAGCGGCAATACCGCTCGAACAATTTTCCGCATGAATCCTTGTGGCTTTAGACTCGGATGTGGCGCAAGCGAGCGCTCTTGTTTCCGCGTCGGCGCTGAAGCTATCACGTCCCCAAACGGTTGATCCTTGTTCGGTCGGCGAAATCCGCCGGTTTTCCAGCGCCGCAAATTATCTTGGACACGGCCTTCAATCGGTTTCCGAAAAATCAACCACGGCTCCCACATAGACCGTGGCATAACACTGACCTCTGCAAATTCTGTGTGTGCTGCTTTCGGTCGGTCGCCGCCTCGCATCGTCATTGTCAGCCGAATGATTTCTCCGCGCCGTTCGAATCCGGCACGTGTCACGGCATTCGCAACGACAAATGAAAGCAACGGATTTGAAGCGACGATCACGTGTGCACCGGGAACGACGACGGGAAACAGCAAACGCGCCCACGAAAAAAAGAAACGTTCGAGTTCGGCAATGTCATCACGTGAGAGGACGGTGAATCGCGGTACTGGCGATCTCTTATTTCCATCGAACGAAGGCGGAATGCGCCACACTCCGCCTCGCCCTTCACGAAGTTTGTTTTGCTCGATTTCGCTGTACTCGACAAGCCCGTAAGGCGGATCGGTAACGACGGCCTCGATGCTGTTGGTCTGCGCAGTCGCCAACCACTGAAAACAATCGCCGTGAATTAGAGTCGCGCTGCCGAAGCGAAATGCCTCGCGCGGCGCGGCGGCGCGCAACGTAACAGATCCGTTTCGTTGATCCATCAATGGAAGCGCGCCCTGCGCTTCTTCGCGGACTCGGTAGTGCCCGCGGTCCATTTTTTCGAACAGCTTAGGCGTATTCAGCCGCAGGTATGACCGGATCGACGATGCTGGCGTCGACCCGATACGTTCGCTGACTTCTCGCGTTATTTCCGCGATCGTTGCTCCATGTGTCCTATACGTGAGCGCGTCAATAATGGCATCACGGACTGCGCCTGGTTTGCGCTTCGGCAGGTCAGAATACTTCACGCGCAGCAATAATAGACGTCGAGACGTCTTTGATCAAATGAAACCGACCGTGCTGGTCTAAATATCACATGTTCAGACCGTGACCACATTGCAGCGACGGATTTTCATCAGCAGTCGCGCACGGCAAACCGGTGTAGGCGCTCGGAAGTCAGCCCTTTATCACTGGGAATGGTTTCCCCTTGTCAAGTAGCTCCATCATCAACATGTCCGTCATGATTGCCAGCAGCACACCAGCCTGACACAACTGGTAGGCGCGCGCTGGAGACAACGTGACCTTCGTTGCTAACTCGTGGCAAAATACATGCCGGACGCGAAACATTTCGGCGAGATCGGAAGCCATGCTTGCGAAAAAGTTCTTACCGCGGGCGAGAGCAGCGAAGGGTGCTATTCCGTCAATTGTTATAGCGGAGCGGAAGGTCTTTCCGAGCAAGACGCTCATGTTTGCTTCGACGTTAGCGAATGAATTGTGCGGCAGTTGGTGAGCAATTAGTTCTCCGGCGCTGATCTTCTTGCCCTGCACGGCCACGATCGGACCCGCTCCGAATTTAAGATCTCGGAAACCTTGAGCTCTTCCTGAGTACGGCTCGCCAGTGTTGATTAGATCTGCGTATACCATGCGGAAGAATCCCTCCAGCGCAGCTACCATCGCGACCGGGAAGTACCGAAATAATTCTGCCTTTGTTTTCGCGGTGAGTGCTTTCGTATTCGCAAGCTCCACCGACGCGTGCATGATTGGCATAATTCGGCGATTAAAGCGTTCCCATCGGGGGCCGCTCAGGTGAACTCGTGTTCGCTTGTCGAGAATTTCAGCTACGTAATCGCGCGGCATAGGACCTACTGTACCCGACGTGTTAAGATCTCACCACTGCAACAAATGTAACACATCCGCCAGTGACGCTACGCAATCCGCGATCTTGACAGTCCAAGACAGAGTCAAACCTAAATATAAGATTTGTTTTCTGCTGCGCTCCAGCCTCGGTCGCTATTTGCCGTGTGCGGGAATAAAGATGTCGATCCTGGAATAAATCGATGTCCGATCGCGCGCCAACAGTTGCACCGGGCATCGAACGAGGGAACACTGCGCGCTTTCCGCAATGCTGACCGTTTCACAACTTTCAAAATCGTTCGCCGGCCGGGCGCTCTTTGACAACGTCTCGCTCCGCGATGTGCGACTGCAATCCAGATTGTTCGCCCCTCGGAATCATGGACGGGCCAAACGCAAGCTCCTTGGAGGAATGTTAATGTTGAGACCTGACTCTAAGTCTCCGAAGTTTTCATGCGTTCCTTTGAGCGTTTCAGCATTCATCCATCGCGCAATGCTTGACCGAAACTCATGCAATCACTAGTCTCGCTGGCATGCCGCAAAAGACGCGCGCGCCACGAGACCAGAAGATCTCGCGGGCATCGATCTCCGACCTGCTGACGCCTCCAATTCTGACGCCGACACCGCTGACGCGTCTGCCTCAGAAGAAGGCGCTCGAAATCTATACGAGCGGCATTCGAGAGAAGTTAGATCTTGGCTTGCTCGTCCCACGTCCAATCACCGATGTCACACTCTCCGGTGCCACGATGAATGCCGGAGATGCGTGGCTGGAAGTGGGCGGCGACGGCGTTCGGGTCTACGGGGACACGGGCGAGATCCATTGGTTCAAGGATCCCGTTCCGTCAGTAGGCGCGTGGATGAATGTGTGGCTTGCGGGTCTCGAATCAGGGGCAACGTATGTCGGGCAGATACGCGGATTCGCGAACCCATTACCAAGCCAGCAGTATCACATCGCGCTCAAGGTCGTGTATCCGAATCGATTCGAGACCAGCTACGTGCCGCTGACGACCAAATCGTTTATCGTGCCGTTTGCATTCATCACGGTACCGCAGCTGACAGGCATCACGCCGAACGTACAGTTCTTCCCTCAATACCTCTCACACTGCGTCGTATATGACGTTCACGTCAAGAAAGTGTGATTGAGATTCCGGTTGAAACTTTCAACATGACCAGAAAATCTATTGACTGTTAAGGACCGTTTGCGGTGCGGACTTGCTCAGTTCAAGCTGTGCGCTGCGCGTTTTCCGCAATGCTGACCGTTTCACAACTTTCAAAATCGTTCGCCGGCCGGGCGCTCTTTGACGACGTGTCGCTCCCAGGTCAATCGCGGCGATCTGATTAAATTTCAGTCCTGATTCATTGATAGTTCGAAGCTCGATGTTTACATTTTTGCCATATGGGTCAGACAATTACTTTTCGTCCGACAAAAAAGCTGGCAGGCTGGATTGAGCAGGCGGCTGCGCAAATGGGCGTCTCGCAAGGGCAGTTCATTCGCTCGCATTTGGAGCAGGCTCGGGAAGGCGATCGGACCTCCAAGAAGTTCGTTCGGTTCGCCGGAGTCATCCGTAACGGACACCGCGATCTCTCAACCCGTAAGGGGTTTTCGAAAAAGTGAACGGTATCGCGGATACCGATTATCTGGTTGCGTTGGCCAACTCGCGCGACGGTCATCACGGGTGGGCAATGCGCGTTTCCGAACAGGTTACCGAGCCGCTTCTTGCGTGCGAGCCCGTGCTGGCCGAGACGGTGTTTCATCTGCGCAATGCTGGGCTGGTTCTGGAGAATGGCAGATCGGGCCGCGCGTTAAAAAGCTTCCGTGAATGGTGTGCTTGGGCTAGGTTATTTGGTCATGACTTGTATCGGTAAAGTCTCTAAAGGAAAAGTCGTGTTGCCGGATGGAGTTAATCTGCCGGATGGGACGGCTGTCCGGGTGGATACGATCGAGGTGGAGTCTGCTTCTCGACCGGCCTTGAATCCAAAGTTTTCGCAATTCATCGGGATGGCCGATGATCTCCCGTCCGATCTCGCGGAGAATCTCGACCATTATCTGCACGGCCATCCGAAGAAATGAAGGCGGTCTT
>QHOX01000227.1 GCA_003219465.1 Verrucomicrobiota bacterium | reverse complement strand
AGTACAGCAGCGGCCCGAACGTTTCGTGTTTCACGATCTCAAAATCCGGCTTTGCGGTTGTCAGGCACGGCTTCATGTAACAGTCGCCGGGGACGGTGAGTCGCTCGCCGCCGTAGAGCACCTCGCCGCCTTCATCTTTCAATCGCTGAATGGACTCCAGCACCATGTCGACAGCGTGTTTGTCAATGAGCGGTCCCATTACAGTCTTGCGATCGAGCGGATTCCCAATCGGCAAACTGTTGTAAGCGCCAAGGAGCTTATCGCGAACCTTCGACGCAACAGACTCGTGCATGATAACGCGCCGCGTGGACGTGCAACGCTGTCCCGCTGTACCCACTGCTCCGAAAAAGATTGATTGCACCGCCATATCGAGATCGGCGGTCGGTGTGACGATCAGCGCGTTGTTGCCGCCGAGTTCCAGAATCGTTCGACCAAGCCGTCCGTTAACAGCTTTGGCGACATTAAATCCCATATTGGTCGAGCCAGTAGCCGATACCAATGGAACGCGCGGATCATCCGCCAATTTTTGCCCGACCGTTTTGCGATCGCCCACCACCAGGGTGAAAATTGCCGGATCAGCGCCGGTTTCGCGACAGACGCGCTCGGCAATTTTCGTAACCGCGATTGCCGTTAGCGGCGTTTTTTCCGACGGCTTCCAAACCGTGGCGTCACCGCAGACTGCGGCCAGCGCCGCGTTCCATGACCAGACTGCGACCGGAAAGTTGAACGCGGTAATCACCGCAACCACGCCAAGCGGATGCCATTGTTCCATTAGACGGTGGCTCGGGCGTTCGGACTGAATCGTTAGGCCGTAAAGCATTCGAGACTGGCCAACGGCGAAATCGCAAATGTCGATCATCTCCTGCAGTTCGCCTTCGCCTTCAGCGATAATTTTCCCGGTCTCCAGCGTCACCAACTGGCCGAGCTCATGTTTCAATTCACGCAACGCATTGCCGAGGCGGCGAACCGTCTCGCCGCGCACCGGTCCGGGTGTGACGCGCCATTTTAGAAAGGCTTCATGCGCACGCGAAATCGATTTGTTATAGTCGTCGTCGCCAGCCGTCCGGATGCTTGCCAGTCGGCGTCCATCAATCGGCGAAATCTTTTCTATCGTGGCGCCACCGCCGCGCCATTCGCCATCGAACACGCCGGCGTTGTTGTCGGTGAGACCCAGTTTTTCGAAAGGTGTTTTCATAAACAATACGCCATTGTCATTCTGAGCGGAGCGAAGAATCTCAGATCATTTCTTCAACGTTGTGTGGCCGGTCATAAACATTTGGCTGCTGTTCCCAGTCGTCGCTCAAGTCCAGCCAGCGTGGGTTCGTTCGCTCAATAAGTGCGATCTTCCTACTGCGACGCCACCCCTTGAGTTTTTTCTCACACGCGATCGCGTCATTCACGTTTCGAAAGTGCTCGACCCACACGACGCGGTTCGGATGATACCGTTTCGTAAATCCTCCTACATCTCCGTATCGGTGTTGGAACAAACGGCGACTAATGTTGTTTGTGATCCCGATGTGCAACGTCGTGCGATGTTTATTGCTGAGAATGTACACCCAATAATCGTGGTTTCGCATGCGTCTCAAAAAGAATCCGAGATGTTTCGCTTCGCTCAACATGACGGAATTGCATATTTATTTGCGCCGCTGTCGGTAGTACTTGCGCATCTGATCCATCGCTTCATCAATTACGTCTGCGGTGATGTCCAGCGCCGGACGGAAACGGATCGAGTTTTCACCAGAGCGAAGCGTCAAAACACCAAGATCGAAGAAGCCGTGCCAAAATTCTTCGCGCGTTTTCGCATCGGGGAGATCGAACGCGAGAAATACTCCGCGACCGCGCGCGGCGGAAATCAGCGGCTCTTCAGTTTGCAGTTCGCGCAGTTGATCGAGGAAATAGGCGCCGACCTTCCCGGCGTTCTCAACCAGACGTTCCTGCTCGATAATGCGCAGATAATGCGTCGAGCGCACCATATCGGTGAAGTTTCCGCCCCATGTTGAATTTAAACGGCTGGGTAACCGAAACGCGTTGTCTTTCACTTCGTCGATACGCGGGCCGGCCATTACACCGCAAACTTGCGCTTTTTTTCCAAACGCCATCAGGTCGGGTAAGACGTCGAAATGTTCGCAGCACCAGTTGCGCCCCGTGGCGCCCATGCCGCATTGCACCTCGTCAAAAATCAACAAGATATCGTTTTCGTCGGCAATTGTTCGCAGTTTTTGCAGCCATTCACCGCGGAAATGGTTGTCGCCGCCCTCGCCCTGTATCGGTTCGATGATAATGGCGCAAATGTCGATGTTGCGTTGCTCGATGAACTCGCGGATCTCGCGCTCGGCTTTCTGTTCGCGCTCGATCACGTCCCCTTCGCGTTTCGATTCGGGCAGCGAAAAATCGATGGACGGACACGAGACGCGGGGCCAATCAAATTTCGCAAACAAATCCGTCTTACGCGGGTCGGTATTGGTCAGGCTCATTGTGTAACCGCTGCGCCCGTGGAAAGCGCGTCGGAAATGCAAAACCTGTGTGCCGCGCTCTCCACGACCGGCGGCCATGTTCTTCCGGACTTTCCAATCCATCGCTGCCTTCAAACAATTCTCCACCGCAAGCGCGCCGCCCTCGATGAATAGATACCGCTGGAGCGGCGGCAGGCCGACGACGCGCTCAAACGTCGCGACAAATTCAGCGTAGCCGGCTGAGTAAATATCTGAGTTTGCGACTTTCACTTTCGCCGCGCGTAACAGATCGCGCTGTACTTGCGGATCATCGAAATGCGGGTGGTTAAACCCGACCGGCATTGATCCAAAAAATCCGTAGAAATCGATGAGGCGGCGGCTACCGACTCGGTTGTGCAGATATGAGCCGCGGCTTTTGTCGAGATCGACAACGATTTTGAAACCATCCAGCAAGACGTGTTGCTCGATTGTCTCAAGGACTTTCGCTGCCGCTATTGGCTTTTCTGCTTCGCGCTTTGGCGTGCGATTTCGAGTCGAAGGTGTCTCCGCGAGGACGGGTGCGATACTCATCCGAGATCGTAATCTGTCGCGCCAACGCGGTCAACGGAGCACAGGCAGAGTATCTGTTTAGCGCCAAAGGCGCAGCGTTCACCTCTACCTGGGGCAGCGCCCCAGGGTTTCGTTAAGAAAGATTCATTAGCGCTGAAAGCGCGATTCGCTTCCGGCACGCGCTCGGTCATCATTCCACCATGCCGCAATCGTTGAGCAAGGTTATTATTCACATTATCTTTAGCGCCAAGAATCGCGAGGGTTGGCTTGATTCAGACGTACGGCCGCGCATGCATGCTTACCTTGCGACAGTCTGCCGAAACCTCGGCGCCGAACTCGTGCGAGTCGGCGGTGTTACTGATCACGTTGACATTGTCACCACGCTACCGCGAACAGTTTCCCAGGCTGATTTCATCGAAGAAATAGAGAAGGCATCATCGAAATGGATTTAAAGCGCTTAACGCTGACTATCGAGGCTTTTTCTGGCAGCGCGGGTATGGCGCCTTTTCGTTGAGCCCGAGTCAGCTCGCGGTGCTACAATACGTTGAGGAGCAACCAGCGCACCATCGCACCCGAACGTTTCAGGAGGAATACCGCGAGTTGCTGAGCAAACATGGTGTGCAGTTCGATGAGCGCTACGTCTGGGATTGACGCGAGAGTACGGTTGATTCGCGCTTTCAGCGCTTGTTTTTGGAAAATTTCCTCCCTGGGGCGTTGCCCCAGGCTTAAATGAGCCAGCGCCGTTGGCGCTACACAATGCCCTGACGCAGCAGTTCGTGTTTTCCGGCGAGCAAATCCTGCACGAGATCGAAACCGCGTTTATCGGCGTTGCGCGCGGTGCCGGCGAAATGATGATCGATTCTCATGCGCGCCGACCGGCAGAAATAATTCGCAATGGAAAGAATTTCGTCGGCTGGTTTACCGCGGCCCAGCAACCATTGCGAGTATGAGCACGTCGCGCTGATCGCAAACAATTCCGTCGCGATGCCGACAAATCTGGAAAGGAGGAGTTGCTCGCGATCGAGTTTCGGGCCGAACCGCGCCATCGCGTGAAACAATCCGCGTGCAAGTCGCTTGCTCCTGCGCGCGGCGTAATTGACGTGGCCGAGAAGTGTTGCGTGCAAATTGTCGATCTTTCCCGCGCCATTCGGCAACCACTGTCGCGGATACCAGCCGGCATAGAATTTTCCGGAGCTCAAAACGGCTTTCGCTCGATCGGACATGGGCAATTGAGTGTTGAAAATGGCGCCGCCAACTTTCAGATGCGGGTCAAGCGCTTCGCGTGCGATGAACAGCCGCATGATTTCGCTCGAGCCTTCGAAGATTGTGTTCACGCGACAATCGCGCAGAAATCTTTCAACAGCGATAGCTGGCTCGCCGCGTCCGGCCAGCGATGCCGCAGTCTCGTACCCGCGCCCGCCGCGGACTTGCATTGCCTCATCGGCAATGCGCCACGTCGTTTCGGTTGCCCACATTTTGCACATCGCAGTTTCGATACGCAGATCGCCAGATT
Organism: Verrucomicrobiota bacterium; assembly: GCA_003219465.1. Classification (GTDB taxonomy): domain Bacteria; phylum Verrucomicrobiota; class Verrucomicrobiia; order Chthoniobacterales; family UBA10450; genus Udaeobacter. The sequence continues at coordinate 367 of QHOX01000227.1, read as the reverse complement.
TGCGATCGAGCAGCGACGACGTGAGAAACGTCATCGCTTCCATGGCGAAAACGCTGCCCGCCATTTCTGCAATTTTACCGGCGATGGCTGCATGTTTGCCGATAGGCACACCCCATTGAATGCGTTCGGCGGCCCATTTGCGTGAGATCTCCAGCAAGCGCTTGGACACTCCGACGCACGCGGCGGGAAGCGTGAGGCGGCCAGTATTCAACGTGATAAGCGCAACCTTGAGTCCGGCGCCTTCCTTAAAGATGATGTTTTCCCGAGGGACGCGAACATCTGTGAACTTAACAACTGCGTTGTAAAGCGCTCGAAGTCCCATGAACCGGCAGCGATACGCGATCTCCAGTCCCGGCGTGTCCACATC
>QHOX01000226.1:970-7678 GCA_003219465.1 Verrucomicrobiota bacterium | reverse complement strand
CATGGGCACATCGGTGAAACGATCAACATCGCTCAAGCAGATCGTCGATCGGGCAGAGGGGTACGATATCCCCGGTGAGATCGTCGATGGAATGAACTTCCGCGAAGTGCGCGACAAAGTCGCTGAGGTTGCCGATTCGATCCGGAAAGAACCGCATCCGGCGTTTCTGGAAGTGCGCACGTATCGCTATCGTGGGCATTCCATGTCGGATCCTGCAAGTTACCGAACCAAGGACGAACTCGAAAAATATCGCCTTGATGATCCAATCATCCGTTTGCGCGCGCAGCTTACGCGCGAGGGAAAATTGACGAACGAACAGTTCGATCAACTGGACAAGCGTGCGAAGCAAACAGTCTTGGACGCAGTAAAGTTCGCCGAAGAGAGTCCGGAGCTACCGGTCGAGAAACTCTACGACTACGTGTATTTCAACGGAGCTAAGTCGTGAGAGAAATCACGTATCGCCAGGCGTTGAATGAAGCGCTCGCTGAAGAGCTGGAGCGTGATCCCAATGTTTTCCTGATGGGCGAAGAAGTGGCCGAATATCAGGGAGCGTACAAAGTGAGCGCCGGGTTGCTGCAGCGCTTTGGCCCGAGACGCATCATCGACACCCCGATCAGCGAGAACGGATTCGCCGGTTTGGGTATCGGCGCAGCGATGGTCGGGCTGCGACCAATTATCGAGTTCATGACGTTCAGCTTCTCACTGGTGGCTTTCGACCAGGTGGTGAACAACGCGCCAAACATGTTCATGATGTCAGGCGGCCAATTCAATATCCCGATTACGTTTCGTGGACCGAACGGCCCGGCCCATCAGCTTGGAGCGACCCACTCGCACGCCACAGAAAATTTTTATGCCAGTGTGCCCGGCCTGAAAGTTTGCACACCCGCGACTCCGAGGGATGCCAAAGGTTTGTTGAAAACCGCAGTGCGCGACGACAATCCGGTGTTGGTCCTCGAAGCGGAACTTCTTTACAGCTCGAAGGGAATGGTCGAGCCGCCCGATGAAGAACTGCTTATCCCACTGGGTAAAGCGGAGGTGAAACGCGAAGGCAGCGATGTCACCGTCGTTTGTTATGCGCAGACTGTTCCGATTGCGCTGAAAGTCGCGACTCAACTCGAAGAGGAAGATGTTTCCGCCGAGATCGTTGATCTGCGTTCGATTAAACCGCTCGACGAGAAGGCGATTTTCGACTCTGTCGCGAAAACGCATCGTGTCGTGATTGTTGAACAGGACCATCCGTTCTGCGGGGTCGGTGCAGAAATTTGCTACCGAATTCAAAAAGACATTTTCGATGAGCTGGATGCGCCGATTCTACGCGTATCCCAGGAAGACGTCCCGATGCCATACAATGAAGACTTGGAACACGCTGTCCTGCCAAACGCAGAAAAACTCTTCGCCGCTGTGAAACAGGTCTGCTACGCCTAACAAACTGGTCACTTCTCGTTATGCCTGAAATTCAGATGCCCAAACTGAGCGATACAATGACCGAGGGCACGCTCGTTACGTGGAAGAAGAAGAAGGGGGACCAAGTCTCGGCCGGCGAAGTAATCGCCGAGATCGAGACAGACAAGGCGACCATGGAATGGGAGTCACCCGAGGACGGGACGCTCGCCGAAATTTATGTCCAGGAAGGCGGTAGGGTGAATGTCGGCGATAAAATCGCGTTCATTCGCGGAGAAGGCGAGGAAGCACCGAAACAGGAAGCACCGGAACAGAAAAAAAAGTCGGAAGCTGCAGAAGAAAAGAAGCCGCAAGCTGAAACGGAAAAACCTGCGCCGGCAGAAGCCCCAAAGAAAGAAACCGCGCCGCCGCCGCAGCAAGGTGTAGGGGCGACTGTGTCAGCCGCCCGAACTGAGACGACGCAACAAAAGCCTCGGGCGAGAGAACAAAAACCCGAAGAAGCACGCGTGAAGGCGTCGCCTGTTGCACGGCGGATAGCAGCGGAACTTGGTGTGGATCTTTCCACCGTGAAAGGCACGGGACCAGAAGGTCGTGTCACTGAAACGGACGTCCGCGCGACCGCGAAATCAAAAACTGTGGAGGCGGGCGTGTCGCCCGCGCCTAAACAGCCGACACGGGTGCCACTACAGACCGGTGAGCGCGCGCGTATTCAGCTTTCGGGGATGCGGAAAATCATTGCGCAACGGCTGGTCGAAAGTCTGGGCCCGGTTCCACACTTTTATCTCACGATCGACGTTAATGCGGGGCTGCTGATGGAAGCGCGTGAGGAATTGAAATCCGCGGGCGAAGGCGCAGATGCCGCGAAGATTACGGTCAACGATTTTGTTTTGAAAGCGGCGGTGATGGCAGCGGTGAAGGTGCCGCGTGTGAATGCCTCGTTCGACAACGACGCAATTGTGCAGTACGCGGACGTCGATCTCGGCGTCGCGGTTGCCATCGAAGACGGACTGCTGACACCGGTTGTTCGCGCGGCGCAAGACAAATCGCTTCGCGAGATCAGCGCGTTAGCCAAGGATTTGGCGCATCGGGCCCGCAACAAGCGAATGAAACCGGAAGAATTTCAGGGCGGCACATTCACCGTCTCAAATCTCGGCGGAATGGGCATCGACAGTTTCTCGGCTGTCATTAATCCGCCCCAAGGCTTCATTCTCGCCGTGGGCAAGGTCGCAAAAATCCCAGTCGTTGACGACTGCGATCAAATGATGGTCGGCCATCGCATGTCCATCACGATGAGCTGCGACCATCGCGTCATCGACGGCGCGCTCGGCGCCGAATATCTGAAGGAATTGCGACACCTGCTGGAAAACCCAGCGCTGCTGATGGTCTAAATCTGCCGCCGCTTCGCTGTGCGAAGCGCCTCCTCGATGCGAGCGGTTCGCACAAATGGCGTCGCCCACAGGGCAACGGCTACACTGCGGCGGTTTCCCACATCATGAAATCGTCCAGCGTTTGACGGGTTTTGTCGGTGACGAATTCGATCACGGTTGCATCATCGACGAAACCGAGGACCGGCGTCGCGTCCGGAATCAAATCGAAGGGATCGATCAGGTAATTGAGAGCAGCAACGATCCACAGAAGTGCATTGCCGGGGACTTGATCGTATTCGCCGCGATGGTAGGCGCGAATCAAGCGCAACATCGTTTGCAGATAAGGCCAATATTCTTTGAAGGGCTCCCTCGGCACTGCCGCTGCCTTTTTCGCTGCATCATTGAAAAGCGCTAACAGAGTTTCAGAATCATTGAGACACGCTTTTGCATCGATCAGGGCCCTGGCGAATGCATCGCTGCGAAGCGACGGTTTACGGTAGGGCACATTTCGCTCAGAATTTCTCGCGGCGGGCCGGGCTTTTGTTTCTGAGCGCGACTTCGTTTTCGTTTTTTTCATCTCGCGAATCAAAACACTTCGACGCGCGGATGAGAAGCAGATTCGTAATACGCCACTACGACGGTTTTGTTGCCAGAATGAGCGGTGATGGCCCAGGCGCTTCGAGTTTCCGCACTTTTTTGAAGCCAGCATCCTCCAGCCACTTTTTGATTTCGTTAAAGCTGAACGTGTCGCCCTTTTCGGTGTTCACGAGCATTTGCACCGAAAACATCAGCGAGGGAAGCGGTTTGGTGCGATCATCATTTACCAGCCATTCTGCGATGGCGATTGTGCCGCCTGATTTTAAAGCGCGGAAAGTTTTCTTGAGCAACTGACGACTACGTTGTTCGCCTTCGCTGTGCAGAATATGCCCCAGCGTCGCGACATCGTAGCCACTGCCAAAGTTCGCTTCCAACAGGTCGCCTTCGATGAAGTCGAAGCGATCGCGCGCACCAAATTTTTGCGTGATGCGTTTCGTTGTGGGAATCATCCCAGCCCAATCGACTGCCGTCACCCGCACTCGCGGCGACTTCTGCGCCACCGCGATTCCCCAGATCCCGGAACCCGCCGCAAGATCGATAACGCGCACTTGCTCCTTGGCCTTCGCGACTTTCAGGTGATCGGCAAGCTTCTGCGCGCCGGGATAGCTCATCGGGACGATCGTCTCAACGAGTTGACTGAAGAATTCAGTGCCTTCGGTTTCCTGGTTCACGGCGACCGCCGGTCGCCCGTCGCGCACGATATCGGTCAGCCGCAGCCACCGCGAAGTCATTACCGGCAAAATCAATCCGAAAAATCCGGCGAGGGTACCCGATTTTTCGCTGATAAGAAATGCCTGGCTCTCTGGCGTCAGAAAATATCTTGATTGGCGATCTTTTTTCAGCAATTGCAAGCCGACAAGCGCGTCCATGATTGCGCGCAAGCCTCGCGCGGACGCGCCAGTTTCTTTTTCTACTTGCTCAACCGTCTTCGCTCCGCCCTCCAACGTATCAAAAACCTTGTTGTTCACAGCCGCGCTGATGATCAGCGGCGGTGCGTAAGCAAACCCGAACTGCTGAAGACGTTCGGGAGTGAGCTTTTTCCTTTCGCGTTTTTTCATAGGTGAATCGACAAATAATTCGAAACCCTCTTTCGTCCAGCTGATCTAGCCGAAGTGGCAGGGTTCCTCTACACTCTTGATAAATGAGCGCAAAATGGAAGACGCGCGAGCAAATGGAGGAGGGGGAGCGCACAGCGCTCGCGTCTGTTGCTCAAAAATCCGGCGAATCGCGCGGGCGGAAACACTCTGAGCCCAGTCACGCCTATCGCACCGAATTTCAGCGGGATCGTGCGCGCATCATTCATTCGCGCGCGTTCCGCCGCCTGGAATACAAAACGCAGGTTTTTCTCAACGGCACCGGCGACCATTTGCGCACGCGCCTGACGCATTCGATCGAAGTAGCGTCGATCAGCCGCACTATCGCGCGCGCGCTGAGGCTGAATGAGGATCTGGCGGAAGCAATCGCGCTCGGACACGATCTCGGCCATGCGCCTTTTGGACATTCTGGCGAGGAGATGCTGGCCGAATGCATGCGCGACCACGGCGGATTCGATCACAATCGTCAGAGTGTGCGTGTGGTCGAATTGCTCGAAACGCCATATCCAAATTTTCCAGGATTAAACCTGACATTCGAAGTGCGTGAAGGTCTGCGGAAGCATGAGCGACCTTACAAATTCGCCACTCCGGCAGGGGAAGAATACGATTGTCCATCGCTGGAGGGACAAGTTGCCGATCTGGCGGATGAGATCACGTATTACAGTCACGACCTCGATGACGCGGTTGATTTTGAAATCTTGACCCCGGGCCGATTGGAAGAGAACGAGGTCTGGCATAAAAGTCATCGCGCAGTGCTCGCGCGTTACAAGGGCGCGTTCGAACCGGAGCTGCACAAGCTAATTATTCGCGACATCATTGATCGCGAAGTGCACGATCTGGTTGCGAGCAGCGCGGAATCGATTGCCGAATCAGGCGTGCAGACTGCAGACGACGTGCGCCGGCAAACCGCGCCGCTTATTCGTTACAGCGATGAATTGGCCGAAGCGAATCGGGCACTCCGGAAATTTTTGTATCAAAACGTCTATTACCATCCGCGCGTGGCGGAGGTGAACCGGCGCGCTTGCGAGATGCTGCAGGGCGTTTTTGAAGCGTACCTTGCCGATCCCGACAGGCTGGGCGAGGGCGCGATGCGACGAGTCGAAAAGGAGGGATTGCATCGCACAGTTTGCGATTACATCGCGGGAATGACCGACCGTTATGTAATGGAAGAATATGCGCGGATTGCCCGGTAGGGGCGGTTCACCCGAACCGCCCTCGCGAATGTGATCACGCAATGAAACAGGCGATTGAGGTCAATCGCCCCTACCTACGCGGCGGCGTTGCCAATCTCGTCGCGTAAATATCTGATGAGAAAACGGAGGCGCTGATTGAGCGAGCGTTCTTCAAGCAGGCGTTGCCGTCGCAATGGATCGTTCACAAACGTCGAAGCCATAAGGTCCGCCAGCATTTCCAGATCGCGCAATTCAGAAAGATACCGATCCAGTTTTGCCGGAAGCTGACGGCGATCGTGCTTTAGGCTGCCATAAAGCTCGATCACTTTTGCGCCGAGCGCCTCGGTCTCGACGCTAGTCGGATCGCGCGATTCTACAGTATCGATGCTGACGATCGGAAACGGCTTCTCCTGTTCGAAACTGGTGAAGCGCACACGTTGAAGACCTTGCAGGATCAAATTTGACGTGCCGTCGCTGCGTTCCACACATGCGCGAATCAATCCGGCGGTGGCGAGATGGAAAAAATCTTCCGGTGCATGCCAATCCTGGCAGCTCGGCTTGATCAGCGTCACACAAAATATGCGATGCCGTTGAAGCGCGTGCTCCAGCATCTTGCGATACCGCGGCTCGAAAATGTAAAGCGGCAGCAGCGCATGTGGAAACAGCACTGCTCCCGGAAGCGGCATCACGGGTAATTGCTCGGGTAAAGTCACGGATGAGGACATGGCGTACTGTCACTTGTACCTTATACGCGTCGGGCAAAGGGCAAGTGTCCAGGGTGAATAGACTCGAGCGGTTCACCAGTTTCACGGACCGAAGCCCAACGCGCGGAGTTGTTCCAGCGACAGTTGTCCTTCGACGTCGGTGACCGCACCGACCGATGCGTAAATCAGGACCGAGCCGGCGCGCGAGAGCAGGACACGTGAAATCGCGCCGAGCTTGCCGATGCCCATGACGGCAACTGCGAGATCCAAACGGCTGCTTGTCATGAACTCGACCAAACGTCCGAGCTCCGTCGGCGTGTCAGTGCGCGTGGCGACTTTGAAAATATCTGCGGCTTGGGATCTGGCCTCGCGC
>QHOX01000226.1:0-930 GCA_003219465.1 Verrucomicrobiota bacterium | reverse complement strand
AAGATTCGCGCACTAGTTGTCTTTTTGAAATAGTGCAATGAAATGATTCGCCGGACGTTTTTCATTCCGGCCAACGTGAGTAAGGACCGCAGCGCACGGGCTGAACGTAACTCGACGTCCATATAATCGGCGTGGTTCAAAAATCGAGCGAGCAGATCCCGCCGTTGCCGCAGCCGAAGTTTGTTAGCGCCGCCTTCGTGCGGATCTCGTGCTGTGATGATGAGCGGCGTTCGCAGCTTCGGTAACACGTTTTCCACTTGATCGGCCATGCCCGCGAGACGATCCAGGCGCAGTTCGAATAAATCCGGCGGCCTGCGCATCCGCACGGCCCGCTCCAGATCGGCGCGCGATGCGATCACGCCGACAACCCGCGGACGCCGCTTGATCGAGCGATGCGCCATCATTCTTTCGTCACCAACGGCGTAACCATTCTCTCGACGTACTTGGCGAGAACGTCGAACTCAAGATTTACGAGATCGCCGATGGTTGCACGATCAAGGTTGGTATGACGCTTGGTGTAGGGAATGATCCAGACCGCAAAGCTTCTCGGAAGAACTTCCGCAACGGTAAGACTGATTCCATTGACGGCGATCGAACCCTTGGAAGCCACATAATGCCTGGAGTTTTCCGGCAATTCGACTTCGAGTCGAAAGTCTGCGCCTTTCGTATCGAAGGCGATAATGGGCGCGACGCAATCAACGTGGCCTTGAACGAAATGTCCGCCGACGCGGCCGTCAGCGCGTAACGCGCGCTCCAGATTGACGGGGCTATTCTGCCGCAAATCGTTAAGGTTTGTGCAAGCGATTGTTTCCTCGAGCAAATCGAAGCTTAAGCAATCGCTGCGGCACGAAGTTAGCGTCAAACAGCAACCATTCACGGCGATGCTCTCCCCGGGGTTGACGTGTTTGACGGTTCCCGGCGCGGCGATTT